>JBFHEL010000251.1:0-6377 GCA_041584155.1 Saccharicrinis sp.
CCGTTTTCTCTCTTAGTAAGGAAGATTCAAAAAAAGGAGTAGCAACACATTCCTCAGGCAATCATGCAGCAGCACTTGCTTTGGCTGCCCAACTCAGAGAAACACGTGCCTATATTGTAATGCCTAAAAATGCTCCTGTAATAAAGAAAAAAGCTGTTGAAGGCTATGGTGGTATTATTACTTTCTGCGAACCAACACTGCAGGCACGCGAAGATACGCTGGAGAAAATAATCGAGGAATCCGGTGCTGTAATGATTCATCCCTATAATCAAAAGGAGATTATAGCCGGACAGGGCACTTGCGCACTAGAATTAATGCAACAACAAAACAATTTGGATACAATTATTACTCCGGTAGGAGGAGGTGGTTTGCTTAGCGGAACAAGCATCACTGCTAAGTATATCAATCCTGATATAGAAGTAATTGCTGCAGAACCCGAAGGTGCTGATGATGCCTATCGCTCCCTAAAGAGTGGGAAATGGTTGCCTGCCGAAAATACTAACACCATTGCCGACGGATTATTAACTTCGCTGGGGGATATCACTTTTGAAGTAATAAAGAAAAATGTTGATCAGATTTATACTACCCCTGATACAAGTATCATACATGCTATGCGACTGATATGGGAAAGAATGAAAATTATCGTAGAACCATCATCAGCTGTTGCTCTGGCCATCATACTGGAAAACAAGGAAATATTCAAGGACAAAAAAGTTGGTGTTATATTAAGCGGAGGTAATGTAGATTTAAATAAGCTACCCTTCTCTTAACTAACTGAGCTATAATAATGGACTTAGTAATCTGGCAAAGGATTCTCTGGCCTTCTGACGAATAGGGCGTTTTTTCCATTCCTTGAGTAATAAACGTTTGCTATTGGCAAAATCATACATAAAAGTTTGTTTTACCTGTTTGGAAAAATCCCTATCGTAAACAAAAGCAGTGACCTCAAAATTCTGCTCAAAACTACGAAAGTCCATATTCGCCGATCCAATAGAAGCGACCATATCATCAGAAACAATCACCTTACTATGAATGAACCCTTTTTTGTAAAAATATATTTTTACACCAGCCTCCATCATTTCCTTTAGATAGGATAAGGTTGACAATTTAGTGATGTAAGCATCTGATTTTTCAGGGATGATAATACGCACATCCACACCACTCATAGCTGCTGTTTTTAAAGCCATTAATATACTTTCATTGGGCATAAAATAAGGTGTTGCCACATATATATATTTTTTAGCACTGGTAATAATTTTAAAGAACCCCATCATGATTCCGGGCCAATCAGTATCGGGTCCACTCGGGCAAACCTGCACCGGTATTTTCCCTTTCACTTCTTTAACTGGGAAATATTTTTTAAATGCCAATTCAACCTGGCTCACAAAATACCAATCGAGCGAAAAGATATATTGCAGACTATTAACGGCATCTCCTTCTACTTTAATATGTGTATCGCGCCAAATACCATAACTTGGATCTCCATCAATATATCTATCTGCCACATTAATTCCTCCTACAAAACCTACATAACCATCAATAACAACAATCTTACGGTGGTTACGATAGTTAATCTTACTGGTAAATAATGGGAAACGAACTTTCAAGAAAGGATAAATCTCTATTCCTGCTTTGCGCAGTTCGTTATAATAATCATTTTTTAATTCCCAACATCCCACATCATCAACAATCATTCTAACCTCAACACCTTCTTTTGCTTTCCTTAATAATATTTCCTTGATGGTATTTCCGATGGTATCTTTAGCAAAAATATAGTATTGCAGGTGTATAAAACTTTTAGCCTTATTCAGCTCTTCAATTAATTCCTTAAACTTATCTTTCCCGTTATTCAGAAGGGTAACTTTATTGCCTGTGGTAACTACTGAATTACTGTTATTCAGCTGCAAATGAATAATTTGTCCTTTTTCTCTGAGTATTTCATCTGTAAACCAATCCCGTTCTCTAAACTGGCGCGTTTGGGCATGTGCAACAGAACTCATATAGTCATGACTCTTGATACCCTTACGTCTTATAATTTTTTCCTTACGCAGATTCTGCCCAAAAAAGATATAAAGAACAATACCAATACCTGGCATTAACAGCAATACCAAAATCCAGGAGAGGGATTTTAAAGGACTCCGGTTTTCTAAAATCATCACACCTATAACCATTAAAACAGAGATCACATAGGCTGAAATCAGAACTACATATATTAAAGAAGACAAGTTTTCACTCCACCACATATAAAATAATACTATGTTTTAATACTTCCTTTTAGAACAAATACAGTTGCTACCTCAGTTTTAAATGTAAAAAAAATTAACATAAAAACAGTATTACATCCTATCATTTCTATAAAAAAGTAATTTACTGTTACCAACCATCTCTTCTTTAACAGGATGACATGGTAATAATGGTGCGGAGACACCTTTCTGAAAACAGCTCTCGCCAATAAAGCATCTGGCCTCATCCCATAAATCCGCATCAATAAAGCTTTGCAATAACATTCTTCCTCCTTCTACAATTACCGACTGAAGCTTTTTTTCATAGAGGCAATGAAGAATTTGAGAGACAATATTCACCGAAAAATCTATAGTTTGATAATTAATTTTTGCAGTATCCTTTTTAGTCTGCTCTGTAAAAACAATAGTGTCTACCGTATTGTCTAAAATATGATGTGTTAATGGCACACGCCCCTGCCTGTCTATCAAAATTCTTACCGGATTATTACCTGTCCATTCACGGGTAGTTAATGATGGATTATCTTTTATTGCCGTATTGGTACCAACCAAAATAGCTTGCTCTTGACTGCGCCATTTATGTACCAACTTCTTAACCAAACCATTCGTTATCCAGGTTGGCTGACCGTAATCTTCCTGTTGACGATCGATATCAATAAAACCATCAAGAGTTTGAGCCCATTTTAAAATTACATACGGTCTTAGTTCCTCGTGGAACATAAAGAAACGTTTATTTAATTCCCGACTTTCTTTTTCTAAAACCCCTACAAGCACATCAACGCCGGCCTCCTTTAGCATTTGAATACCCTTACCTGCTACTTTCGAAAATGAATCTGTACATCCAATAACCACACGAGGTATCTTCATTTGTTTGATCAACAGCGAGCAAGGAGGAGTTTTACCGTAATGGGCACATGGTTCCAAATTTACATATAAAGTAGCCTCCTTAAGCAAATTTTTATCCTTTACCGCTTGAATAGCATTGACTTCGGCATGCGCTTCCCCCGCCTTATGATGGAATCCTTCTCCGATAATTTGACCCTTATAAACAATTACTGAACCAACCATTGGATTGGAATACGTATTGCCCAAGCCATTTTCGGCTAACTCCAGACAACGAAGCATAAATTTCTGATCTTCATTCATTTGTTAACTAATTTGCTGTTCTTTAAATATAGGTGCTTATAAAAAACAAAAATGGTTAATTTTGCATCACAACAAAGATATTATGAACTTTAAGACCATCAACCAAATATTGGCTGTTTTTAAAAACGAACTACAAGCCCTTTATCCCTTTGAAGAAATCAGAAATTTTGTCACTTTAATTCTTGAGTCTCAAATGGGTTATTCAAGAATTGATGTCCTGATGAAAGCAGACGAACCGCTTTCTGATGAACTCATAGCCTTCTGTAAGGAAGCATTACAAGCGTTAAAACACCATACACCTATACAATATATCCTTGGAGAAACAGAGTTTTATGGTCTTCGGTTTAAAGTCAACCCTTCGGTTTTAATTCCTCGACCTGAAACAGAAGAATTGGTTCACTGGATTATTGAAGACAACCAACTAGCCAGTCCTGCAATATTAGATATTGGTACGGGAAGTGGTTGTATTCCTATTTCGCTGAAAAGAAACATAAAAGATGCCAACGTGAGCGCGTGGGATATTTCAGATGAAGCGTTAAACACTGCCAATATAAATGCCCTTTTAAACCAGGTTGAAATTTCTTTTTTAAAGCAGGATGCTTTACAAGCTCAATCTCAACATAACACCTACAATATCATTGTAAGTAACCCTCCATATGTGAGAGAGTTAGAAAAAGAAATGATGAACAATAATGTTTTAAATCACGAACCTCATCTGGCCCTCTTTGTTGATGACCATAACCCTTTACTTTTTTATAAAGCTATAAGTGAATATGCGATTCATTCGCTACAACCTAAGGGCACACTATTTTTTGAAATCAACGAAGCTCTTGCTAAAGAAACCAAAGAACTAATGCAAAGTATAGGATTTCAGAATATTGAAGTAAGGAATGATTTATTTGGCAAACCCAGAATGATTAAAGGAGTTAAGTAAACCAACCACGATTAAATAAGCTTCTTAGTAACATATACAATTAAACACCCAAGCATGCAGGTGTTATGCGGCCTTTTATAATAAACAAGCATTTACCATCCCCCTAACATCGTTAAAATATGCCACAAACTCATCCTTCAGTTCATCATACTGTTCACTTATAATTCTGGTGGCACACTTTGATTTTTCAGGTAAGGAAGTATGATTAGCCATAATTAATAATGACCTTTCAACACCTGGCAAATACTTATAATTTTCTAACCTTCTACTTTTAATTAAGAAAGGCAAAAAAGCCTTTACCCTACGTGGTAAGGTAAAATAATTTTTCAACAGATAAGCGTGTACCTGATCAACATAAGTGGCTAATGGAACATCCGAATAATCATCCCACATACAAGCCAGATAATGATCATATACCACATCTATTACCACAGATGCATAACGTTGGTAACAGGGCTTAAAACGTGCCGTACTCATCCTTACCAGTGGATGCTTATCGGTATAACTATCTATTTTTCGATGAAGCAGTATACCCCGCTGAATTTCAGGTGAGAAATTCTCATAACCTTTCCCCTTTACATAATCGCCAATAAAATTACCAATCATGACCTCGTTAATTCCTCCCGACAGGTAGATATGAGCCAAAAAATTCATGAGTCAAAGTTATTATTAATCAAACAGAACTAAAAGTTAATACGAAGATTTTAATTCTTAAGGAAAATATGTAAATTGTATTAAGCCAGAATAAATATTTCGTTTAACTTTATATTTCATATATACCCAAATACTACACCGATGAAGAATGCAATTATTTTAGGAGCTGCAGGAAGAGATTTCCACAATTTCAATGCTTATTTTAAAAATAATTTCGATTATAAGGTAGTTGGATTTACAGCTACGCAGATACCCGATATTGAAGGACGAAATTACCCCATTGAACTAACCGGCAAACATTATCCCTATGGCATTCCGATATACAAGGAATCAGAATTACCTTATTTAATAAAAAAGCTTAAGGTAGATGAATGCTTTTTCTCATATAGTGATGTATCCTATCAACGAGTTATGAATCTGGCTTCAATAGTGCAAGCGGCCGGTGCCGACTTTACGCTGTTAGGAACCAATCATACCATGCTAAAAAGCCTCAAACCGGTAATTGCCATTTGTGCTACACGCACAGGCTGTGGAAAAAGCCAAACATCGCGTAAGGTAATTGAATACCTGATGAAAAAAGGCAAAAAAGTAGTCGCCATCCGCCATCCTATGCCTTATGGCAATTTAAAGGATCAGATTGTTCAGCGCTTTGCCAGCCTGCAGGATCTGAAACTGCACAAATGTACCATTGAAGAAATGGAAGAGTATGAACCTCATATTGTCAGGGGAAATGTAATTTATTCGGGCGTTGACTATCATGACATCTTACGTGAGGCAGAAGATGATGAAAATGGGTGCGACATTATTGTTTGGGATGGAGGAAACAACGACATGCCTTTCTACAAACCTGATTTAATGATTACCGTAGCCGACCCCCATCGCGTAGGACATGAAAGCAGCTACTACCCCGGAGAGGTTAATGTACGTATATCAGACGTGGTTATCATAAATAAAATTGACAGTGCCAATGGGGATGATATCATACAATTACGACAAAACATACAACGCATTAATCCCTCTGCCACTATAATCGATGCTGCATCACCCATTGAAGTAGATAACAGCCAATTGATTACGAACAAAAAGGTGCTGATTATAGAAGATGGTCCAACACTGACTCATGGAGAGATGCATATGGGAGCAGGCTTACTGGCCGCTCAGAAATACAATGCCTCTGAAATTATTGATCCACGGGAATATGCTGTGGGTAGCATTAAAGAAACCTATAATAAATATCCGCACATCCCATCGGTATTACCCGCAATGGGATATGGCCCTCAACAAATCAAAGATCTTCAAGCCACTATTAATAATGTACCTTGCGATACCGTTATTATAGGTACACCAATAGATTTAAACCGTATCATAAAAATTTCGCAACCATCAACAAGGGTGCATTACAA
>JBFHEL010000252.1:0-6370 GCA_041584155.1 Saccharicrinis sp.
CAATCAATTCAAAAAAAAGACAGCATATCCATTTTTTATACAATGACAACCAAAAAATAAATAGCGATGGCAGACGTTAAAAACAATGAAATATTTCCCTCCTGGAATCCTTCTGATGTAGAGAGAATAAAAGAACAGAGCAATTATTTACGAGGAACGCTTGAAAAAAGCCTGCAGGATGCAGCCACTGGTTCTATTGCCAGCGACGACACGCAGTTAATTAAATTTCACGGCAGCTATCAGCAAACCAACAGAGATCTGGATGCTATACGAAAAAAACAAAAGCTGGAACCCTTATATAGTTTTATGATTAGGGTTCGAATCCCTGGTGGTGTTGCCTCTGCTAAACAGTGGATTGCCTTTGATGAACTCTCCAAAACAAAGGCCAATAACACCCTGAAATTAACTACGCGGCAAACCTTTCAGTTCCATGGCGTCATTAAAAAGAATTTAAAAGATACCATGAGGGGAATTAGCGAAACCTTACTCGATACGATAGCTGCCTGTGGCGATGTAAACAGAAATGTGATGTGTACCACTAACGAAGCCCTTTCACCCCTCGTTCCTGCTGCTTATCAGATGTCGAAGGAGATTAGCAACCACTTACTACCCAAAACAACTGCCTACCATGAAATATGGTTAAACAACAAGATTCTGGTAGATGGAAAGCTTGATGAAGAACCTATTTACGGAAAGACCTATCTGCCTCGTAAGTTTAAAATTGCCATAGCTATCCCTCCTTATAACGACACTGATATTTATTCAAATGACGTGGGCTTAATAGCCATTGACAACAACGATAAACTGGAAGGCTTCAATCTGGTGATTGGCGGTGGAATGGGCATGACCTTTACAGAAAAAGGAACCTATCCACGCCTGGGTGATCTTGTGGGCTATGTTCCTTATGATAAAACCATTGAGGTAATAGAAGAGGTAGTTAAAATACAAAGGGATTATGGAAACAGAGAAAACAGAAAAAAAGCACGCTTAAAATATACGATAGACCGCATGGGTCCAGCTGAATTTAAAAAGCTGTTAGAGAATAGATTGAGCTATACACTGGAAAAACCCAGACCATATCGTTTCGAGTCTAACGGTGATGTATTTGGCTGGAAGAAAAGCAAGAGTGGTAAATGGTTTTTAGGTTTATTTATAGAACATGGTAGAGTAAAAGACCAAGGCGAATACAGGCTGAAGCAAGGACTCAGAGCCATAGCTGATCTACAAAAATGTGATTTTCGCTTAACAGGCAATCAGGGGCTGGTGCTTGGTGCTATACAGGATAAGGATAAAGCCGAGATATCTGCTTTGCTCAAAGAGTATCAGATATGGCCTCAAAACCGCTTGAGCGGAGCCCGAAAAAATGCCATTGCCTGTGTCGCCCTGAATACCTGTACAATGGCATTTGCAGAAGCTGAGCGCTACCTGCCCTCTCTTTTGGACAAGATTGAAGTGATATTGGAAGACAATGGTTTGTTTAAAGACGATATCCTCATCAGAATGACCGGCTGCCCTAATGGCTGTGGCAGACCTTATTTAGGCGAGATTGGACTGGTAGGCCGGTCGATGGGAAAATACAATATGTACCTGGGTGCCGGATTCAACGGTGACAGACTGAATACCCTATACAAAGAAACCTTATCGGAAAAAGAAATATTGGATGAGCTCAATATTTTATTACCAAGATACGCCCGTGAGAGACAACAAGGTGAACGCTTTGGTGATTTTGTGGGACGTGTTGGAATTATTGATCACCAGGAATATATAAAGGAGATTGAATAATGAAGGAGAAAAGGTACAGAACCCTCTTAAAAACAATTTCGTGGAGAACAACAGGCACACTAGACACCTTTATTGTGGCCTATTTTATCACAGGAAAAATAGGTTTGGCAGCCTCAATCAGTGGTGTGGAAGTCTTTACTAAAATGTTTTTATACTATTGGCATGAGCGGGTTTGGAACAGAATAAAATATGGCAAGGTTCCACCCAAAGAACCGGAATATTTTATTTAAATAATTAATCCCGATTACTTAAACTTTATCATACTGCTTATTTAATAGGCCTTATTTCAATTTTAAAATGGCATAATATGGAGTTTCTACCCATCTCAATAAGAGTAAGCGACCAGCAGATTTTATTTATAGGAGGAGGAAAAGTAGCCTTGCATAAATTAAAAATACTAAAGCAATTTACCAGTCACTTTAAGGTGATTGCCCCCGAGATACAGCCTGCAATCAAAAAATTAGATGGTGTAGAATGGCACGAACGGGAATACCAAAAGGGCGACTTAGAGGGCTTTAGAATAGCATACATCACCACCAACAACCACGAGTTAAATCACAGGATCGCCAGGCATGCGAAGGAAGCAGGTTGCCTGGTCAACGTGGCCGATAAGCCTGCTTATTGCGATTTTGTTTCACCAGCCATCCTTATTGATCAGAAAATGAGCATTGCAGTAGGATCAGATTCAAAAAACGTACTGGCCTCCATAAAATTAAGGGACAAAATAAAGTTAATGCTTGCAAATGATTAGCGGAATAATGAATACACTAAAAATAAGTACGTCTAGCAGAATACTGCAGGAGTCCTCACAAAAAATACTGGGCGAAATACTTAAAGGCATAGACTTAAGCTATTTCCACAATAAAACAGCTACAGCAATAAATCATCATTCAGCACATGAAGATAATCAATTGCTCTCTGTGATAAATAAGCAGGCAGATTTGCATATTCAGGAAGCGATGGACTTACCCTACCCTTTAAAGGAAGAATTAGAGATATATGCCCTGTTACAGAAAGTCGAAAATATCGCATTAAATGAGCATAATAACAATAACTATTGGGTTATTGTTGGCTTGAGAGGAAGAGAGGATGTGAAAAAACTTTTTGCTCAGTATGATGCCCGTAAGCACTGGGGACGTGTAGTTTTAGCCGGATTTGGCCCCGGCGATCCCTCTTTACTCACCCGTAAGGCAGAATTTAACCTTCATAAGGCAGATATTATTTTTTATGACGATTTAACCAATCATAACTATCTGAATAAATTCTGCTGCCAGAAAATATACGTAGGAAAAAGAAAAGGAAAACATAAGTTTGACCAGTCGCTCATTAACCAGCAAATATATCAGAAAGCCGTCGAAGGGAAATGGGTTGTTCGTCTCAAGGGTGGCGATCCTTTAATCTTTGGCAGAGGGGCCGAAGAGTATCATTATTTAACCGGCAGATTTATCGATACAGAAATTATACCAGGCATCACCAGCGCATTTGCTGCTGCAGCCGATGCGGTGATACCTCTTACCGAGAGATCATTGTCCTCATCGGTGGTATTTTTATCGGGACATGATTTACACAAACTTAAAATACCCAAGGCAGATACTTTGGTTTTTTATATGGGTGCCTCACAACAACAACAATTGGCTCAAAAGGTAATAGAGGAAGGCTGGCATCAAAATACGCCTGTAGCTATCATCCATCAAGCCTCCACTCCTGAACAAAAAACCTATAAAGGCACTTTGCAGAAGTTAATCTCCCAAGGTTCGGGACTACCATCTCCTTCTATCATTATCATAGGAAAAACAGTAGCTCCTTACTCCAGCCAACCCCGTAAATGGTTGTATCTGGGCTTGTCGGTTAACGACTGGGAAACGGAAGAAAACATGGTACATACCCCCGTTATTACCATTCAATCTTTGGAAGATAATTTTAATATCTCGCGATCAGTAGATTCACTAAAAAGATACAAGCGCTTGATTTTTACAAGCAGATATGCGGTGAAATATTTTTTTAATGCACTTTTTAATAATGGCAAAGACGCCCGGGACCTCAATCATCTTGATATTGATTGCATAGGAAAAAATACAGCAGAAGCATTAAAAGAGAAAGGTCTGCTAGTTGAACCTTTGGTAAAAGAAGAATCTTTAGATGCCATGGCTGCCTATTATAAAAAAAACAACATCCACTCACATGAAATTTTATTTCCAGGATCTGCCTCCGGAGGAAATGCCTTAACATCTCTACTCGAGAGCCTAGGCAATAAGGTAACCTACTTACCTTTATATACTTTAGAGAGAAATCCGGCCCTTGTCAAACAAAACCTGGAGCAGTTTCACGGCGTCATTTTTACCTCACCTAAAACAGTAGAAATATTTTATCAGGTTTATGGCTATCTGCCTCCACATCTTAAAGTAAAATGTAAAGGTTCGCAAACACAAAAAATTCTGGAGCAAGCAAAACAAGAACGTTTTAAAAAAGGCGCATGAATATCAGTTATCAGCGAAAGTAACAAAATAGTGAAAACTGCTCGCTGTTAACTGATCTTTGAGGGATAATTATGCTTTTTTTACCCTCACAGCCATCATTCCTTTTAAACCTTTTTCCAATTCAAAAGTCACCTTATCAGATTCTTTGATTTGATCCAACAATCCGTTTACATGCACAAAATATTTTTCCTGATTTTCCAGGTCCTTGATAAATCCATAACCCTTAGCAGTATTAAAAAACTCTACACGGCCTGTTCTAATAGGATCTTCATCCTCTTTTTTAGGCACTGAGATTTCAATAGTGGACGCATCAATTTTTCTTTTTTTAGTGATATCCGGTGGCGTATCTGTGATCATTCCGTTTTCATCTACGTAAGCAATCATATCATCTAAACTACTACCACCAGAATTAGCTTTACGCTCTTCTTTTCGTTTAGATTTATCCTGTCGCTTTTTCAAGCGTTTTTTTTCTTTTTCTTTTTTACCAAAAGTTTCCTGAGATCTCCCCATTCAATACAAATTATTAGTTTATAATTAAGCTATAGAGTCGCGATACATTGTAGAGTAAGTAAATGGCCAATCAAGCTATTGAAGCGAAAGTATGAATGATCCGAATGTTACCAGAATAGTAAACAAATCTATTATGCTTTTGCAAAGGTAGGATTATTATTTAAATATCTCAATGGAAGATCAAGGATTCTGTACAATATTTCACGGGTTTAAATTCTAATTTTCAATACCAATAGCCTTCCGAAGGGCTATAAATGAATATATCCTAAGACAAATTTCACAAGGAATTAACTACTTTTGAAAAATGAGAGAAGAATTAACCATCGAACAAGTCAGAGAGCTAATAATCCTTTGTAGTCTAAACAACAAGATTAATTATACTAAGAAAATTGATGATGCATTAACTGAATTAGGTATTCAGCATGGCATTGGCGCCTGGTGTTATTACCGACACAAACAAGGTATTTTATTACTGAATACAAATGAAAAATTGGAAAGATGGAAAAAACTATATCTGGTTACTTCTATTCAAAATCAGCATAAACTTAGGGTATTTAATGAGATACAAGAAATACTAAAAAATAAAAATATAACTATAGTTGCTTTAAAAGGAACCGCTTTGGCTAATCATTATTATCCAGATGAAGGATTACGTCCAATGGGTGATCTGGATATTTTAGTTCGTGAAGGCGATGGGATAAAGGCTTTAAATACTTTACTAGAGGCAGGAGCTACAATGGGATACGTCCCTCGCTCAGCACTCCACGAACAAGTGCATTCTCACGTCAGGACTATTCAATTTAAAAATGTGCTCATAGAAATACATCAACGTCTTTTCTCCAAAGGAAACCCTGTGTATATAGACACAAACAATTGTTACGACCATTTAATTAAAATATCAAAAAAGGAAATAGATATTCTCATACTCAATGACCTTTTGACAGCTTATCATTTATTAGCTCATGCAGCTTCAAATATCCAGAGCGGAGGGCTTCGCTTAAGCTGGTTGGTAGATATAGCTCTATTGTTATCGAAACAGGCAAACCCTGAAAAATTTATTAATGAGGTCTTACAGATAAAAATAAAGGAAAAAAATAAGCTTTGGGCTGTACTTCAAATGACAGCCTTATTATTACCCCATGAAATTCAACAACTTTTATTAAAAGACACACAAAAAGTAAATATCGAAAAAGAACTGTATCACTGGATGAAAAAACGAGATATTCAACAAATCCATAAAATAGTAAATCTCAAGGAAATCATTCACACCCCAGGACTCAAAAACAAAGTCATTCTGCTAACAAGAGAATTCTTTCCAACCAGAGAATATATGCTTCAGTGGGAAAAAGGAAAAGAAAGCCGGCTTTGGAGATTATATGTTAAGCGTTTATTGAAAATATAGTCCAAATATTTAAAAAGGTAAAAATTCAGCCTTAAACCCGCATTAGTAAATCTATTACGCATCGTTACTGCTTCAAAACAAATCACTTCGTTGCTTTATCTCAGTTCACCAGAACAATGTTCCCAAAAGCAATCAGGACAGGTTATGCCTCGTTACACTAAAAACCTTGTTTCATGGCATTTTTAATGCTCATGCCGAA
>JBFHEL010000253.1:0-6365 GCA_041584155.1 Saccharicrinis sp.
CTTTCAACATTATCCTCATCCAAAGGCACTGAATAAATCTTCTCTGCATATTGCCCATCAGACAACAGGGACATTTTAACCCAGTTACGTCTTGATGTAAAAAACAACCGATGCTCACCCACCGATGCCAGAGGACTATGGTCATCATACCTTGAATTAACATCACTACCCATATTTGTCACACTCATCTCAATAGGGTTATTGATGAAAAAATAAGCATTCTGACAAACCTGAATCTCATGCTCTAACTCCTTCTGTAATAAGCTATCCTGAGCTTGCAGATGAGCCATTATATCTTCATATAAAACTACAGCCTTACGCGGCTGGAGCAACACCTGATAAGCCATTCCCAGCGAAAGTCTTAATTCTGTTCCCAAATAACCCTTCTTTTCTTCAGGAGAAAGGATATCAAGCCCTTTTTTAAAACAAACTACAGCAGTATCTGCTCCGGAGGTAGTATTTAAATAACACAAACCCATATTATACAAAGCATCCAGATCATTAGGGTTATGCGTTACCATAACCTTAAAAACATCAATGGCCTCTTTGTAATTACCCTGATCTGCAAGATTCATTGCTTTTCTAAAAAGCTTTGCATCCTGATTTGTTATTTTTTCCTGAGCATACCCGACACAACTCCCCCATACGCACAAGGTAAGCAGGCATATCATTTTCATCATCGCCTTTATTAACATACTTTTTCTAAGAACAGACTATTGAAAAATTTTATTCTCCGTTATATATAATGATTATTTACCGCAAAGATACCACTTTACATCATACTTCAAATGACTATCATCTGCATATTTTAGAGTTATCTATTGAGTACGAAATGATTATGCGATAGGTTGTAAATTTTACAACAAATAAGGATTTTTTACAACCAACGAACAAAATAAGATGATGAACACATAACTGTGCCGGATAAAAAATAACCTGTTTACTCACAAAGAAGAAGCTGAGAAAAAAACAAAACTCAGTTATAACATTTATTCTAATTAAGCTTTATCTTTTAAAACATAACCAACCGTCGGGATACTCTCGATACTTATTGAAGTATCTGATTTAAGATATTTACGAATTTTAGCAATGAAAACATCCAAACTACGACTATTAAAATAATCATTGTCGCCCCATAAAGTATTTAAGATATCATCCCGCTTAACCACCTCATTTATTCTGCTGGCCAGCATATGAAGTACATCATTTTCCTTTTGAGTAAGTCGTTTCGACAGGTCTTTATTTTTCAATAACAGGTTTTTAGGATCAAACTCAAAACTTCCTACATTCAACACTTTACCTGCAAACACTTCACCTTCCATGTTTTTACATCGTAACAACACGGCATTTATACGGCACAACAATTCATCCTCATCAAAGGGTTTTACAATATAATCATCCACACCAATCCGAAAGCCTTTTATTTTATCTTCCTTAAGTGTTTTAGCAGTTAAAAATATAATGGGTACTTTTTTATCTTTCTGACGAATAGATTCCGCTATAGAAAATCCATCCATTCCGGGCAACATCACATCGAGCAGACAAAAATCAAAAGAATAATTATTAAACGCTTTAAGCCCGGAAATACCATCTTTATATAATTTCACATCAAAACCATTGCATTCCAGAAATTCCACCAAGAGAAAACCCATACTTGTATCGTCTTCAACCAGAAGAATTCTTTTAGCTATATCCATAAAAACATTATTTTGACGATTAATATTTACTATTACTTTACATTAAACTTAAGAGTAAAAACACTGCCTTTATTTAATTCACTCTTCACTTCAACAGTACCTCTATGCCTATCCATTACATTTTTAACAAAATCAAGTCCCAAACCAAAACCCTTCGTGTCATGCACATTACCTGAGGAAACACGATAATATTTTTGAAATATATTTGAAAACTCATTAGCCGAAATACCTATACCATTATCTGCAATAGAAACCAACAATTGCTTATTTTCATTTTTAGTTGAAATGGTAACCTGAGGGGCATTTCCATTAGTATATTTTACGGCATTATCCAATAAATTAGCTATTGCATGACGCAAATAGGTATATTCTCCTTTCAACATACAATTCGTTGCATCAAGATAAAAAGCTACAGTCCCTCCTTGTTCTGTAACCTGAGGAATAATATCACTAACACAGTCTCTCACCAGAGCATGAACATCAACATATTCCAGTTCTGCTTTTACGGTTTCCATGGTAGCCACCTTAAGAATATCCTGCACATGACCTGCGAGTTTATTATTTTCATTGTGTATTAGTTGGGCATATTCTTCTATTTTACTTTCATTTCCACTTCCTATTTTCTTTTTAATTAAACCGGATGCAAACCGAACATTGGCAATAGGCGTTTGAAACTCGTGCACCATATTATCAATAAAATCCTTCGTATTCAACAAGATCGCTTTCTTTTTATTAAATAGGCGATACGTAATGAAAAAAGAGGTCATTACAAAAAGAATGGCGGCTATTGACAGGTAAAAAAGAGTACCCAGCTGAGCAAATAAAAACTTGCTTTGTTCCGGAAATTCAATAACCAACTTGATTCCATTCTGAGCCAAAAGACCATTTAACGACTGCTCATAACACGAAATACATACCTTACCTTTCTTTTCCTCGTGTTCATTAACAAACTCAAAACGATAATCCAGATTGATTTTATGCAAATACAGGTTAGACTGGATAATACTATCTACCTTCTGAAAATTTAAACACTGCAGATCTTCGGAACACGGATTTCCACAGATATAATTATGCATATTATTACACAGACTTGCTTCACGGGCAATTTCATTGCGCGCCTCTCGCAAGGCCAGAACAACACGGTGATTAAAATGTTTCTCTTCGAGTTTACCTGCTTTAACTATAAACAAAACCTGTATAACTACCAGCGATATCAATACCACAAAAGTAACTACAGCCAACCATCCCTGCTTATCTATCATCTTAATCATTAAACAAATCTATTTCTTTATTGTTTTAATTTCTAAGCGCCAAAAATATAAATTTATTAAGTAACAATTTACTTAATTAACAAGTCATTAACACGGATTAACAAGGGAATAACACATATTCTATAAAAATCACATAATATTTGTAAACAACAATAATTATCAACTAATAAATTAAAATTTAACATTATGAAGAAATCAATTGCTGTATCATTTTTATTTTTATTTATGTTAGCTATCGCATCACCTGTAATGGCTGCAGACAATATTCAGGAACCTGAAAAAACCGAAAAGAAAGCCGAAAAGAAAGCATGCTGTTCTGAGAAAAAGGAAGCTTGTTCCGAGAAAAAAGAATGTACTAAAGAAAAGAAAGCAGAATGCAAAAAAGAATGCAGCAAGAAATAAGTTGCATATCATAAATCATAACAAAACCGCATGTACAACAATTTACACATGCGGTTTTTTTTTATCATATTATAATGTACTTTTGATCATGTCAATTAATCAGACCAATGAGTACATTTTATAAAATCCCTTTCACCCTCAGTCTTTTCGTATTTTGTCAGTTCACATTTGCCGATAGCTCCAATCAAATTACAAAAGAGCTGGAAAACACTTTTGGCGACGAACGTCTCGAAAAACTCAATCAAATAGCTACAGAAGTAGCTCCCAGCAACCCGGATCTTGCCGAAGACCTATCTCTTAAATTACTAAAACTCTCGAACAAAAAGGATTACAGATACAAAGGACTGGGATACTATAATCTGGGAGAAGCCTATTTTTACAAAGAAAAGTACCATGATGCCTTAAACTCCTACCAACAGGCGGAACCCTATTTTATACTTACCAAAGACAGCACACACATAGCTGCCAACTACAGCAACATGGCCCTGATCCATTATTATAATGCGAATTACACGGAATCATTAAATCTTTATGAGAAAAGTTTACATATAGAGACTCTAACCAATGACAGTATAGGGATGGCTCAATCCTATCAAAACATTGCTTTAATCTTCGGCAACCGCAATAAATTTGAAATACAACGCTCCTTTTTTCAAAAAGCACTGGATATATACCTCCTATTAGATGATAAAAAATCAGTAGCTGATATTTTACTCAATCTTGGAGTTGCTGCCACTAGACTTAATGATTACGCCAGTACCCTTAAATACTATAACGAAGCCTTAAAAACATATCAACATTTAAACGACAGTAACAGAATAGCATCGGTACGGTACAATCTGGGTTGTTTATACCTAAAAACAAAGGATTACTCAAAGGCCAATGAATATTTCACAGAAGCCTCCTTAATCTTTGAAAAATTAGGAGACAAAACAGGTTTGATTCATACATACACTGGCAAGGGAGATATATTAGCAGCACAAGGGCAAAAGAATGCTGCCATCGAAATGTACATGCAGTGTGAAACATTAAACAAAGAAGTAGGTTTATTAGAGCCTCAAATGAATAATTTATACAGCCTGTTTAAAACCTATAAAGAAATTGGGGAATCAGAAAACGCATTAAGAGTATTAGAAGATTATTTGATAATAAAGGATAGTATATACAACACAGAACAGAACAACAAAATACTTGAGCTTGAAAACAAATATAAATTTCAGAAAAGCCAGAATGAAGTAAGTAAACTAAGTGCCCGCAACCGCCTTTACGTGATTTTTATCTCTATCATCCTGTTTCTTCTAATCATTGCCCTTATATATGGCATCTATTTCTTCCGCACAAAAAGACTTAATGAAAAACAACGTTTGCTGCAGCTGGAACAAAAGGTATTGCGTACCCAAATGAACCCTCACTTTATCTTCAATTCACTTTCTGCCATTCAATGTTATATACTCGACAACAAAACCTTTGATGCCGTTGACTTTCTAGCCGATTTTGCAGGACTCATGCGACTGGTATTACAAAACTCTCAATACGAATATATTACACTCAACGAAGAACGAGAAATACTGGAACACTATATTTCACTCCAGAACAGAAGGTTTGGTGACACCATTCAATATCAAATAAAGATAGATGAATACTTGAATAACAGAACAATTATGATACCTCCAATGCTTGCTCAACCGTTTATTGAAAACTCATTTGAACATGGAGAACTTTACAAAAAAGAAAATAGCAAAATAACAGTCCGCTTCGAACGGAAGGCTAATAAGCTATACTATTGCATAGAGGATAATGGAATAGGGTATGATATTACGAAAGCAAAACAATCCAAAACTTCAAAAAAGCACAAGTCTTTAGCATTACAGATTACTAAAGAACGCCTTAAACTAATTAACAGAAGTAACAACAACGGTAAGGTTCATTTAAAGGTAGAAGACAGAAACAAATACGGAGAAGAGGGTACGCGGGTAGAGTTCACTATTCCCTTAATAGAGAAGAACTAACTATTTTCGTCCGAAATCAGCAGGTATCTCCCCCCATTCCTTGGTATTCCACTTTAATAATTCCTGGGTATAAGTATTGTTTTTGAGCCATTCTTCGGCTCTTTTAACGACCTCAAACAACTGTTGGGTCTGAGCATTTTGCTTGAGTTTAGTCCTGCATTTTCTGGCTTTAACCCAACTAATAGCAGTTTTCGAATCACTATAAATAGGCAAATCCAAACTATGCTGTTTCAGATAAGCCAAACCATGAACAATAGCTAAAAACTCTCCAATATTATTAGTGCCAAGAGGAAATTTCTTAATAAAAACCTGAGTACCCGAGGCAGTATAAACTCCTTGATACTCCATAACACCGGGATTTCCGCTGCAAGCAGCATCCACCGATAAACTATTCGATATAATATCCCGATGACTGATAACAATCTCAGATGCATTAGCCAGATCACGCTTTTTTGCACCCCAATATTTTTCAGGATCCTCCTCAAAGGCTTTTTCTGCCTCGTCCAAGGACACAAATCCTTTATATCTTACATTACTGACCCCTTTAATATGTTTCTGACACTCCGTCCAGCTGGTATAAATACCCGGGCTAGCCCCATTCCAAACCACATAATATTTACTCTTCTTAGCCATGTTAACCTTTTAAAGCAGGTAAAAACTGTATCAGTAAATTCGCAAAATTTGACAAGAACAAACGAATAGCCATGGCCAATAAAATAATACCAAAAAACTTCTGCAACAAATACACACCACCCTCGCCAATTATCCTTTCTACCCTACTGGTAGAGCGCAACACTATATAAACAATAATAATATTCAACACCAAAGCTATGATAATGTTGATCGAATCGAATTCGGCCCTTAACGATAACAAGGTAGTAAACGATCCTGCACCGGCAATAAGAGGAAAAGCAATAGGCACAATACTAGCCCCGGAAGGAGAATCATACCTAAATATATGGATGCCAAAAATCATCTCAAAAGCC
>JBFHEL010000254.1:0-6348 GCA_041584155.1 Saccharicrinis sp.
AATGTATCGGC
Organism: Saccharicrinis sp.; assembly: GCA_041584155.1. Lineage (GTDB taxonomy): Bacteria > Bacteroidota > Bacteroidia > Bacteroidales > Marinilabiliaceae > Saccharicrinis. The sequence goes on from JBFHEL010000254.1 coordinate 12, forward strand.
AGGAGTGGGGGATCTGTTGAAAGAAATGATTTTTAAAATAATGCATTAATAATAAGCTTTAAATAAGAAAGAAAAGGTTATTCATCTTATCTGCCATTTCTTATCTAAAAAATCTCTTAACTAACGAACATGAGCATTCTATACATTCTTATTGGCATCATTATTCTTGTAAGTGCAACCGCATTTAAACAACCCTCACTGATAGGGAAATATCAGTTTAATGCCTATCAAATTATCAAACGAAAGGAATATATTCGTTTACTATCGCATGGCTTTTTACATGGAAGCTGGTCACACTTGCTAATAAATATGTTTGTCCTCTATTCATTCGGGCAGGCTGTGATTTACTATTTTAACATGGTTTTTCCACAGCAAGGGGTTATCCTGTTCTTATTACTCTTTTTTTCAGCCTTGCTATTTTCGAGTTTATATTCCTTATTCAAGGAAAAAGATAATCCTCATTACAATGCCATTGGTGCATCCGGTGCTGTTTCTGCGGTTGTTTTTACCAGCATCTTTTTTGCCCCCTATGCTAAACTCTATTTATTTTTTGCCATTCCTATACCCGGAATTGTATTTGGAATTGCTTACCTGATATACTCCAGAGTAATGGCTCAAAAGAATATCGACAATGTAGGTCACGACGCTCACTTTTGGGGTGCGATATTCGGATTAATATTCCCTATCATCTATAAGCCCTCTTTGTTTTTAGATTTTATGCACGAACTCATTCCTTTTTTATAGATGCAAAGAGCTTTTTTTATCGATAGAGACGGTGTAGTAAATAGCGATAAAGGCCATTACTATATCCACCGCAAGGAGGATTTTGTTTTTAATCCGGATATTGAACAGGCGCTGGCTGCTATAAAAAAAGCAGGCTTTTTATTGGTTTTAATCACTAATCAGGGAGGGGTAGCCAAGGGGGAATACACTGAGCTGGATGTTGAGCAAGTACATGAATATATGCAAAAACACCTACAGCAGTTTAATGCGCATTTCGATGCCATATATTATTGCCCTCACCACCATTCAGTATCTGCATGCGATTGCAGAAAACCTAAGCCAGGCATGATACTAAAGGCTGCTAATGACCTGAATATCCATCTACCACAATCGTATTTAATTGGAGATTCTTCACGGGATATTGAAGCAGGTGAAGCTGCAGGACTAAAACAGTCATATCTTGTTAACAAGAATACTTCCATATACAATTTAGTCGCACAAATTTTATCCCAGGAATGAATTCGATGGCTACTTTCGTTAATTTCAATGGCAATATTTATTTAAGCACACAGGCTCCTGTTTCCTTTAACAACCGGGGCTACAAATATGGCGATTCTATTTTTGAAACAATACGAGCCAATGGTCATCACCCAATAGCCTTTACGCTTCATTACAAAAGAATGATTAAGGCAATGCTGAGTATCCAGATGGACATTTCGTCCTTGCCCCGCATTGAGGAAATGGAAACAATGATCTCTAAGCTATTGCAAAAAAATAAGTATTACAGTGCATCAAGAATACGCATACAAGTGACCAGAAGTGGAGAAGGACTCTATACCCCACAAAAGAATACCGTCGATTTTTTGATAGAAGCAACACCGCTTTCCTCTGCTACATTCGAATTAAACCAAAGAGGTTTATTAGTTTCTGTTTATACAGAGATGAAAAAAGCATATAGTCCTATCTCATTTTTTAAAAATGGAAATGCCTTACTCTATGTTCTGGCTGCTATTAATAAAAATATCGAAAAGGTTGATGATTGCCTACTGCTCAACGAGAAGAATAAAATTATTGAAGCCAGCAGCTCAAACCTGTTTTGGATAAAAACAGGAGTAATCTATACTCCTTCTGTTTTTACAGGATGTGTAGATGGCGTAATGCGCCAACGGCTGATTAAAATAATAAAAACAGAAACCAGCTACCAGCTCATTGAAACACAAGGTGCTACAGACAATGATCTGTTAGATGCCGATGAAATATTTCTTACCAATGCTATTCAGGGAATACAATGGGTCGTTGGCTTTAAAGAAAAAAGATATTTTAATCAAACTGCCAAACTCTTGATTAATAAAATGAATGCCTCTTGTTTTTAAAACAGCTATTGTAATCCCAAGGCCTGGTTCTTTCATTCTGTAGTTATAAGTCCCAAACCTCAAGCCTCACCATTAAATATTTGACAACCATACTCTTGAGTGTCAAAATACTTCATATTAATTATGTGAAGGTTCTTCAGGAAATTCAGACCAGGTTTCAAATACGCCTCCTAAACTTTTGAGGGTATTTTTCCAGATATCACTGGTATTGGAATTCATAATAATATCATCCTCCAGCTCGGTCACAATCCACGATTTCTCCTTGATCTCATTCTCCAGCTGATTGGGAGCCCAACCTGAGTAACCTGCAAAAAACTTAATCTGATTAAATGTGGCCTTTTTGCTATTGATAAGCTCTTTTATTTTCTCAAAATCACCTCCCCAATATATATTTTCGGTAACCTGAACAGCCCCAGGTATCTGATGCCCTAAGGTATGTAAAAAATGAAGTGTATCGGAAGAAACCGGTCCTCCCACAAATAGCTCTCCTTTGAAAGACAGTAAATCATCAATCACCTCATCAGGATATACGCTACTCGACTTATTCAATACAAAACCTACAGCACCTTCCTTACTATATTCAGTCAGTACAATAATGGATCTCCCAAAATAAGGGCCTTTTAAAAACGGATCAGCAATCAATACTTTTCCCTTTGTTAAACCTACTTGAGGAAGATTTGCTTTAAATATATTAAAATCTAATTGTTTCATAATCACAAATATTAATAACAAATTAAGAATTTATTGCTTTGAAAAAAAATATTCTGTAAAAATTAACCACTTGGTCCCTAAAAAAAATATTTTTTAGCTTACACTAACCGTAAAATTAAAGTCTCAATAGATTCTTTTATATTTGTTGCAGCACTAACATTAATATTTTTTTCATGACCTCCTTACGAATAGCACTCATTTTTTTAATATCATCTATATTTTACATTACACATGCCCAAAAACAAGAGGTAAACATCCATTTTCCTGACATTTTAGTTTCGTCAGTCAACAACCCTATAAGTGTTGACTTTGAACAAATTAACGATACCATCAAAAACAAGGTGTCTATCCGTGTCAATAATGAACCACAAGAGATCAGCTGGCAGGAAAACACAGCCACCTTCCTCACCTCATTCCAGAATAAAGACATACTGGAGGTGTATATAGATCAGGATAATATTTATAAGCAACCCGTTAGTGCTATCCCCTTATGGTTCTCCATACTTCCTCCCCTTATTGCTATTCTTATGGCATTACTAACCAAAGAGGTATTTTCATCATTATTTTTAGGCCTTTTAGTAGGAACCACTATCATCTTCCGCTACAAAGGCTTTTCGATATTTATAAGCTTTTTTAAAGGGTTATTTGCGGTTGTAGACACCTATGCTTTAACCGCTCTAAACGATTCGGACCATTTAGCCATCATCATATTTTCAATGATGATAGGCGGAATGGTGGCCTTAATCACCATGAATGGCGGAATGAAAGGGATCGTATCCTATCTTTCAAGATTCGCTAAAAATCCACGTTCGGGACAATTTATCACCTGGCTCATGGGATTAATGATTTTTTTTGATGATTACGCTAACACCCTTGTAGTGGGCAACACCATGCGTCCGGTAACCGATAAACTTAAGATATCCAGAGAAAAACTGGCTTATATTGTCGATTCAACCTCAGCACCCATAGCCTCTATTGCCTTTATCACCACCTGGATAGGCGCCGAACTAAGCTATATCAACGAAGGCATTAATCATTTAGGGATAGACCAATCTGCCTATCAGGTTTTCCTGAATTCCTTGAGCTACTCCTTTTACCCAATTTTTACCCTGGGATTTGTATTTATACTCATTTGGAAAAACAAGGATTTTGGCCCTATGTATAAAACAGAACAGGCTGCTCGCAACGGTTCTTCAGAATATTCTGATACAGAAACAGAAGAAGCACAACTACAAAATAAAGAATTTGAAACTGACCCTCATATAAAAGGCAGATGGTATAATGCCTTTATCCCGGTTATGGTAGTTGTATTTGGAACAATAGCTGGCTTAGCGTATACCGGTTGGGATCATACTGTATGGGACAACACAAACATAGCAATTGGCACAAAACTATCTATCATCATTGGTAATGCCGATTCTTTCAAAGCCTTACTATGGTCATCATTAGGAGGTGTACTAAGCGCTTTAATATTATCCATAGCACAAAGGGTGATGAATCTGCGTATGGCAATGGAAGAATTGGTAAATGGTTTTAAAACCATGTTTAATGCTGTATTGATACTGGTTCTGGCATGGAGTATAGCACTAATCACACAACATCTACACACCGCTACCTTTGTTACAGAAATACTAAGATATATCAACATGAGCCCCTATTGGGTTCCTGCAATAGCCTTTCTCTTTTCGGCTTTTATCGCCTTCAGTACTGGATCATCATGGGGAACCATGGCTATTATCTACCCTTTAATCCTTCCTGCATGTTGGAAAATTACCATGGACTATGGCTTTTCTACCGACCAGGCGCTGCCCTTGTTTTACAATGTGGTTTCTACTGTGTTAGCCGGATCAGTATTGGGTGATCACTGCTCCCCCATCTCAGATACGACTATACTAAGCTCTCTGGCCAGCTCATGTAATCATCTTAGCCACGTACGAACACAGATGCCATATGCCATTTTGGTTGGTGCTGTTTCGCTTTGTGTAGGGACCATACCGGGTGCTTTTGGCGTACCTGTTTGGTTGTTGTTCATTATTGGTTTTATCGTATTATATGTATTTGTTAATAGGCTGGGGAAAAGAGTAGTTTAAATCACTCACCGGGAGAATAGGCGAACTTTCCCCCGATGAGTTTAATCTGTAAATAAAACTTTTTTTACTTCTTAATAACCTTTTCTGTTTTGATATTCCCACTGGCATCAGTTACCTTGACAATATAAACACCTGTAGCTAAATCAGCTGTAGACAAGGTAGCTACACTGGCATAATCCCCATCTATAACTCTAACTATCTGCCCAACTGCATTAAACAGTTCTATTTTTGCAACACCATTGGCAGTACTCACCGACAATGAAGAAACAAATGGATTAGGATATATATCAACAACCGATTCGTTTGTTGTGGATATATCTGTCGGTGTATAATCAATTCCACTAATATAAATATCATCAACATACCATGATCCAGTGCTTTCTGTTGTAGAAGTATATTTAAAAGCAAAATAAACTGTTCCGCTTAGAGCTGAAATATCAACCAAATTAGTTTCTATTGTAGAAGATGAAGTTGGTAAATCAATTGATAGAGCTGTCCACTCTGCATTTGTTACGTCATCGACGTAATCCGTTGAATAATACAACTCCAAATCTTCTCCGCTGTAAGTAAAATAAATACCAAACTCTAAATACTCATTAGAAGTATTATCCAATGAAACACCAGGAAACACTAACCAGTCTTCATTATTTGTATTACCATCACTATATCCATTTATATAAGCACTATAGTTGGACACTAACCATTCCTGATCACCTGTAACGCTTTGCGTAGTAAAAGATCCAAAATCAGCATCATCAAAATCTTCCCATAACAATTCTGTATCATGTCCGGTAATAGAAAAGGCTTCATCCGATTCATCAAAAACATCCTCATTTGAAGAATCTGCTATTCTTAAAATATAACCATCCCACCCCCAGGCATTACCCGGAATAGTAAAATCCAAAGAACCCAATGAAGCATCAATATCACTCACAAGCTCTAAATATTCTCCCTCGGGAGTATATACCCATATATCAACAAAATTAACATCAGAAGACGTCCAGGAGATGGTAACCTCATCGCCAGCATCATAATATTCGCCTCCATTGGGCGAGGTTAGCGTAATTGTACCATCAATTACTTCAGTCCAATCTTCAAAATCTCCATTTATGATTAAATTGTCGGTTCCTCCGTTATCGGTATAGATAGCATTGTCTACGTATAGTGTAGCATCACCATCCCAATCAGCACTAACATCATAAAACCTCATTCTTATTTGCGCAGTAGTTGCTCCTGTTGGAACGCTTCCTGTCAATGTAAGGGTTTGCCAATCCTCACTATCAGCAGAGTAAACATTTGGCCATTCATTTCCGGAATCCCATGCTATTGTCATACGTATCCTACCTGCAGCATCATTATCATATACATCAAGAGTATAAGTATATTCAGCATCTGCTGTTACGTCAAATGATGTAGAGTATATATCTTGATTGCTTTGAC
>JBFHEL010000255.1:0-6344 GCA_041584155.1 Saccharicrinis sp.
ATACCTCGCACAGGATTGAACTCAAAGGAGAAAGTCTTAGAAAAAAAATGTAATTTTGTCATACTAACCATTTTCGGTTACCCAAATCCAAGAGGGGTCAGTATGACCGTTGGAGGGGTCAACATCATCGTTATTTCCAACTATCATACCAAGTATTAATTCCAAGGTAAAAATGGTATTAATTCTTTTGTTTGAAGAATAATCATTTTTAAAACGAGTTTTAAGAGACTTTCTGGAGAAAGCGAAAACGGCAAAGCATAGTAAATAGTATTAGCTAGGAATTAGAAAATACCCATCTAAAATCTTACTTTTTGTCTATCGGAGATTTGTAATAGCTGTCGTATTTTTTATAGTTACTCTTTTTTACATCAAGGTCATTAAAAACAATGTCGTAATTGTTTATTTTATTTGCTTTAAATTGATTTAATATGTCAAAAAAGATATTTTTATTGGTGTAATTGTTTCTACAGACTAAGAGTATATTTAAAGCATGCTTCATTAAAGCATTTGCATCAGAAACAATTCCTGTAGGTGTGGTGTCAAGAATTACATATTCGAAGTTTGATTTTGCATATTTTAGTATAGGCTCCAGTTTGCCAGCCTCAATAAGTTCTGATGCATTAGGAAGTATGGGGCCGGCCTGAATATACCATAGGTTATTTATATCCGAAGGTAATATAATTTTATCCATAGCTAAATCATCTACCATGTGATTTGATAAGCCTAATTGATTATCATTGTTAAATTTAGTATGTAATGTAGGTCTTCTTAAATCGCAATCAATAATGATTGTTTTATGCCCAACAGCTGCAATAGCGGCAGCCAGATTAAAGGCAATAAAACTTTTACCATCTTTGGGGAGGGCTGAGGTAACTAAAATGGTCTTTTGAGGGCTAGAATTGGATTTTAAGAATATATTACTTCGTAAGTTCCTAAATGATTCGGCAAGTGAGGAGTTTGGTAAATCTATACTAACTCTTTCTGTATGATGATAATTGGTGTAGATTAAGTTGAGGATAGGGCGTTTAATGACTCTTTCTATATCATGTACAGAGGTGATCTTATAATTAAACACCTCTTTTAATAATACTATCAATGAAGGAATAAAGAAACCAAGAAACAAAGCTAATAGATAATTGATGGTTATCCTTGGGGATACAATTATACTAGTAACCTTTCTGGCCGGGTCAATAATTTCGTAGTCTGGCGTATTTGAAGCCATTGATATAGCTGCTTCAGATCTTTTTTGTAATAAAAAAGAATAAATAGCATCAGTTATATTAAACTGACGCTGCATGCTTACCATGTTCAATTCGGTTTTAGGTAGTCTGGCTATTTCAGATGTCAGTTTACTGTGTCTGTAGTTTAATTCGTTTAAGGATAGATCCAGTGCATTTAAATTATTTTGAACGTTTTCAATAACTGTTTGTTTTTGAAGTTTAATTTTATTTTCTATTTGTTTCAGAAACAAGCTTTTTTCAGCCCGGTTGCTTAATATGGAAAGTTTTTCTGCATTTAATGCTAATAGTTCCAATACCATGGTATTCATAATTGGGTCGTTCACATTAGCTGCAGAAGGGGGGGCCAGAGCAGCAATATCCTCTTCTGTATTAAAATAATCTAAAATGTAGTTGTAATAATTTTCTTGTACTTTTAATGAAGAAATTTCATTTTCAACCTGAGTTAATTGATTAAGCGCTTGTTGTCCTTGGTATGATAGGTCAGTTACTTGATGAACAGCCCGATAATCTCTTAATTTAGATTCTGATTTTCCAAGTGAGTCGGATATTTCGGATAGTTGATTGTCAATAAAACTAACGGTATTAAAGGCAATGTTATTTTTTTTTGTAAGATTATTATTCAAATAGTTTTGTAAAAAAGTATTCAGAAAGTCTACCGTAAGATCGAGATTTTGTCCTTGAAATTTCACATTGATTAGCGTTGATCTTAGGCTAACAGGATCCATGGATAATTGATTCAGGTAGTGTTTTGCAATTTCATCGATATGTTTAAACTCAAAGAAGACAGAATGATCGCTATCAGTATATCTTTTTTTGTTATGTATATCTTTTTTTAGATTTACAGTAAACTTAAAGTTGGGAGAAACGATGGTTTGATTAAACATGCAAATAGTGTCGAGTTTAATCAAATTTTGAGTGCTGATTACTTTGTTATCAACATAGTTATATATGGAAGCATTGTCTTCTTGTGCCCTTAATCTGAATCTGGTTTCATCGATAATGTCAAAATAAAAACGGGTATTGATGGTTTGATAGTGAGACTTGTCCATAAATACCTCATAGGTAGTGTTGTTGTATACGGGGATTGGGCTGCTTAAGTTTTTTAATAATGGATTATTTAAAAAATTTAAGGACTGTTTGTAATAGTTAACTTCAAGACCCAGTTTTTCTATGGTTTCTGCTACTAAACTAAAAGATTTTAAACTGTTGATGTCGTTTTCCAGATTATTAGTCGGAGTATTACTATTTAATCCATTAAAGTAATCGTTAGATTCGAGCAATGATGATCGTCTGTTTTCCAGTGGGCCAATAATTGAGCTAACCTGATAGGTGGTTGGTACAATCTTGTTGTAAGTATATGCAAGCAATAGGCAAATTATTATTGCAATTAAATAAAAAAACTTGTACTGCCAGGCTTTTTGTATAAATTCCTTTAAGTTAAAAGCCTCATGATGTTGCAAATCTTTTACTGCCATATGTTTTAGCCTTTAGGATTATGTTCAAGATTGGAGAAATAGATATTTTTACTTTTTATAAAGTTAAAAAAAAAAGGATTACCTGCTTAACCAAGTATTAGATGTTCTTGTTTTTTTGATATAGTGATTTATCCACATGAGGAGTGCGGTAAGATTAAGGATAAAGATGAGATTGAGTGACTTATGTATAGTTATTGGAATCAATAGGTTAAAAAATGAGAAATCTTTTAATTTAATTTTTATGACTTTCAAGTCTTGTTTTACCTGCTATTTGGGTAGGTTCATCACAAAACAAACCAGAATTATAAATAAAGCAATCGTTCTACGTTGAAAATGTCATAAATTGATTAGTGATATTCTGGATTTAATAATATAGAATTTAAATAATCAATATATGAGATCTATACTTTTGAATATATTCAATGGGCGTAATGTTTCGCCATGGTGGATTTTATTAATTGATATGGTTATTGCTGCCAATGCATTTTTGTTTGCTTATGTATTACGTTTAAGTATGGTATTATCATCCTATTCCGTGTCGGAGATGATTTTAAGTGCATTTTGGGTGTTGATAGTATATCTAATTTCTTTTTTGCTTTTTGGGTCTTATAGGGGAGTCATTCGACATAGTAATTATCATGAATTTAAGTTATTGATTTTAGCCTGTGTCTCTGCTTTTTTATTCTTATTGATTACAAATTCATTAATGGAATTTTTCTCATATGAGAAAGTTTATATACCACGTTTAGTGTTAGCTTTTCATTTTTTTATGACAATCATGTTGAGTTTTGCTTTTCGCATGCTGGTTAAGGAAACCTATATCTCTCTCACGAAAAAAAACCCAACAAAGAATGTATATATTTTTGGAGCAGGAGATATGGGCCAAATTACTCTTGAAGCCATCCGGAATGATAAGGATAATCAGTATAAAGTAATTGGTTTTGTGGATGATGATCCTTCAAAGTGGAGTATGATGGTGCATTCAATTCCTGTAATTAATTGGGACAAGGCACTTAGTCAGGGTCATATAAAAAGAGTTAATGAAGTAATCTTAGCCATAAATCATGTTTCGGTGAAACGGAAGCATGAAATCTCGGAAGCCTGTCTGGATAAAGGATGGAAACTAAAAGTAATGCCAACTGTAAGCAGTTGGGTGGATGGGATATCCAATCAAAAACAGATTAGGGATATTCGGATTGAAGATATACTTGGCCGGGAAGAAATAAAGCTGAATCAGGTGCAGATAATGAAAGGTTTGACAGGTAAGGTAATTTTTGTTACTGGTGCTGCCGGATCAATAGGTTCGGAGATTGTAAGGCAGTTGTTACGTTTTCCTGTTCAAAAAATTATTATGATTGATATGGCGGAATCTGCCTTGTATGACTTGCAACAAGAATTGCTTCTTAGTCATAGTGATGCTCCTTTTGAAGTTGTCTTAGCAGATGTTACCAATTTTCATCGAATGCAGGAGGTGTTTAATAAATATCAGCCAAATATTGTTTTTAATGCGGCAGCTTATAAGCATGTGCCGTTATTGGAAGAGTTCCCTTATGAAGCCATTAGGGTGAATATAGGAGGAGTGAAAGTATTGGCAGATTTAGCCATTGAATATCATGTAGAGAAGTTTGTGATGATTTCTACAGATAAAGCAGTAAATCCTACGAATGTAATGGGCGCTTCCAAACGTATTTGTGAGATATATATTCAGGCTTTATCTCAATTGAAAAATATTAACACCGAGTTTGTGACAACTCGTTTTGGGAATGTTCTGGGTTCTAATGGTTCCGTTGTCCCCTTATTTAAAAAACAGATTGAACGAGGTGGTCCAATTACTGTTACACACAAGGAGATTACCCGTTTTTTTATGACGATACCAGAGGCTTGTCAGTTGGTGTTGGAAGCTGGTTTTATGGGACATGGCGGTGAAATTTTTGTTTTTGATATGGGAGAACCGGTTAAGATAGTAGACTTAGCTAAAGAGATGATAAGTCTTTCAGGACTGAAGTTAGGAGAAGATATCGGAATTGTTTATTCCGGCTTAAGACCAGGAGAGAAACTTTATGAAGAACTGTTAACATCTAAGGAAAACACCCAAACAACCTATCATGAAAAAATAATGATTGCCAAGGTACAGCAGTATCCTTACGAGTTAGTTAATGATAAACTAAAGAAAATGCTTCAGGCCTTAAAAATAGAGAGTAACCAATTGTTGGTTTCAAGAATGAAAGAGCTAGTACCGGAATTTATATCTGAAAATAGTCAGTTTTCTCTATTGGATAAAGAAGCTGTTGACCTATGAAAATCATTAGTTTAACAATTTATGTGTGAAGTTGATATAAATATTACAAATATAAACTAAGTATATGGTAATTTGATTGATATTTTTAGATGTATGATTTAACCTATGTAATTATGAAAGACAAAATTAGAAACTTTATAGCGGAGACTACATTTACAGATGCATCTATGATTAATGATGATACATTAATTTTTGATGAAGGGATCTTTGATTCAATGGGTTTGCTAGGCTTAATTAATTTTTTAGAGAGTGAATTCGGTGTAGTAGTTGATGATACCGAACTGCAGGAGGAGAACTTTGGCAGTGTAGAAAGAATAGTTGCTTTTATTGAGAGAAAAAAAGTGGCGGCTTAGGTTCATAGAATAGAATTTAGTAGCTGTTTACTATTGTTTTTTGATATTGACGATATAGATTAAACTCAAGATATAAAATTTAGTTGTCAATTATAAAGGCTTGCCTAATCAATAAAGCAACATTTGGGTTAAATATAAGCAATGATATCCCGTAGGCATTAGCCTATATTCTGCGGGAAGGCAATGGTGATTAAATTTAAACCCATTGACTATTAACCAATGACCAAGGTATATGTGTGGAATAGCTGGGTTTATCCCTCAAAATATGGTGCCTGATGCAAGGCAAACATTAAATGCCATGCTGACCAGGATTAAACATCGTGGTCCGGATGAGTGTGGTTTGTATTTATCTGATGAGGCCTGTATAGGGAGTGTGAGATTAAGCATCATTGATTTAGCTTCTGGACAACAACCTTTATGTACTTCGGATAAGCGGTATTGGATTGCTTATAATGGAGAAGTATTTAACTATCCTGAACTTAAAAGACAGTTAGAGGCTAAGGGACATCGGTTTAAAACAAATTGCGATACGGAAGTGGTGGTACATATGTATCAGGAATATGGAGAGAAATGTTTGGCTCAACTTAATGGTCAGTTTGCCTTTGCAATATGGGACAGTATTGAAAAAAAAATGTTTTTAGCCAGGGATAGAATGGGTATCCGTCCCTTATTCTATAGCAAACAAAACGGAGTGTTTGTGTTTGCATCTGAAATAAAGGCAATTATTGAGCATCCTTCGGTTCGTAGAGAGTTGGATGCTTTGGGTCTGCATCAGGTTTTCACTTTCTGGACTTCATTATCTCCTCATACTGTTTTTAAAGAAATATATGAACTTCCTCCGGGTCATTATGCGACCTATAAAGAAGGCACGTTTTGTGTTAATTCATATTGGAGACTCGATTTTAGCAAAAGCAATAATATGAGCCTGATAGAGGCAATAGAGCAGTTTCAGTCATTATTTCAGGATTCTTTAGCC
>JBFHEL010000256.1:0-6301 GCA_041584155.1 Saccharicrinis sp.
AGCAGCAAAGCTCAATATATTTTAGGTAGTTAGAATATTCTCCCTAAGCACAACAAATCATAATCCATCCTTAAGATAAAGCACTAAAACCATCCTTTACCATACACTTTATTGGTGTAAATGGACTGTTATATTATTCTTCATCGATAATCAGGCCAAATTCAGCCAAATGCTCCCAATACCTGGGATATGACTTAGACACAACAGCGGGATCGTCAATTTTCATATCGCCAATAACCGCAACTGCAGGAGCAAAAGCCATAGCCATACGGTGATCTTTATAAGTGGCAATGCAAGGCGTTTCATCTTTTGAACAGGTGGTGCCATCCCAGACCAAATTATCTACCTGGTTCGAATTGAGCACAAATCCCATTTTTTTTAACTCATCAATTAAAGCGGTAATACGATCCGTTTCTTTTATTTTAAGGGTCTGAAGTCCTGTGAAATTAAAGGGAATACCCAGGCAACAACAGGTAACTGCAAATGTTTGTGCCAAATCAGGTTGCTCGATAAAGTCATAAGTAAATTTAGTGCTTAACTTTCCTGTATTCCTAAGCACCAGGCCATTTCTTGAGAATTTTGATTCAACCCCAAGCTGAGTAAACAACTCGGCTACTTTTGAATCGCCTTGTTCACTATAACGCTTAACCCCTTTTAATGTTAACTCTGCTCCTTTAGTTAATGCAGCAATCTCAAACCAATAGGAGGCTGCACTCCAATCGGCCTCTACGGTAAAATCAGTAGGTTTATAAGTACCTGCGGGAACAGTAATTACATTATCTTTCCAATGACTCTTCACCCCAAAAGTCTCCATCATTTTAAGGGTCAGTAAAATATATGGACGAGAAATAATTTCACCTGTGAGATTTAATCTCAATCCCTTTTGCATGGTTGGACCAATCATTAGTAAAGCCGATATATACTGACTACTCACATCACCAGCCAACTCCAGGTCACCGCCTTCCATAGAACTTCCGAAAATGCGTAATGGAGGATACCCTTCCTTTTCGATATATTCTATTTTAGCACCCAGCTTATTGAGGGCCTCCACCAATATTTTTATCGGACGCTGTTTCATACGTTCAGAACCGGTAATGGTCCATTCCCCAACTATTTTCGATAAAAAAGCAGTAAGAAAACGCATGGTTGTACCCGCTGCTCCAACATTAAAATGACTGCTGTCTGATTTCAACGCCTTAATTAACAGTTGCGTATCGTCACTATCTGATAGGTTTGTGATAGGCTTTGCACTATAGGCCAGAGCATTTAAAATTAAAGCCCGGTTACTAATGCTTTTTGATGTTGGTAAATCAACGGAGTATGTTTTTATTTCTTTTGGTGCAGAAACTGTATATTGCATAAGAAGTAAAGTATCAGGATTTATGAATGAAAAAAAAAGGCTATAGGTATTCAACTATACCATGTTTGAATTAAATATTCTGATAAAACTCAAGAGCCTCAAAAATTTCTTCCTTGGTACAAGTTTGGTTAATTTCTATCTGGCCAATATCTTTCAACAGGCTAAAATTGATTTTACTGTTTTCATTCTTTTTATCATGCGACATCAAATAAAACAAATGATCAAAATCGTCTGATTCAAATACGAATTTACCATAGATTGCTTCAATTAATTCATTTATTTCCAGAATCAAATCCATTGAAAAGTTACATTTTTTATGTCCCAGATACAGTTCGGTTACCATACCATAGGCCACAGCATAACCATGCAAAACAGGTTGGTTTCTTTTCATGGCAAAACTCTCAAAGGCATGACCAATGGTATGCCCAAAATTCAATGATTTGCGCACGTTTTGTTCAGTAGGGTCTGCTTTTACAAAATGCTCTTTAATATGTATGGAATTAAAGACTAATTCTTTTAGCGATTGAATATCTGGATTTTTAATGGAAAAATTCTTTACTACTTCCCAGTCTTTCTTCGAATAGATCAGGGCATGTTTAATCATTTCGCCATAACCCGAGAATATATTTTCCTGATCCTGCGTTTCAATAAAACTAACATCAACAAGTACTGCTGAAGCATGTTTAAATACGCCTATCTCATTTTTAAATCCATGAAAATTAATTCCTGTTTTTCCACCAACACTGGCATCAACCTGACTTAATAGTGTAGTTGGTATGTTAATAAAATTGATACCTCTCTTAAAAGTTGAAGCCGCAAAACCGCCTAAATCACAAGGCATTCCTCCTGCCAGGTTGATTAGGGTAGATTTTCTATCGGCACCATGGGTACTTAAAAATTCCCATACCTTAGAAATGGCTTCAAGGTTTTTATTCTGGTCGCCTTGTTCGATAACAATCACTTTATCCTCATCAATTTCAGGCATTCCTTTAATTTTTGGATAACAATGCTCATACGAACCCGAATCAACCAACAAAAAAACTTCACCCTTACTATACTCTTTTATTAATTGAGCTAAGTCTTCCTTTAAATTTTCAGACCCATAAACCCGTGATTCGCTCTCTTCAATTACTTGCATGAAACTCTTTGTGTTTGTAGAAAAAATATCTGCCAAAAATAAATAAAAAATAGACTCAACAACACTAAATAGTTACTAAAATACAGACTTAAATAATAATACATAGAAAACAGCCTTTCTATTTCAACAAAGTGTTATTTTTTTTGCATTTTTACAATACACTTTTCAAACAACAAAAGAAATGAATAACAGAAAAACAGCCAGTGGAATCCAACTCTTTTTTACTATTATGGCGATAGCACTTACGGCAATATGGGTTTGTACACTAACCATCTATACTTTATCGATACCCTGGCTCCAATGGAGCAGTGGTTTACTTGCGTTATTTGTTCTTTATTATTTTGCTGCAGGTGGCTTTTATTATATCGAATTAACTAAACCCGATGATCATTTTGAAATCAAATTTTATAATATATTTCCTTTTAGCCGTGAATTTAAAATGTATCGAATTCCCATTACTGCATTTATCAAATATGAAACACAAGGTTTAAAATTATTTAAACGAAAATTAATTTTATATCAAATGTCATCCAGCCAAATGGCAAAATATCCTCCTATTATGATTTCCGCACTATCTGATAAAGATGAAAATGATATGAAAATATTTTTTAAGAAACTCAAATAAAAAAAAATAACCTGCCTCATTATTGAGACAGGTTACTCCTCATTAGGATTAGATTTATCAAATGGGAATTTAACACGAACATTATTGAAATGCTTAAAAGCTATAACATCATCATAGCCCTTAACCATTAGAACAAATATGACAAAAAGAAGTTAAAAGATCATCATTTTTAGCGTGACAAAAACGTGACAAGAACCAAAATGCTAGCTTTCTGCAAGATACAAAGGCCAATATTTTGTTAAAATAAACAATAGTTTTATACTGTGTTATTATAGAGAGGTTTTTATAAACTATTCGATAGCGAATTAAGCAACATTTAACGGGTTAAACTCCCCATTATACCCTCCCCTTAGTTATTTTTATTGTTAAGCAGGTCTATTAATAACACCTTAGCCGTTTCCATGAGTCGGATTAATTCGGCACGATAGCCTGACTCATCAATAGATTAGGATTCTTTATCCCAGAAAATTATTTTTTCATAAGTCATATCTTTTACCCAATCCGACTTACTCAATTTCATACCCCATGCTGCCACACTAGCTGCGAATCAAAAATTACTGATTGCCTGGTTATAGCTTAACACTTTCTTTTTAACAGAAAGAATCATTAATTTACTTTTATCCAGGTCAGTCTGCCACAACCTGATCAGCACGATCATATACTTTTCCTGAAATCTCTTTTTGTGCCGTCAAGGTTTGCGTGAAAAACAAAAAGCACATTACACTATACAAGTCTATGGATATCCTCATGACAAATAATTTATAGTTAATAATTATTTAAAGGATACAGGATGAAATACTATTCCATAAAAAAAACCGGTACAACTTTCGTTATACCGGTTTTTTAAAAATATTTTTTGTGGCTAAGCCACTATCTTTCAGATACTGAAGAATAACCTTTAATGATTCCGCGCTGTGAATTTTTTACAAACAAAACAATCTCATCACGTTCTTTTGATGCAGGTAATTCTGCTTCTATTTGATCAATAGCAACGGTATTATTCAATCCGCTTTGATAAAGCACTCTATAAATATTTTGAATACCTGTAATCTGCTCGTTTGTATAATTTCTTCTTCGTAAACCAATAGAGTTTATACCACTAAAAGAAGTTGATATATTTCTTACTTTAACAAACGGAGGCACATCTTTAGTTAATAAAGATCCACCCTGAATCATCACATGGGCACCAATATGCACAAACTGATGAATGGCACAGGCTCCACTAAGGATGGCAAAATCATCGATAATTACTTCACCTGCTACCTGAGTAGCATTACCAATAATAACATGATCTCCTACAATGGTATCATGTGCAATATGGGTATAAGCCATAAGTAAACAATTTTTACCTACCACAGTCTTTCCTTTGGATGCTGTACCCCTATTCACCGTAACACACTCTCTGATAGTAGTGTTGTCACCAATAATAGCAAGCGAATCCTCACCGGCAAATTTTAAATCCTGAGGTACACCAGCTATTACTGCTCCGGGAAATATATTGCAATTCTTACCTATTCTTGCTCCCTCTAATATGGTTACATTCGATCCGATCCTTGTTCCTTCCTCGATAACAACATTCTTATCAATGGTAACAAAAGGCTCAATTACTACATTAGGCGCAATTTTTGCCTCGGGATGGATGTATGCCAATGGTTGTTTCATATTTTCAGTTTTTCTTTTCTCAGCCTGTTCTGACTCTAATTGAGTTATTCTTTCCTCTTCCAACTCGCAATTCTTATTCATTTTCAGACCGTTGACCTTAGTTCATTTATATATATGCCTTTGAAGGCCTCAATTTTAACGGTGCGAAAATAATCTAACTATCTTAATAAAAAAAATAAAAGCAAAACATTCACACTATTCTGCATAGCAGAGCTACATGCATGCCTGTTATTGCAGTTAAAAGTGGTTGAATTAACCTTTATTACGGGTCACATTGGCCATAAATTCACCTTCAGCCACCACGGCATCTCCAACAAACGCAGTACCTTTCATATTAGCCACTCCTCTTCTCATAGGAGTAATCAAATCCAGCTTGAAGATGACGGTATCACCGGGTATCACTTTTTTACGAAATTTAATATTATCCAATTTCATAAAATAGGTTGAATAATTCTCGGGATCATCCACTTTATTTAAAACAAAGATACCCCCACATTGAGCCATGGCCTCAACTAATAAAACACCAGGCATTACGGGTTCTGTAGGAAAGTGACCTTGAAAAAAAGGTTCATTTAGTGTTACATTCTTAATGCCCACTACACAGGTTTCCTGCAGGTCAATGATTTTATCCACCAATAAAAAAGGATACCTGTGAGGCAACATTTTTCGTATTTGATTGATATTAAAAATCGGCTCTTTATTTACGTCATAGTCTGGAGCAACAGGCTTATTGGCAAGTTTTTTCAGTTCTGTGCGAAATATTTTAGCAAACTCTACATTAGACTGATGCCCCGGGCGAGTGGCAATAATTTTTCCCTTAATTGGTAAGCCAACCAAACACAAATCTCCAATGACATCTAATAGTTTATGACGCGCAGGTTCGTTATGATGCACCAATTCCAGGTTATTTAAAATCCCTGTTGGTTTAACTTCAACTCTGGGTTTATCAAATAAATCAGCCAGCCGATCCAGCTCTTCCTGGTTTACTTCTTTATCGATAATAATAATTGCATTATCTAAGTCTCCCCCCTTAATCAGATTATGCTTCATAAGCATTTCCACTTCATGTAAAAACACAAAAGTACGACAAGCACTAATCTCTTCTTCAAAATCATCGAGAGAGTCCAATGTAGCATACTGATTACTGAGTAACATTGATTTATCAAAAGAAATATGTGCATCCACACTAAATGAATCATCGGGCATAGCCACCAGTTTCACACCTTTCTCCTTATCTTCATAAACCATTTTTTCTTTTACTACAAAGTACTTACGCTCGGCCTCCTGTTTTTTCAGGCCAGTTTTATTTATGCCTTGCACAAAATACTTTGCACTTCCATCCAGAATAGGTACTTCCGGTCCATCCACCTCTATTAAACAGTTATCAACCCCACATCCTCTCAAGGCTGCTAAGCAATGCTCAATAGTACTTACTGAGACATCATTTTTTTGCAGCACCGTACCCCGCTCTGTATAGGCCACATGCTCGGCATGGGCATCAATTACCGGCTGCTCA
>JBFHEL010000257.1:0-6257 GCA_041584155.1 Saccharicrinis sp.
GCTTTCGTTTTGAGATAATTTTCAACCATCTTAGCCATTTTCCAATCAAGAAAAGTCAACAACTGAGGCAAAAGCTCAACCATAGTCAACTCAATACCAGCGAGATTAAGAGCTTCAAGGGTTTCTATACCAATCAATCCTCCACCAATCACCACGGCTTTCTTCACTTTCCCATCATCTCTGATCTTACGCAGGTAATCTGCATCCTGCATGGATTGCAGGGTGGTAATTCCTTCTAAATCAGTACCAGAAATTGGAGGCATATTGGCTGTTGCACCTGTGGTTATTACCAGTTTATCATAGTCCTGTTGACCCTTCTGCCCTGTTGTGTGATCGATAAACTCAATCTTTTTATTTACCCTGTCAATTTTTGTTACTTCAGTATTGACTTTAGCTATAATTCCTTTAGCGTTCCAATAAAATTTTGGATCACGAACTACTCCGGTAGGTGTACAAAGTAATTTATTTCTATCATCGAAAAAACCTCCCACATAATATGGATATCCACAAGAAGCCATGGATAGGTCTTCGCCTTTCTGGAACATCACTATTTCAGCAAATTCATCCATCCGGCGAGCCTTTGCTGCTGCCTTAGGACCTGCTGCTGAACCTCCGATAACCACAATCTTTTTTTTCATATGTTTATAATTTTCTTTCAATGGTCATATAGCCTGTCCCGCGAAATGCGGGAGAACTCGCCAGAATTAATCATCCTTTTGTGTGCGAAACAATTCCCATGGCTCGTTTTCAGTTTAATTTTTTTGTCTTTAAAAAATGTGTCATATCCGGCAGTTACCAGACAGGAACCCGCATTAACTTTTTAATTCCCGAATCAAATTCGGGACAGGCTATCCACTTGTATATACTTTATGATTGATAAAGTTAATGGTCGTTCCATATTGCTATTTTTTATTTTATAAATGAATCACCATACCCGATTTTACCTGTTCTATTTGAAAAGCATCATAAAAGGCTGACAATGCAGGTAAAGCAGTGCAATGAGCCGGGTATATACTGTTTATACTTTCTTTTTTAAAATACTCAATAGTCTGAAGAGTTTGTTTGTTGTGATATTTAAGATGAAAACCTCCAATAACACCAGCTACCTTTGATAATCCGGTTACTTTTTTGGCATATTCTATAATATTACAAATTCCAGCATGAGAACAACCGGTAACCACTATAAACTCATCTCCGCGTACAAAAGCCAGAGCAGAATCATCAGGTATAAAATCAGGCGTTCTATTCTCATTTTCAAAGGGAGTTGTTTTGGCCTCAAAATCATTATCTCGAGGTATACTACCTAAAAAAATGATTTTATCAGTTATATAAAATGGCTTGTCTGAAGTCTTTAAATCGAACTGTTTCTCCAGCACCTCTTTACTTAAATCCAAGCCGATATTTTTATTTTCTCCTTTTCGGTAACGCTTAATAAATGATAATGGATGTGTAATCAATAACTTATCGCTTAAATATTTCAATCCATTTCCATGGTCCCAATGGCCATGACTTAAAACGATAACATCTACTTCCTTTTCCAGATCAATGGCCAACTGCTTGGCATTTTTTAAAAACACATTACTATGACCAGTATCCAATAATATTTTTTTTCCATTAAATTCTATCAGGTACGATAAGCCATGTTCTGCTAAAAAAGCCCCGCCAGCTGTATTCTCTGTTAATATAGTTATTTGCATAAATAATTATTAATTGATCTTTGGGTGTTAAAACTTACACTATCTAACTCTAAGGCCTTTTATTAAAACTCAATACCTTCACGTGCTTCAACTCCCTTTTGATAGTAATGCTTAATTTCTTTCATTTCTGTCACCAGATCAGCTATCTCAATCAACTCTCTGGGTGCTTTTCTTCCTGTAATAACCAACTCTAACGAGGGCGGTTTCTGCGCTAAAACTTCGAGTAGATCATTCACGCTAAACAATTTAAAATGCAGGGCTATATTTGCTTCATCTAACACCACCAGATCGTACTCTCCCGATTGGATAATTTCAGCCACTTCCTTTAAACCGTTTCTGGCTGAATCAATATCGGGTTGTGTGGGAGCTTTCTCAATAAAACATCTTAATCCATATTGCTTAATCTCAATATTTGGAAGGCATTGTTTTATCGCATTGATCTCTGCATACATCCTCCCCTTAACAAATTGAGCAATAAACACCTTTTTCCCTGCGCCTACTGCTCTTAAAGCCAAACCTAAAGCAGCTGTTGTTTTTCCTTTACCGTTACCTGTATATATGTGAATATAACCTCTTGTCATATATGTATATTTCAATATTTATAATAAAAAATAATCGTATTAAAATACGATTATTTTTTTCATTCCTCAATTAAGATCTGCCCCCACCAAATAAACGACCTAAGCCCCTGCGACCAGCTTTACCTTGTCCAGCTCCTCTTCCTGGTCTGTTTTTTAAATCGCCATCATCACTTACATCATTGTTTCTTTGGTTACCGGAATTACATTTTCCCATTCCTCTGCCTGTTTGAGCTCCTTTTCCTTCGGGACCCGTTCTGTCAAATCTTGGCATACTTACCTCCTTTTTATATATTAATAATCCATTCACATCACTTTCCTAACAACAAATATAATGAGATTATTCTCATATTAAAAGGTTTTAACTAATTTTTTACCTATAAACAATCGACTTATTTATCAATATAACTCATTCATTCATAAGCCTTGTCTTTCAACAAAAAAAATAGAATTTATAGTGTTTATCAACCGGAAGAAACGAGCATTTTTTATACATTTGCAGTCTATAATAAATAACGCATGGATTATTTTACAATTAAGTTATTAATTTCTTTTGCCGCCTTACTTTCCTTTTCTCTTGTTTTTTTATCCATACCGACTATTCTAAGGGTTTCTGAGTCAAAGCACTTATATGACCAGCCCAATCATAGAAAATCGCATAGGGTTCCTATTCCCACATTAGGAGGTTTAGCCATATTTTTAAGCTTTTTGTTTACCTATTCTATTTTCTCCGAATGGTTTAGCTTTACGGAAATTCCATTCTTAATACCCGCACTGCTTATTATTTTTTCTATAGGCATAAAGGATGACATTATGGTCACAGCTCCTATGGTAAAGCTATTTGGACAGATACTGGCTGCTTTTGTTATTATTGGCTGGGGGGATTTAAGGATTACTTCGTTGCATGGTTTTTTAGGTCTTGACCTAAATTACCTCAGTAGTTTTGCGCTAACCATGTTTCTTTTTATTTTTATACTGAATGGATTTAACCTGATTGATGGTATTGATGGACTGGCTTCTATAACCGGTATTATTTCCATCCTTTCTTTTTCTGTGTGGTTTTTCATCAACAATGATTTTCATATTCCTGTATTTTCAGCTGCTTTAATAGGTGCTTTATTTGGTTTTTCTTATTTTAATATCTTCTCTAAGCATCAGAAAATTTTCATGGGAGATACCGGATCCTTATTATTAGGCTTTTTATTAGCTGTTGTAGCCATTGAGTTTGCCGAATTTAATAAGCCCGAAAACGCCCCTCTCTTAAAGTATTCTATGAATTCAGCTCCAGCTGTGGCCTTAGGTATTTTAATTGTACCTGTTATAGATACCACCCGGATATTTTTATATAGAATTTCTAAAGGAAGATCACCTTTTACTGCAGATAAAAACCATATTCATCATAATATGCTCACCCTTGGGTTTACTCATCTTCAAACCTCATTAATTATTGGCGGTGTTAATATTGGCTTTGTTATTCTTTCTTTTTCCTTAAGAAACATTGGGGTCATCTGGTTATCTGTTATCAACTTATCACTTGGTATGTTTTGCTCATATATACCCGCATGGTTTATACGCCGTAAAAAGAAGAAAATGTTAAAAAACAAAGCTCGTAAACTATTGTAATAATGGATAAATTACTAGGTGAGTCGGCAGCTCTGGCTACGGCTATTTGCTGGACCATAACGGCTCTGGCCTTTGAGTCGGCGGGCAAAAAGGTGGGTTCTCTTTCTGTTAATCTTATTCGTTTAATCTTTGCCTTTTTTATTATTGGCGTATTTTCCTATTTCAGGAAAGGGCTTTTTTTTGCTTCTGATGCTTCTTTAGAGGCCTGGATATGGCTTCCGATAAGTGGGTTAATAGGCTTTGTTATTGGCGATTTACTATTATTCGAGGCCTTTGTTCTTATTGGAGCAAGAATTTCGATGCTTATTATGTCTCTTACCCCTCCTATAGCAGCATTTTTTGGATGGATCATTCTTAAAGAAGAGTTATCTGCGGCTAATTTTCTGGGTATGACCATTACTATTTTGGGTATTTCTATAGTTATCCTGGCCAAAGAATCCCGGCAAAAAAATGTCAAGGTAAAATATCCTCTAAAAGGAGTTTTATTGGCTTTTGGGGGAGCTACAGGACAAGCCTTAGGTCTGGTATTTTCGAAACTGGGCATGAAGGACTACGATCCTTTTCTTGCCACCCAGATTAGGGTTTTAGCAGGAATAGCGGGCTTTTCTATTTTGTTTTTTCTTTTACGAAGATGGAAAAATGTATTTGAAGCATTAAAAAACAAACGGGCCATGACAGGTATTAGCATTGGTTCTGTATTTGGCCCTTTTTTAGGTGTATCCTTATCCTTACTGGCTATTCAACACACTACAACAGGAGTAGCTTCAACCATCATGGCTATTGTACCTGTTTTAATTATAATTCCTTCGGTATTTATTTTCAAAGAAAAAATTACAGCCCGTGAAATTTTAGGCGCATTATTGGCTTTTGGAGGCGTTGTGCTATTTTTTGTTTTATAACAGACAAAATACAGCCCTGTTTTAAAAATTAATTCTTAAAAGTATATTTCAGATTTAATCCTGTTAAATTACCTACTATAGGCATTACTGTCAAACCAGCTTCCTTCATTTTATTATTTTTATGCAATTCAGGAATGATAATCCCTGCGGCTGCACCAACTCCGAATCCCAAAAGAATATCTGAAGGAAAATGTTTCATGGCTCTTAGTCGATAATACCCTACTAAAGCAGGGGGCACAGCTGCTGCAGCATATAACCAGTATTTCTTATGGCCTAATTCAGGGTGAAAATCACTATATACCTTCGCGGCAAAAAAAGTACCGCAAGCGGATGTAGATACATGGCCACTGAAAAACGAATTTCTTGTTCCATTTGCCATTCTATCTTCATCAGATACATCAGGGTTATAAGCTACAGGACGCGTGCGGTCTACAGTCATGGCCGTTCCAATATACAAAGTACTATTATACGCCTGTAATTCCAGATACATCAATAATATATCTATCCATTCCGACCTTACGTCTTTATCCAGGGCAATAATACCCGGTAAAAATAAGGAAACATTCAAAAAAGCATCTGATATTTCATGTGCCCTGTCTTTATATGATGCACTTTGCTTTGTAGCTATCCTGTCGAACCACCATACATCATTCCTGTTCAGTTGCAATAACTGCTCCTCACTCAAGCCATCCTGTTCACTTAAATAGCCAAATCCATAACCCACATTAAAGCCATAAGAAGCAATAGTCAAGGGAATAACCAATTTTTTATTCACATGATACATTGAATCATCATCACTCTTTTTCTTTTGTGCTTTTACATTGAATGGAATAACACTTAACACAATCAATGCAAAACAAAAAATCCCCTTAATCATATGCTTGTAAACTTTTAATTCTTGATGAATATCCACTAAAAAAAGAAAAAGCTTAATTATTTATCCAATTAAGCTCTTTACAAAAAGGTAGCGCAAATATAGTTTATTTTGCCCTAAAAAAAACTAACCTTAATATCTTACCCGGTGAATAAGCTACTAAGGTTAGTCATTAAATACTCTCTAGAATTTTAGCTGCTGAAGGTATTTTTATTACTTTTTTTTCTTCAATCCTTTTAAAAAATCATTAACCGCATCTTTTACATTCTCATCTTCCAACACATCCTTAATCACTTTTTCAGCTTCTTTGCCCACTTCTTTCTGCACCTGTTTTGTTGCTTCAGAAAGATCAAGACTCATCTCCGGATTATCTGATGTTCCTTTAATAATCACATCTACCATTAAATCATCTCCTGACTCAGCAAATCCGCTTGCTAAAAAGCTCAATGCTTTAGCAACTTCTTTACGGGAGATAGGTGCTTTAACCACATAATTTAAGGAGTGATCAAACCCTTGTTCTCCCTGAACGGTTAAAGTTGAACCAAATACCTTTGGGTGAAAAGGGCTCACAATTATTTTACCATCC
>JBFHEL010000258.1:0-6243 GCA_041584155.1 Saccharicrinis sp.
CGTTAGCCAATCAGGAATAGAATCATTGATACCAGCATTAATACAAGGAGAAGTTGATTTTAAACGGAAGTCACCTGATGAAGCATCTATAAATAATGGATCTTCAGAAATGTTGCCATCTCCTGAATAGCCTCCTTCAATGCAGGAATAAGTAAAAATTGCATTATTTATGTTATCATAGCTACTAGCAGCATAATTTCCCCAAACAATAGTATTAATTACATTGAATGTAGAGTTATAATTATATATGCCACCTCCTCTATAATTTGAATTATTTTCACTAACCACACAATTTATCAATTCTGAATCACTACCGTAACTATAAATTGCTCCTCCTTGAAAATTAGCTACATTATTATAAAATATAGTATTAGCAAATATAGTATTAGCATAAGAAGAATAAATTGCCCCTCCATAATCAGACGCATAATTTTCTCTAAATACAGAATTCTTTATAACTGGGTTACCATCTTTAATGTACATTCCGCCTCCATGGTAATTATAAGAGTTAGCATAACCTTTTTCTATGACAAGACCATCAATAATTGTTAAAGTATCAACATTTGAAGTACAAGAAATTACATGATAACTATTATCAGTATTATCCCCTAATACTCCAATATCACCACTTAAAATGGTTGGATACTGATTCCAATCTCTTTCATCAGAAGAAGTTTCAGTACCTGAGAAGCCTCCTAGCATACTAACTCCATCAACAAGCTCAAAAGAAAAGCTTCTGTCATCTTCAGATGTAGGATAATAAGTTCCTTGAGCAACCCAAATTTCATCGCCATAAACTGCTTCTGCTAAAGCATCTTGCAAATCTCCAAATGCACCATCCCAACTTGTTCCATCTCCTGTACTACCTTCTTTTACATATAATGGATAGGAATGATTTGTTGTAAAAGTATTTACAGTAGAATAATTTGTATAACCATCCTCTGTATCTACCTTTATTCGCCAATGGTAAGTTGTCCCTTCATTAAAAAAGTCTGCCGAATAAGTTAAATCTGAAGAAATGGCAACTGTTATTGTATCTCCTCCTTCTTCCCAGTATTGTATTGAGTAATTATTTATAGCATATGGTTCACCACCAGACTCCCAATATGCAGTAAATTCAACTGTTGATTGTGCCGATTCTGCATTTATTATTGTATCATTTAAAGGGGATAAAAGTATTGGACAAATAACACCTCCTTCGTAAATACCCATATCTACAGTATCATTCAATATTCTAGTCTCCTTAGCAAAGTCATACGTTAACCAGTCAGGAATAGAGTCATTAATACCTGCATCAATACAAGGAGAAGTTGAGTTTAAACGGAAGTCACCAATAGATACATCCATAAACAACGGATCGTCGGAGATATTTCCTTCTCCGGTATAACCATCTTCTATGCAAGAATAACTAACAGTCGAATTACTTATATTATTACAATAATCTACAGCAACATTTCCCCAGACCACACTATTAGTAATTCTTATGAGCGAATTAATATAATTTGAACTTGCTCCTCCATAATCATCTCCAGCATAATTTTGACTAACAATGCAATTTATTAACTCGACTCTACCATTATAATTATTATAAATCGCTCCTCCATCCCGAGCTGCCTCATTATTATAAAGTTTACAATTCAATAACTGAATTTTTCCACTACTATTATAAATCGCTCCTCCATCGCTTGTAGAATAATTTTCTTTAAATACAGTGTAAGCGAACACGGGTTTACCGTCTGATACATTAAGTGCTCCTCCATTAGAGCTACCTGCATATCCTTTTTCTATTATAAAGCCATTGACAACAGTTGTAGAATCTACATCTGTTGCACACGTCATCACATGATAACTATTATCAGTATCAACTCCCGCTGTACCTATATCGCCACTTAAAATTGTTGGGTATTCATTCCAATCTCTGTCTTCTGATGAGGTTTCGGTTCCTGAAAAGCCTCCTAGCAGGCTTACGCCGTTTACTAGTTCAAAGGAGGTTTCTCGATCGTCATCATTAGTAGGATAATATGTTCCTTCAGCAACCCAAATTTCATCGCCATAAATAGCATCATCTAATGCATCTTGTAGGTCACCATAAGCACTGTTCCAACTTGCTCCATCTCCTGAACTACTTTCTTTTACATATAAAGGATAATTGTGTTTGATGTAAAAAGTACTTACTTGTGAATAATTGACAGCTCCTGCTCCTGTTTCAACTCCAACACGCCAGTCATACTTCCCTATTTGATTAAATGAATTTGTTGAGTAATTTAATTCAGATGATATATCAACAGTGGTTGTATCTTCTGCTTCATCCCAAAACTGTATAAAATAGCGTATGATTGCATCTGGTTCTTCTGCTGTTTCCCATCCTGCAGTAAAGTTGATTTCTACTCCAGAATCATTATTTGCTATTATAAAATTATCATCCGGAGTTAGCAAAACAGGACAAATAACTCCACCTTCATATATACCCATATCAACAGTGTCATTCAATATTCTTGTTGCTGCAGTAAAATCGCACGTTAGCCAATCAGGAATAGAATCATTGATACCAGCATTAATACAAGGAGAGGAGGCATCCAAACGGAAGTCACCTGCTGAAGCATCAATAAATAATGGGTCTTCTGATATATTTCCTTCTCCTGTATAACCGTCTTCTATGCAGGAATATATAACGGTTGCATTATATATGTTATCATATCTATAAGTCGCATTATTTCCCCAAACAATAGTATTAATTACATTGAATGTTGAGTTAGGGCTATATATACCTCCATAATAATTTGAATTGTTTTCACTAACTACACAGTTTATCAATTCTGAATCACTGCCGTAACTATAAATTGCTCCTCCGGCATCATAAGCTACATTATTATAAAACATAGTATTAGCAAATGTTGGATTTGCATAATAAGAATAAATTGCCCCTCCATCATCTGAAGCATAATTTTCTCTAAATACAGAATTCTTTACAACTGGGCTACCACCATCTGTGACATACATTCCGCCTCCATCACTAGAAAAACTTGCATATCCCTTTTCTACGATAAGACCATCAATTATTGTTAAAGTATCTACATCTGAAGTACACGAAATTACATGATAACTATTATCAATATTATCCCCTAATACTCCAATATCACCACTTAAAATGGTTGGATAAGCATTCCAATCTCTTTCGTCTGATGAGGTTTCGTTACCAAAGAAGCCTCCTAGAATACTTACGCCGTTTACCAGTTCAAAGGAAATTGTTCTGTCATCATCGTCTGTTGGATAGTAGGTTCCTTGAGCAACCCAAATTTCGTCGCCATAAACAGATTCATTTAAAGCATCTTGCAGATCTCCGAATGCATCATTCCAACTTGTTCCGTTACCAGAACTTCCTTCTTTTACATACAAAGGATGACTGTGATTAATATGAAGTGTATTTGCTTGTGAATAATTAATAGCTCCTGATGCTGTTTCAACGCCAACTCTCCACAAAATTTTGGCACTTTCGTAAAAAATTACAGAGTAACTAAGGTTTGATGAAATATCTACCACTGTAGTATCTTCACCTACCTCCCAATACTCAATAAAGTAACGAGTTATGTTGTAAGGTTCTGTTCCCGATGCCCATCCTGCAGTAAAGTTGATTTCATTTCCCGTATCATTATTCTCATATATAGTATTATCCACTGGAATTAACAAAACAGGACATATAACTCCACTTTCATAAATACCTATATCTACAGTATCTTCAAGAATTCTTGTTGCTGCAGCAAAATCATAGGTTAACCAATCAGGAATAGAATCATTGATACCAGCATTAATACATGGTGACGAAGCATCTAAACGAAAATCACCTGACGAAGCATCAATAAATAATGGATCTTCTGATATATTTCCTTCTCCAGTATAGTCATCTTCTATACAAGAAAATAAAACAGTTGCACTAAGAATATTATCGTAATTACTATCAGTTCTATTACCCCAAACAATAGTATTAATTATTACATTGGCTTTATCGTAAGTGTATATTCCTCCTCCATAATATCTTGCATAGTTATTACATATATTGCAATTATAAAAAAGACTAGTACCTGAAGCAACATTAATGGCACCTCCTCTATATTCTGATTCATTATCATAGAAAAGACAATTTGCAAAAACAATATTTCCGCCATTATTATAAACTCCTCCGCCATAATTCCAAACAAAATTTTCTCTAAAAATTGAATTTATCACATAAGGCTGCCCTAAAGTAATATAAAGACCACCTCCTTTGTTATTATTTGATAACCCAGAATTCGCATACCCCTTTTCAACCACAAAACCATTAACAATTGTTGTTTCATCTACTTCAGTTGTACAGGTCATCACATGATAACTGTTATCTGTATTATCCCCTAATACGCCAATATCACCACTTAAAATGGTTGGATAAGCATTCCAATCTCTGTCATCAGATGAAGTTTCTGTTCCAGAGAAGCCTCCTAGAATACTTACGCCGTTTACCAGTTCAAAGGAAATACTTCGATCATCATCGTCGGTAGGATAATAGGTGCCTTGGGCTACCCAAATTTCATCGCCGTAGCTCGCTGCGGCTAATGCATCTTGTAAGTCGGTATAAACCGTGGTTTGACTTGCCCAGGCAGTGCTTTCTGCACTGGGTTTTACGTAAATTGTTTCTGCGGTTAAATGTATTGAGCATACAAATAGCAATAAGCCGCCAAGTAAAAAGCCGAGTAACTGTTTCTTCATAAAAAATATAGGATAAATTTAAAGGCGACTAATTTAATAAATATTTCAGATGTTCTACTTAAATGTTTAACGGTATTGGCTTTTATATCGGAAAATGCCATTATTTTTGTATATTCATAAAAAAAGGAGAGAACAGATGTCAATGATTTATCATCCACAAAAATATAGCATTGAAGATAAAGCAATGCAGAGTTTTATTGATGAGGAAGAAATCCATAAGATTCTAAAAACCAGTGAAAATCCAACTCTGGAAAAGGTTAGAGAAATTATTCAAAAATCACTGAATAAAAACAGACTCTCATTAGAAGAAACAGCTGTGTTGGTTAATGCCAATGATCCTGAAATGATTAAGGAAATTAAAGATGCAGCCAGAGCCCTTAAAGAACGTGTTTATGGTAAAAGGATAGTTCTTTTTGCACCATTGTATATTGGTAATTTATGTATTAATAATTGTACCTACTGTGGTTTTCGTACTGAGAATAAGGCACAGAAAAGGATGACACTTAGTGCGGATGAGTTAAAAGATCAGGTAAAAGCTTTGGAGGATAGCGGGCATAAGCGTTTGATTTTAGTTTATGGTGAGCATCCAAAGTATAATGCTGATTTTATTGCTGATTCGGTTCGTGCAGTGTATTCGGTGAAGCATAAAAATGGCGAAATACGCCGTGTGAATATAAATGCTGCTCCACTTGATATTGAGGGCTTTAAGAAGGTTAAGGAAGCAGGTATTGGTACTTACCAAATTTTTCAGGAGACCTATCATAAAGGAACCTATGCAAAAGTACATAAGAGTGGGCCTAAGAGGGATTTTGACTGGCGTATTACCGGATTAGACAGAGCGATGGAAGGTGGTATTGATGATTTGGGGATAGGTGCATTGTTAGGACTATATGATTGGCGGTACGAAGTACTTGGTTTGCTTCGCCATGTCAATCATTTTGAGTCGGTTTATAATGTTGGTCCGCATACTATATCTTTTCCTCGTTTACAAATGGCTTCGGGTATCGAGGTAGATAATCAATGGCAGGTATCAGACGAAGATTTTACTAAGTTGGTTGCTATTTTACGTTTGGCAGTGCCTTATACCGGGTTAATTCTTACTGCCCGCGAACCGGCTTATATTCGCGATGAGGTATTGCAATATGGTGTATCGCAAATAGATGGTGGAACAAATATTGAGTTAGGCGGATATACTAACGAAGAAGAAAAGCAGGATTTAGATCAGGAACAATTTGAAATTTGCGATGATCGTTCATTAAATGAAGTAATGGAAGAGTTAGTGGCCAAGGGTTATATCCCTTCGTTTTGCACGGCTTGTTATCGTTTGGGACGCACGGGAGAGCATTTTATGGAGTTCTCGGTTCCCGGATTTATTAAACGTTTCTGTCAGCCTAACGCTATGTTAACATTAGCTGAGTATTTGGAAGATTATGCACCTGAAAATACCAAAGAAAAAGGTTATCGGTTAATTAATGATGAATTAAAAAATTACCAAGACGAACG
>JBFHEL010000259.1:0-6212 GCA_041584155.1 Saccharicrinis sp.
AATTAATCAATTAAGTCATAGTTTAGACTATTCATACTGCAAAGCCTTAACAGGATTACCATTGGCTGTTTTCCAACTCTGCCAACTGACGGTGACTAAGGCCATGAACAGGGTAAAAACTCCGGATAGAGCGAAAATCCACCAGCTGAGTTCTGTTTTATAAGCAAAATTGCTAAGCCATTCTGTAGTAATAAAATAACTTATCGGACTGGCAATAAATAAGGCAATAACCACCCATAGCAAAAAGCTTTTTATGAGCATCCACACCAATTCCTGTGTTTTTGCTCCATTTACTTTCCGAACACCTATTTCCTTGGTTCGACGTTGGGTTGTATAGTTAGCCATCGCAACCAAACCTATGATAGTTATAAATAAAGCGATTACCATTCCCCAGGTAACCATTTTGCCCGATTTGGTTTCGTGTTCATAGAGTTGGTTATAGGTATCATCCAGAAAGTTAAACTTAAATTCATCATTGGGATTTAAAACTAACCACTGTTGTTTAATAGCCTTAATCGCTTCTTGTTGATTACCTGTAACTTTTATTAAAATGGAATACCAGGATTGTATTTTCTCTGTTGGAAAATATACCTGAGGATCAACTTTACTGTGTAACGATTTAGTTTTAGCATCGGCCAAAACACCTCTAATAACCTGTGGTTCGCTATCGTTACCTACTATAATAGTTTTACCAACTGGGTTAGCAAGACCTAAAACTCTTGCTGCTCTTTCATTTATCCATACCGCATTCTTAGTTTCTGATTGATTGGTTAATTTAAATCCTTTTACTAATTTGAATTGAAACATATCAAGATAGTTGGGTTTAATTTGGCAAAGCTCCATAATGTAAGATTCATCTGATGAACCAGGAACAGATACTGAGTTACCATTTCTCCATTGACTGGGAATACCATTTTTTGCGCTGACTTCCTTTATGTAAGGACTTTTTTCCAACTCTTGTTTAAACGATTCATAGTGTTTTTGAATGCCTTCATTTGCCTCTACATAAACCACATTGCTTTTATTAAAACCCAAATCGATATGCTGCATATAGTAAACTTGTTTTTTAATAGTTACCATAGTAATTAGCAATACAATAGAGGCAGCAAACTGTATAACCACCAGGCATTTCTGAAATCCGGAAACACCTTTAGCTGAAGTTTTACCTTTTAAAGCACCAACAATATTTATTTGCGAAAGAGAGATAGCAGGAAAAGTACCTGCAAGTAATATGGTAATTAGACCTACAATAGCCAAAAATCCATACAGCTTTGAATCGAGAAGGTTAAATGTGATTTGTGAATCAACAAGGTTGTTAAAAATAGGAATTACTTCTATGGCTAAGGCCAAACCAATAATTAAAGAAATGAGCACATATAAAGAGGTTTCGGAGAATAGCTCAAACATCAAATGAGCTTTACTAGCTCCATTACTCTTTTTAATAGCAATTGATTTTGTTCTCAAAAAAGAGTTAGAAATAAACAAATTAGTAAAATTAATGCAGGCAATACATAAAATGGCCAATGCCATAAATGCTAGAATTAAAGTAAGCCGCTTATCTCCTTTTTTAACAGAGTCGAACCGATAAGCATCGGTATCAAAATAGATGTCGGTAAGCGCTTGTAATTCATATTTAATGTCTATTTCTTTAAATAGAGGTATCTGTTGATGAAGAATTTTTAACATCTCTGCTTTTAACTTTGAAACATTGGCTCCTGGCGCTAATTTAAGGTAGGTAATAAAAGCATCACTATTTCCCCATCCGTAATTATTATAGGAGGTTCCTTCTATGGGTAAAAGAATATCAAATTGCAGATGAGAATTAGCAGGTATATTTTTCATTATAGCTGATATGGTCCAATCCTTATTGTTATGATGAATTATTTTACCAATACAGTCTTTATTTTGAAAGTACTTTTTTTTCACTTTTTCAGAAATGACTATTGATGTAGGTGAGGATAAACAAGTATTTTCATCTCCTACCAGCAATTCGAAACTAAAAAAATTAAAGAAATTAGAATCAGTTACAAACACAATGTTTTTTCCCTTTATGTGGTTGGCTTCTATATTTTCTGTTTCTCTATCAACTACTCTAACTGTAGATAGTATGTTAGGGAATTTTTCCTGAAAAGCCCTAGCTTCCGGTTCATAGACAGAACTCAGTTTTATTGATTCATTATTCATATAACCAGCCCGGCATAGACGATATATTGAATCCTTGTCTGTATGAAAATTATCAAAACTAAACTCATTAATACACCACCAGCCAATAACCAGAGTTATGGCTACACCAATGCTTAATCCGCTAATACTTATAATGCTGATTTGTTTTTGTTGCCAGAAATTACGTATGAATTGTTTAAAAAACATGATTATTATAATATGTGAGTTTAATCTTTTTTATACTTAATTATCAAACAAGTATGTTGTCTAAATTTAAGCAGTCTGATATGTAGAATGCGATGTAAAATTTTTTTACAGAAATTGTAATGAGTTTATACTGTTGAAATACAATTCAGAATAAACACATCATTGAAATAAATCTATTTTGTTGGCGTTTGCTTTTAGTTTATTTTTTTAAACTTACCTATTCCATCAATATCTACATGTTGCGATTGGGGATTGCCCGTATAATAAACACTACCAACTCCTGTTATGCTAACGTTGAGTTCTTTTGTTGCGTTTACTTTTATACTTCCAACACCCGTAGCTTTTACATCCAGGTATTCCACCTCAAACTCTGTTGCTTTTATGTTTCCTACTCCTGAGTTTATCATGGATACCTCTTTGGCTTTTCCTTTAAGTTTTATGGAACCAACGCCCGAGTTATTGATTTGAAGGGTGTTTAAAATAAGTTCAGAAGAGCAGTATATATTACCTACTCCACCAAAATCAATTACGCTGATGTCTTTTAAAGTTATGTAAACATTTGACTTGTGCGATTTTTTAATACGTAACTTTTGTTTAGTATCTATCGATAATATACCATTGTTGATATCGGTTTTTATATATTCAAGTAGATTATCATCAGCTTCTACTTCAATATGTTCTGTTTCTCCTTGGGTTAAATATATATTGAAAACACCATCAATTTTTATTTGAGTAAAGGGTTTTGCTTCACGTTTTTCTTTAATTACATTACCACTTCCTTTTATTCCTTGTTCCAGAACACAGTTTGTACATAATAATAAGTAAGTAAGTAAGGCTAAAGTAATTTTTAAGTGATTTGGCATGATTTCTATTTTAATGGTTTCGTAAGTTATTAAATATTTACTTTACTTATATCATACGATGTGCCATGTTATTTACGTTGTTGAATATGAGGTGAATATCAATTTGCAAGAAGTGGGTTGTGTAAAATTATTATACAGTATTTGTTTAATATTTTGACGGTTATCATTCATACCGTAACGCCTCCACCGGATTCCTTGTTGCTGCTTTCCAACTCTGCCAACTCACTGTTATTAATGCTATGGATAATGCTGATATACCTGCCAAAGCAAATATCCACCAGCTGAGTTCTGTTTTATAGGCAAAGTTCTCGAGCCATTTACTCATGGCATAATAAGCAATGGGGCAAGCTATCACAAAGGCAATGGCTACCCATTTAATAAAGTCTTTGTTGAGCATAATGAGCACTTCGGATATTTTTGCTCCGTTTACTTTGCGGATACCTATTTCTTTGGTTTTATTTTCTAATGCAAAATAAGTTAAGGCAATAAGGCCTAAGCAGGATAGAAATAGAGAAATAAGTGTCGCTACTTGTATTAGTTGTTGAAACTTTTGGTCCTTTTTATATAATGCGGCCCATGATTGATCTAAAAAATCATATTCGAATGGAAAATCGGGCGATAAATCCATCCATATTTTGTTTAATTGATTAGTAATTTCATAAAGCTGTTTACTATTAGCAGCATTTATCTTAATATATACAACATCGCTCACTAACCCACAAGACATAAATCCGATTGGCTTTATGGGTGTTCTAAATGAGTTTACATTAAAATCTGCCACTGTACCTATAATCTGACCATGTTGATGATTGTGATCTAGTTCTACCCTTGACTCATTAATATTTTCGATATTGTAATTATTAATGGCTTTTTGGTTAAGAATAATATCTCTGTTATCCTTTGAATAATTATTAAAGCCATTGCCATTCTGAAGGTTAACCCCAAAAAAATCAAAGAAGTTTGAACTCACTTGTAAGGCCATAAATCCAATATCTTTTTTTTCTCCTTTTACATCTAAAGTTGTTCCCCAATTATTAGAAATATGTCCAAACACTTCTGATGAAAAAGTAAAATCTGCAATTTCAGGTATCTGGTTTAACTGACTGTATAGAGATTGATACTTATCCTGAATATTTTTATTGGTGTTTGAATAGATGATATGCTCTTTTGCAAAACCGGGATTAGTAGTGTTGAGTAGATTGTTTTGTTTACGAATGATGAAGATAGATGATATTAAAACAATTGAAATAACAAACTGGAATATTAAAAGACTATTTTGTAGGGTATTGGATTTTTGTGACTTCTTTTTTGAATGAGTAAACTGATAATAAAATGTGCTTGTGATGATACTTGTTAATAGAAAAACGATAAGAATAATAGCAACAGTTATGATGAGATTATCTAGTGTTAGCAAGTCATGTAAGCTTATTGTATTGTCAGAGAAATAATCCAAACCTTCTGTTAGCAAGGGTGTTAGTATAATAAATCCAGCAATGGAGGCAAGTAGCAACATTGCCGTTTCGGTAGTTATTAATCCAATTAGGTTTTTTTTAGTACTGCCTAATGCTTTAATTATATTGTAATTAATCGCTCTCTTTTCGCGCTGCGCGGTTGATAAGTTTATAAAGTTTAAACAGGCCAATAGCAATATTAATACGCCAACAATTCCTATAACAGATAGTATATATTTCTGTCCGTGAGAAACACCATCCAATTCAGGTAAATTGAAATAAGACTCCTTAAAAGAGACTAAACCATAACATACCCCTTCGAGATAATCGTTAGGAATCTTGCCGGGTTTAATATTGGCTAAACATTCCTGTACATGTTCTAAGTTTGCTTCCGGGCTTAATCTGCAAATTGAGCTATAGTTATAGGTACCCCAACTATTACATAAGTTTTTATACCAATCAATTTTCATGTTTAAACTAACAGGAATTACGGCATCAAATTCCCAGGATGAATTATCCGGTATTTCTACTACTGCTGCAATATCAAGCAATTGGTTCTGAAGGTAGGTAGAGTTGTATTCTATAGTTTTTCCTACTGGATTTTCATTGCCAAAAAGCTTGTGTGCATAATCCTTTGATAATACAATTTTATTTGAGGTATTTAATGCTTTATTCGCATCTCCGTATATGGTTGGTAATGATAGAACTTTAAAAAAGTTTTTACTTGCCACCAGAAGTTTGTTTATTTTATGGTTTTTATCTTTCGACTTTATAAAAACCTGAGATGACCATTCATTATTGTAGTAGGCTGAGTTTTCTAGTTCCGGAACTTCATCTGTTAAGGCATTTAGTATTTTGCTCGAAATAGAAGGATCATTTGCATCATTAATATCTGTGATAACATATATATTCTCTATGCCTTTGATATCGTTATCTTTAGTGTTTTCCCGATACACATAAAAAAATATCAGGATACTAACAGATAATCCTATCGTTAAACCTAAAATATTGATTGCTGATATTGTTTTATTTTTTAGCAGAGTTCGGGACGCTAATTTTATATTTGATTTCATGATAATAGTTTTAATTTTTCACTCATATTTCAAAGCTTCCACCGGATTACGTTGTGCCGCTTTGAGACTTTACCAGTTTACTGTCTTAACCATGATTTATTTGATTGTTTGAGGACTTTGATATTTGTATTGCTGTTCATCATAATAGTTATCAATTGATCAATATCCTCATAGTTTATGATTATTCATCGCGCAAATCCTGATTCCGACATTTTCACTCATACCTTAAGGCTTCCACCGGATTCCTTGTTGCTGCTTTCCAACTTTGCCAGCTTACTGTTATTAGTGCAATGGCTAGTGCCAATACTCCCGCCAGTGCAAATATCCACCAGCTAAGTTCTGTTTTATAGGCAAAGTTTTCGAGCCATTTACTCATTGCATAATAAGCAATGGGGCAAGCTATCACAAAGGCAATGGCTACCCATTTGATGAACATTTTATTGAAAAATAAAATT
>JBFHEL010000260.1:0-6211 GCA_041584155.1 Saccharicrinis sp.
AAATATAAGAATGAAGGCTTGTCCAATTATATAAAAGAGCCAGCAAGGGGTAAGCCCAAGTCAATAGTTTCACCAGAATTACATAAGGCACTAGAAACAAAACTTAAAGACTCTGAGAATCCGTTACAAAGTTATTTAGATACAGTTATTTGGGTTAGAGAAAATTACGATATAGAAATAAAGTACCATTCGCTAAGGAAATATTTGATTAAAAATTTTAAGAGTAAACATAAAGTCCCTAGAAAATCGCATTACAAAAAAGATGAGCAGGCTATTGAAGCCTTTTTTAAAACTGCCGGATACACTACTTGAGTTTAGAAGCAGTTTAAATAAAAATAAGTACACATCTGCCAATTTGTATTTTCAAGACGAGAGTCGTTTTGGGTTGATGACCCACATAGGTCGCTGCCTTACGTCTAAAGGCGTTAAGCCAATTGTAAAATATAAGCATGCTTTTAAAAACACTTACTTGTATGGTGCATTTTCTCCTATCGATGGAGATGCATTTGTTTATGAAATAGAAGGTACGACAAGTGAAATATTCTATAAATATCTTCTGCAATTATCTGAACATAGACCTAATGAACTGAAGATAGTTATAGTTGATAATGCTGGTTTTCATAGATTAAATCAATTCAATTATCAAATTCCAGATAACATCAAGTTGGTTAGAATACCGCCTTATTCACCAGAACTAAATCCAAGTGAGAAAATATGGGCATATATCAAGCAGTATTACAAGAATATTTTCTTTGAATCACTTGATCAAATAAAACAATGGCTATCCAACTTTATAAAACAGAAACTCAATGAACAGGTTGTAAAATCAATAACTCACAACCAAAAGTATTTGAATGGCTTTAAGGATCATATCATGGTTTAATTGGTATTACACACTCAACCTGTGTCCCCTAAACGAGAGGAGAATGATTAATTTCGGTGAGTTCTCTCGTATTTTGTAGGACAGACCATGTAGCCTTTTAAAATGAAATTAATTAGAGTATATGAAACAGTTAATCGGATTACTAATTATCTCCAGCTTTATAGCTTGTAAACACCAAACAGATGGTTTATACAAAATACCTGTTGATAAAAATGATGGCTTGAAAGTTTCAACCCTGGACGAACACAATTTCGACAGAAATACTTTTGAGGAAGTAAATAAAGATATTTGTAATGGAGTTTATGGCGAATTACATAGTGTTCTGGTTATTCATAAGAATGAACTTGTAGTAGAACAATATTATAATGGCTGGGATGAAAATCAGATTCATTTTTTAGCCTCTACAACCAAAAGTTTTAGTGCGATTATGACAGGTATTGCAATTGAACAAGGGAAGATTAAAGATGAAAATGAAAAGATGCTTGATTTCTTTCCAGACTATTTATCTCAATTAAACGATACACTGAAAGAAAAAATAACAATTAAGCATCTGCTGACTAATACATCCGGGTTTGAATGGGACGAAGTTTCATTACCTGTTGATGACACTAATAATATGGGCTATAAAATGGATAAAGTAGACAATTTATTTGAAGCTTCAATAGAATTGCCTATGGAGGAGATGCCTGGTGTAAAATATGCTTATAGCGGACCTAATAATATTATATTAGGAGAAATAATTAAAGCATCAACAGGACAAAATATAGCTGAATTTACTGAAATAAACCTCTTTAAACCACTTGGAATAGATGAGTATCAATGGTTTTCGAAAAATGGGGTTTATGATGTTGGTGGAGGACTTGAACTTAAATCTAGAGATATTGCGAAATATGGGTTGTTACATTTGAATAAAGGAAAATGGAATGACAAGCAAATTGTTTCGTCAGAATGGATGAATGAAATATTTGAACCATATATCGAAATAAAATATCCTTTATATAGTTGTTGCCAATGGCAAATGGTGAAAACGGAATACGGATTTAACTCTTGGTTTATTCCAGGAAATGGCGGACAAATAATCAACATAGTGCCTGATTTAGATTTGGTAATTGTAATAAACGCTGACAATAGAAAGATTCCAAAAGAAAAGCGTGAACCTTTGGAGTTTTTAATTAAAGATTTGACAAAGATACATCCAGGTCTAAAAAAATATAGAAACAGCAATAGCTAATACATGGCTTAGTGAATGCAGGTGTTAAATCTTTTGGAGTGTTTGAGGCTCGTAAATAATTGATAGGAAAACACCTTGAAATCCAGCATGATACCTTACTATAAACCGTTAAATACTAAACTCAGACTTGGCAGATCACGAAAACATTTTATGCTACCAACTCCGGAAGATAAATCAAGATCTATAGCTGATATATTGAAGATTGTTAATGTAAGTAAATCTACTTTTTATCAACGTATTGCCTGTGTTAAAGAACAAAACGGAAATAAAAAAGAAAGATAAAAGTCGTTTGGTTAAATAATTCTTAATTTAGGATACTTATTATCAATGACCTAAAACTAATTTAATGAACTTTATTTATTCGCAATAAATAGCTTTCCACTACCCATAAGGGTAGTCTTCACACTCTTTACTAAATGCCATATCTTTTTATAATAGGTAATATAAACGTTTAATTATAATAAATATACAGATATTGTTATTTGCTGTTATACAGTTAATTAGATAATTGGGTGTTGATGCGATTATTATAAACAAGTTATAACCAGATAAAAAACAAAAAATGAATATTAAACCTTTATTAGCCATACTTTTTAGTTTGCAATTATTTTATAACTGTAATAGTCAAAGTATTGAAATAAAACCACCAACTGAATCTACTGAAATAATTGTGAATTCAATAAAAGAATTTATTGAAACGATATCTCCTATTTTCAGCACAAAGTATGTTAAAACATCTGATGGAAGAGATTTAAATTTATCCGACTATATGAAAATCGAGATTGATAATTCGAAATCTCAAGGAAATGATTACTATTTAGCAACTGCCTTATGTCAATTCAGCTCTATTATCGCAACACTAAGTAAAGAAGATGCAAAGAAATATGGTATTAAAAATAATAACTCTGAATTATTGAAATTAGAATATCAAAAATACTTATACCTATCTGTAAGTGAATCAATGTTAAACGAAGATTATATTGCCGTTTATTTAAATGCAATTCAATCAGTCCCATTTCATTTGAAAGTCAAAAGTGTACCAGTATTCGAGGATTTAGATAATATTATTTATTTTTTTTCAAGTAAAATGGAAAGTGCTAACACAACTATGTCTGTTCCATTAGCATATAAGGTTAATGTACTGCATTGGGCTAACCTTTATTCAATTGTACTTGATAGTTATGCTAAATATTTAGTGATAGGTGTTTTGGATAAAGAAATTACCCAATACCCATTTGCTGAATTAGAAACTAAAAGAAGGAATTTAATGCCTGATGTAAATGATTTTAGTGAATTAAATAGTAAGTACAGTTTATTAAGTAGTACAGAATATACTTCAAAAACAAACAAATTCAGTGAAATTATTGCAGGTTATTTTTCCATAATAAATACTGCAATTAGCACACTATTGCAAGAATAACTGGCTATAACAATGTACCAAAAAATAGGCAAAATTTTAGTAAATTCAATGGTTGTAGCTCGATTCAGCCTTTCTGTAACTTAAAAAGTTTGAAGTTCGCAATCGGTAAATATTCATTCCTGCGCCCATTCTGCATAATGTTGAGAAGGAATAGAAACTATAATCAAAAAAACTAACTAAAATGAAAATTTTATCAATTACCCTTGTGTTTTGGCATGGTCACTCCGGAATAGCCACACTTTATTATCAAAATGGTATTACTTTATTTTTAACGCTCATTTTGTTCTGTTTTTTTAAGTGAATTTTGATGGTCATTCATAAAATACAGCAGT
Source organism: Saccharicrinis sp. (assembly GCA_041584155.1). Taxonomy (GTDB): domain Bacteria; phylum Bacteroidota; class Bacteroidia; order Bacteroidales; family Marinilabiliaceae; genus Saccharicrinis. Next base: position 3,867 of record JBFHEL010000260.1, read on the forward strand.
AAAAACAGAAAACCAATATAGATTGACTGCGATCCTACAAGATCCCATTTTTGAATAATAGAGCTTCCTATAACCAATATATTCATGAGTATAAAAGTTGCAATGAGTGTTTTTTGAACATATTTATTTAGGAGTAATAGCAGCCCGATTATGATTTCGGCAAAAGGAATGGTGTAGGCCAAAGGGCTTACAAGAAAATCAGGCAATAAAGAATCGTGAAAAGTATTTTGCATGCCCGTAACAAACTTATCTAAATGAGGGATTCTTACCACGCCATGAAAAAAGTAATTGATACCAAAGGAAATGCGTAATAAATGTATGGCGAGCGTTTTGTTATCTAAATCTGGTAGTTTCATGTTATTTTTTTAGCGTATGATATTTAATAAATTAAAAATAGACGAGTGTAATTACTTTTGATTTGGAGCCTTATCAAAGGTTCCAAACCAAAAGAGGTAAATCGGTTTATTGAAAGAAATACGCAACCCAATAGGCCAAATCTTAGCTCTTGATAAAGACCAAAAGTAAGGAGCAATATAACCGTTGTAATTTTAGCCAAGTCCAGGGCTGTCAGATTAGCTCATTACCACCATTGCGTTAATATTTATGGATATAAAGTAATCAATTTATCAGCTACTAGTTTAAGATCACTTTCATTGATTTCCGGTTTTGTAGCAAGGGGATATAATTGAGCACCTGGTCGGCTAATAAAAGCACCTCTCCAACCAGCAAAGAGTGCCCCCGCAATATCCCAGCCATGAGCTGCAATTAGCATGGCTTCGTTTGGTTTAATACCCATTTTTCTTGCTCCCCACTCATAGGTTTCTCTGAAGGGTTTGAATTTCCCGATTTCTTCTACACTTAAGCGCTCATCAAAATATTCGGTCAAGCCTGCGCTTTCAAATTGTTTTTTCACCCCTTCGTTGGAAGAATTTGTAAATGAAACCAATTTGTATCCATTGTCTTTTAATTGTGACAAGGCACTTTTAACTTCGGAGTGAGCGGGTAAACCACGTAAAGCATTTAAAATTATCTCACGAGCTTTGTTTTCTGTAATTTCTATATGATTATTTGCGCCCACCATTTGAAGTGCGGCTGCACCAATATTTCCAAAATGTTCATATTGACCACTTGCTGTTGTAACCAAAGAATATTGTAGCATTGTGGTAAACCACAGAGAAAGCAAGTCTTCTCTGCCATTTAGTGCTTCTCCCACTTGCCTTTTCATTTGAGTTAAATCCAGAAGCGTTTCATTGACATCAAAAAATAATATTTTTGGTCTTGTCATTTCTTGTTGACCCCTAGTTTTTTCAGTTTCATGACCATACATGTTTTTGGGAATTAGCACGCCTGATGCTCCCATAATGCCGATATTTTTTATAAAATTTCTCCTTGAATTACTCATTATTGTATTTTTAATTTATTAATCCTGTTCTTAAAGCATAAGGCTTTGCTTAATGCAATACATGCCTTATCAACATCAAAATGAGAACAGTGCCATTTGATAATAGATGATGTACACACCAGCTATAATTAGTAGTACTGCGGTAACTTTTTCCATATATGGAAGTATTTTCCTTAAATTCTTTAGCAGGAAATCTTTGGCAAAAATGGCCAGAAGAATGGTTAAAATCATCATACCGCTCATTCCGGAAAAGTAGGCTAAAATATAGGAAGTGCCTTCCCAAATAGATTCTGCCGCCATTGCCTGTGTCGCTACTATTAAAAAGAGAGGGAAGAGACATCCCAAGGCTCCTGTTGCATACCCCATTCCAAAAAAGAAGGCTTCAATAGCTTCTGTTTTAGGATTTGAGTTTTCGATATGAAATGAAAAGGAGATGTTCTTACCCATTAGCATACGTATTCCCAGCACAATTAATACCACGCCCATGATGATAGTAATCCATTTCATATAATCTTTTAAAAACTGACCAGCAACAATAATCAATGCTCCGGCAAGACTATAAATAAGGAGGATTCCGAGTATACTAAGTAAAGCCAGTTTTAAACCTCTGCCCAAGCGGGCAGAGATTCGTAAACTGCTATTGGGGTTTCGCGAAATAAATGCGAGAATGTAACCGGGCAATAAGGCCACAGCACAGGGCGCTAAAAACGCCAATACTCCCTGTAAGAATGAAAATTCTAAAAACTCCATTTATTTCAGTAATTGCTCAAAAAGTTCACGGTATTCATCTGCAGTGAGTACTTTTTTATCTTTCTGAAATTCTACATATCCCTCTCTATTAATCCCAACAGTTGTGGCCTGTGTCTTCACCCCAAAATCTATCATTACTTTTGGTGTGCCTTTAACTAACGGGAAATTGAGATGCTTTTCTTTTGCAAGTTTC
>JBFHEL010000261.1:0-6176 GCA_041584155.1 Saccharicrinis sp.
TTTAATGCAGATGGCACCATTGAATCAATTCAATACACCTTAGATAAAGAAGTTCAGGTTAATGAACCTGTCACACCAATTAAATAATAATTTGTTAGCCAATAGTAGCTAAGCTTTAAACTAAAACTATGTCAGTAAAAATTAAATTCTATTTGTTAATATGCTCCGTATTGTTTTTTGGATTTGACAAGGAAAGCGAATTAATGATTACATCTCCCGATGGACAAAAATCTCTTTCCTTTTCAATAAAATCAGTTACGCCTGAAAATAGTAATATCAGCTTTTCAGTGAGGTATCAGGAGCAAGAGGTAATCTTGCCTTCTTCGTTTGATTTATTATCTGAAGATATTGATTTTAGTGCACCTTTTTCGGTTGTAAAAGTAGATAAATCATCTGTTCAGAATGAGTGGACTACTCATTTAGGAGAGCGAAGTCATATCCCAGATCACTATAATCAGCTAAAAATTTATCTCGAGAGTTCAAGTGCTAAGCTAAATTTAATTTGTAGGGCTTATAATCAAGGGGTGGCTTTTGCGTATGAAATTCCTGTGCAGAATAAGCTGCAGAATATTCGTATTCAAGATGAGTTGGTAAATTATCAGTTTGCTGATAATCATATGGTATGGTCAACTCCGGAAAGAGAGCCAGGAAAATTAACAGCTCAAGGAGAATACAAAAGTATACCATTAAAAAACCTGAAAAAAGGATGTGAACGCCCTCTGGTCATTGATATAGCTGAGGATGTTAAAATTGCGCTGGCAGAAGCCGGACTGGTAGATTATGCCCGTTTAAGTTTTAATGCCAGCTCAAAGGAGGGGTTTGGTATTTTGTCAAGCCTGGATAGAAATCATGGCAGGGTAAAACAGGATACTATAACGGGTGCATTAACAGGAGAATCATTCATGCGCAATAAAGTAGAAAGTAAGTTGCCTTTGCAATCTCCTTGGCGGGTAATTATGATGGGAGAGAATCATGGTCAATTGTTGGAAAATAATTTTATTATTCAAAACCTAAATGCCCCCTGTGCAATTGACGATGTTTCATGGATCACACCGGGAAAGGTATTGAGAGAAGGAAGTCTGACAACAGAAGGTGCTTTTGCTGCTATTGATTTTGTTGCCTCTCACAATATGCAATATGTACATTTTGATGCCGGATGGTATGGTAATGAGATGCACGATGGCTCTGATGCTACTACAATAACCCTGGATCCTAAACGATCAAAAGGGCCATTCGATTTGGAAGCCATATGCGCTTATGCCAAAGAAAAGGATATTAAAGTAATGCTATATGTAAACCGTCGTGCGCTTGAAAAACAATTGGATGAATTGCTGCCTTTGTATAAAAAATGGGGAATTGCAGGTATTAAATTTGGTTTTGTACGTGTGGGTGATCAACCAGCTACAGCCTGGCTACACGATGCCGTAAAAAAAGTAGCCGAATACCAGATGGTGGTGGATGTGCATGATGAATACCGCCCAACAGGTTTTTCCAGAACTTATCCTAATCTGCTAACTCAAGAGGGTATTGCCGGTGATGAAACCTCAGTGACCAATGCACATACTTTAATTACCATGTTTACACGTTGTCTTGCCGGAGCAGCTGATAACACCGTTTGTTATTACAATAAACGTGTTGAAAAAATGGGATCTCATGCTTCGCAGCTGGCAAAAACGGTTTGTATCTTCAGCCCACTCCAATTTTTATACTGGTACGATGGTGCTCCCAGAGGACCTATAAAAGAAGATGCTCTTTGGGGAGATACAAGGATTATTGGTAATGAACCTGAACTGGAATTTTTTAATAATGTGCCAACAACCTGGGACGAAACCAAAGTATTACAGGTTACCATCGGAGAAATAGGTGTGATTGCACGTAGAAAAGGTGATGAATGGTTTATTGGAGGAATAAACGGGGTGACTGAAAGAATGGTTAATCTTGATTTCTCTTTTTTGACTGATGGGATAAAGTATAAGGCTAAAATTTATAACGATGATGAATCTGTAAAAACAAGAACCCGGGTTAAAATAGAGGAAAAAGAAATTGTTGCAGGTAATACAATGCAGTTGACTTTAAAAGCCAATAACGGCTTTACCATGCACCTGAAACCTCAGCAATAAATCATTGATATTCTATTTGTTCAGCAAAATTAAATATGTCAGAAAAGAGCTAGTTAAAAACTGATGATAATATTTTTTAATGAAGTTGTGCAAACGATTGTATTTTTTGTATTTTTAAGATTTTGAAGAGGATAATTAGAGAAAAATAGGTTACTGTAAATTTATATGTCATGAAATTATTTGTTAATAAGGTAGTTCTGTTATTTGTGGCAGGATTATTATGGTCGGGTTGTAAGGAAGAGATCAAGCAACCCAATTTTCTATTTATTCTGGTAGATGACCAATCGCCGTTTGATTTAAACATCTACGATTCAGAATCTATTTTAGAAACACCAAATATTGATAAATTAGCAAAGGGAGGGATGGTTTTTGAGAGTGCCCGTCATATGGGTTCTATGAATGGTGCCGTTTGTACGCCCTCGCGACATATGATTATGAGTGGACGTACAGTATGGCATTTACCACCCAGCGCAGAGTTTCAAAAGCAAACTGATTTTAACCCTATAGATACAATGACCATTGGAGCTGTTTTTAACAGAGCGGGTTATAGAACTATGCGTACCTGTAAAGAAGGAAATTCCTATCCCGGAGCCAACAGACAGTTCTCTGTAGTACACGATAAAACAAAGAGAGGTGGAACCGATGAAACAGGAAGTGCCTGGCATTCAAAGCAAGTGCTTGAGTATTTAAATAAAAGAGAAAGTGCCAAAGAATCCGATCCGTTTTTTATCTATTTTGGTTTTTCTCATCCGCACGATACCCGTAATGGTAAACCAGCGCTTTTGGCAAAATATGGGGCAGTGAATCATAAAGACCCCAATAGCCTGCCTCCAGCCAGTTCTAATCAGCCTCCATTGCAAAAGAATTACCTCCCTGAACATCCCTTCTTTCATGGTCATCCAAATCTTCGCGATGAAGAGCGTGTGAGTGGGGTTTGGAAAAACAGGGATGAACGAACCATTCGTAATGAATTGGGTCGTGAATATGCTTGTGATGAAAATATTGATATTCAGATTGGTAAAGTGTTAAAGAAACTGGAAGACATGGGGGAGCTGGATAATACTTATATTATCTATACCGCTGATCATGGTATAGCTATCGGTCGACATGGATTGACAGGTAAGCAAAACCTCTATGAGCATAGCTGGAGAGTGCCTTTTGTTGTCAATGGACCCGGAATTAAAGCAGGTACACGGGTAGAGGGAAATATCTACCTCTTAGATGTATTACCTACTTTATGTGATCTGGCAGATATCGATATTCCGGAAACCGTAGACGGAAAAAGTTTTAAACCTGTTTTAGAAGGGAAGGAAAATGCTATTAGAGAGGTTATGTATGGTGTGTATTGTGGAGGTACAAAGCCAGGTATGCGTAGCGTTAAAAAAGGCGAATGGAAATTGATTAAGTATGATGTAATGGATGGAGCAGTAAGGGAAACTCAGTTGTTCAATCTGGCTGAAAATCCAAATGAATACCTGCCTGAACATCATAAAAACGGAGAAATGGAAACCGACCTGGCTGAAAATCCCAAATATGCTGAGAAACGAAAAGAGTTGGAAGCATTGCTGCTAGAGCAAATGAAAAAATATGACGACCCCTATCGTTTGTGGGATCAGAAGGAGTAATGCGTTAATACTGATCAGCGTATTTGTTATTGCACAAATCACGAGGAAAAGAGTGTGCTCATACTCGGGAATGAGATTTTTTTGGTTTTGTAAATGCAGATTAATAATATCAAATGAGTAAGAAAGTAGACATAAAAATATTTGTAGTGGTTTTGGCCAGTCTAATGCTGTTATTGGCGCATGAAGGAAATAGCCAATCCAATAACCACCCCAGGATATATAATAAAGATAATACTAAAGCGCAATTTTTGCAGTCCATAAGTACCTGTGACTGGAAGAAAAGCTATGTAGAAAAGAAAAAGAAGCAGGTAGATTATTATATTGAGTTATGTGATAATGATCCTGAATGGCTGGTTTCCCGACTGCAGATGAACTGGAAAACAAAACATTCAAATGTCTATTTAAAGGGGGGTGATTTTGCCTATTCAGATGGAAAAGCTCCTGTTCCTACCGTTCGTTACTCGGGTACACGCGATTGGGCCACCAATTATAAAGGTATGGAACTAGAGGATATTGAACCTTACTTTGACGATAAAAGAGGATATTTTTTAGAGAATAAACATACCGGAAAAAAGGAATGGGTTCACCCATCAAAAACAGGTCATTTGATTGAAGGAATTAATCAGGAAATTCTTTCGATCGCAGAGGATGCTTCCTTTCTATACTGGCTTACAGGAGAGGAAAAATATGCAAAACTGGCAACTCCTGTATTGATGATGTATATTGAGGGGATGTATTATCGTAACCCGCCAGTAGTGATAGATGAATCAAATCAACGTTATATCTCCGGTCTGGCAACCTTCGAGGTGATCCATGAAAAAGCAGTCGTTCATTTATGCGTAGCCTATGATTATTTGTTCAGTTACTTTATTCAAAACAAGACAGATAGGAGTCATATGGTAGCCGTACTTCAAAAATGGGGCGATCAGATTATTAAATTTGGTATCCCCGATAATAACTGGAATCTTTTTCAAGCCAGATTTTTAACCTATATCGCTTTGGCTCTTGATGATGATGCCAATTATGCCAATGGTAAAGGGCAGCAGTATTATTTGAAATATACTTTTGATGTGTCAACACCCAGACAAATAGCCATTAAAGAGGCCTTACTGGTTTATGATCAGCAAACGGGTATCTGGCCTGAATCCCCGTCGTACTCTATGCATGTTAATACCACCCTGCTCGAAATACTAACCTTGTTAGATCATGCAACCGGAGCCAATGAGTTGGCTAATTTTCCGATTATCGAAAAAGCAGCATTGGCTTGTTTCCAATATCTTTTTCCATCAGGAAATAACGTTGGTTTTGGTGATTCGGGTCATGGAACCATACCCTTTGAGAACTTTGAGATGTTGATTACTAATTATAAAAAGTATAACGATACAGAGAAAGAAGAACTTATTACCTCCTTGCTTAGGCCATATATTGAAGATGGTAATTACCAGCGTAGGGCAAAAAGTTTGTTTCAGTTGTGTTTTTATACAGATGAATTAAGCGCTGTGTCTCCGGAAACAGCATTGGAAACATCTGGTCTAATGACCCCAACATTTTATGCTCCTAATGTGAGTTGGTTTGTTCAAAGGATGGCTAAAGCAGATGATGCCATTATGGTTTCTATGGCAGGTTCATATGGTAACCATGCCCATACCAATGGTATATCAATGGAGCTTTTTGCCAATAATTATGTGCAGGGTCCCGATATGGGAAAAGGCAGTAGTTATTGGAGTGACGATTTTCGTCAATATTATGCCAAGATGCCTGCTCATAACACCGTGGTGGTGAATGGAATATCTGATTATCCGAATATGCGGAGCTATCACCCCTTTAGCCTGGATAATCATTTTCCGTTATCGGGTGAATCAGACCTGCTGTTTAAGCAGGTTTCATTCGCTAAGGTTTCTTTTGTGGAACCAAAAACAAAAGCCAGGCAGCAACGCCTAATGTCTATTATCAATACTCCATCAGGAAAACCTTATGTTTTGGATCTATTTCGTTCAAAAACCATGGATGGGGAGCAGCAAAAGCATGAATATTTTTACCATAATCTGGGACACACATTTGAATTGTTTGATGTAGCTAATCAATCCCTACCCTTAAGAGAAACTGAAGATTTAAGCTCTAAAGGAGGACAGTTGAAAGCATATGACTATTTAATTGATAAAATGTCTGTTGAATATGGTGATGACCTGAAGGCTTTATTTACTATAAAAGAAGAAGATAAACCCGATAACCTGATGCAAATATGGATAAAAGGCCACGAGAATCAAACCATCTATTCGGTAAATAGCCCCAAGAGTAACGCCATAGCAAAAGGAGGCAATACTTCTCCCAAATCATTGATAGGTGAAAAAATGCCAACGCTTATTCTGCAGAGAAATCAAGAGGCCTGGCATAATCCTTTTGTTCTGATTTTTAACCCTTTTTTCCAAAA
>JBFHEL010000262.1:0-6134 GCA_041584155.1 Saccharicrinis sp.
AGGTAAGGTGACAAAGATAAGGTAAAAGGTGTAACTAAGGTTAACAACGCCAATATTGTGAAATGATACATCAATATAAAGGTTGATAGGAGATGGAAACGCCTTAATGGTTTTTGAAACGAATAGAAATTTATAAAATGAGAAATATAATTTTAAAAAGTTGCTTATTGTTAAGTTTTGTAGTTTTATCTGTACAGTTATCTTATAATAACTCACAAGAAATAGGTAGAAATGACTTAGCTCATTTTTTTACATTAGCCTTCGCTGATGGAGAAAGTGATTATTCGTGTTCTGTATCATCTAATTGTTTTCAAGGTTCTGTTTCGTGCACTGGTCAGACTTGCTCTAGGGGTGCAGGATGGGTAAAGTGTGATGGCAATAAGACAGAGTGTTAATGTTTTATAAAAATTGTAACTGGCAACAATTGTTGCCAGTTATTCAAAAGCTTTAAAGAAGAATTAAATGTTTCTTTATTTGCGTTTTATCAAATCTCAACATATTTATTAAATCTGATATATGAACAAATACATTATACTGGTTGGTCTTGTTTTTCTATTATCTTGCAATTCATCAATGGAAACAATCCCTAAGAAACAAGTTAAATTGAATATATCCATAAATACCTTAAGCGATTCTTCTTATTTTTCTGATATAAGATCTATTTATTACCGTAATAGCAAATATTATTTAAGTGAGTATAACAGGGATAATATTTTCGTATTAAACGATAGTTTGCACCTAATTAATATTGTAGGAAACAAAGGTAAAGGACCTGGCGAACTATTAGGGGCATCACATATTTTTCTTCCAAATAAAGATTCAATATTTATTCTGAATGATGCAAAAAAGACTATAGAAATATTTGGACTAGAAACACATTTAAGTACTTTAAATGTACCTCAAGAAACTGCTTTATCTGCTGATATGAGATTTTGTGTCAGAAATGACACTATTTTTCTTTCCAATTCTTTTGATGAATCAACAAGCATATGTGGTTTTTCATTTAAGACTAGTTATTTTAATACTTTCGGTGATATTGTTAATTATCCAACACAAAAAGAAATACAAGTCAAAAATAGAAGACATTTGCATTCTTATAAAGATTATATAATTGCCATTCCAGACTGTCATCCTGTAGTTGAAATATATAGTTTGTTAGGTGAAAAATTAAATGTAATTAGATTTGATAATATTAGTTCAATAAACAAAATGATAAAATATGTTGAAGGGAAAAAAGCTAAAACCAACAGTTACCTTCAGTTTATTCCAGACTCATATATATACGAGAATAATCTTTTTATATTGTTTATGTCTATTATGGAAAATGGAAAGAAAGAGTGTAATAAAATACTGCAACTGAAAATTAATGATACTCAACTTTGTCCTATTCAGATATTTGATTTAGGGAAAGGTTGGTTTGGGCCTATTTGCGTAAATAAGGATGGAATTTTAGCTTTTGATCAGATTAGTAAAACATTAAAAAAGTTTAGTTATGAATAGAATTCTAGAATTATTAATGGTTATAGTCTTCTTTCTTTTTTTTTCTTGCAATATTACAAATGAAAAAGATAAAATCAATAGTCTTAATAGAAAATTCCTTAATAATCAAAAGAAACTACTGCTAAATAAGGAGATAATCTCCTTTAATGATATTTTAGGAGATAGTATTAAGACTGCCAAAAAGATAATTATGTTATATAATGAATTCGATTGTGGTAGTTGTATAAATGAAGCATTTAATAGAGTTAAGATGCTTGATTCTATAAGTCGCAGCCAGTTGTGTTATGTTATAACTTCTTCTGTTAATATATCAAGAGATCAATTAATTAATGAATACTCTAATTATATATTCTACGATGAGCATGATCAAATAAGGAGGGAATTAAAATATATTAAAACTCCAGTAATATTAAAATTATCTTCTTTAAGTAAGGTAAAAGGTGTTTTTTTTCCTGGAGCTGATAATGATTTATCAAATATTGAAGAACTTATTAAAGAAGAAGGTAAGAGCAATTAAACATGGTAAAATTTTTAATACATCGACCCATAGCGGTCATCATGACATTTATAGCTATTCTGCTTTTGGGTGGAGTAGCAGCTGGGTTATTGCCGGTTTCTTTAATGCCCGATATTAGCATTCCGGAGATTACCGTACAGGTAAATTACCAGGGCAAGTCTGTCAGGGAAATGGAGAGTGGCGTAATCAGGCAGCTTCGTCAAAACCTGATGCAGGTACCGCATTTAAGCGATATGACCAGTGAAGCCAAAGAGGGTAAAGGGGTCATTAAGCTTCGGTTTGATTATGGTGCAGATATTAACTATGCATTTATTGATGTTAATGAACAGGTGGATGCTGCCATGCGTAAGCTTCCATCTGATTTGGAACGCCCGGCCATTATAAAAGCCAGCGCAACAGATCTGCCTGTGTTTTATATCAACGCCTGGTTAAAGGATTCTTTAGACAAAGATACCGAGTTTATGGAGTTGTGCGACCTGGCTCAAAATGTTGTGGTAAAACGTATTGAACAATTGCCCCAGGTGGCTATGGTTGATGTAACAGGCCAGCTAGAACCTGAGCTGTATATATTACCAATGCAGGATAAGATAAAACCACTAAATCTGTCGCACGATGATATTAGCCAGGCCTTGGAAAAAAACAATGTCTCTCTGGGTTCGCTGCAGGTAATTGATGGGCAGTATCGATTTAATATCCGTTTTACCAATTCCCTGCGTACTGTGGACGACGTAAGGGATATCTATATAAAAGCAGGAGATAGGCTGTTGCAGATAAAAGATATTGCAGAGGTAGCCATCAGGCCGCAAAGCAGGGAAGGAGCTTTTATTACCGGTAATCAAATGGCTTTATCAATGGCTGTAATCAAACAGTCGGATGCACGTATGGATGAACTCAAAGAAGAAGTTGATAAATTGTTGGCTATTTTTATCAGGGACTACCGGGCGGTAAACTTTGAGGTGGTACGCGACCAGACAGGTTTGTTGCAATATGCTATTGCCAATTTAAGACAAAGCTTAATCATAGGTGCCCTGCTGGCTTTTGTGATTATGTTTTTCTTTTTAAAAGATGCCCGATCGCCCTGGTTGATAGGAATGAGTATTCCTGTTTCTATTGTCATTAGCATCTTGTTTTTTCACATGGTAGGCTTATCTATTAATATTATTTCTCTTTCAGGACTGATATTAGGTGTTGGGATGATGATTGATAATTCTATTATCGTGATTGATAATATTACTCAGTATTTACAGCGAGGTGTATCTTTAGAAGAAGCCTGTATAAAAGGAACCACAGAGGTGATCAGGCCGTTGATAAGTTCTGTTTTAACTACCTGTGCAGTATTTGTTCCACTGATTTTTTTAAGTGGAATATCGGGGGCTTTATTTTACGATCAAGCAATTGCTGTTGCTGTTGGTTTATTGGTGTCGTTGATTGTTTCTGTTACCTTGTTGCCAACTCTATTTCGTTTATTTTGGCTAAGAGTAGAAAGAAAAGGGAAAAGACAAGAAGGTAAACTTTCTGCTTGGTTACAAGAGCTAAACCTGTTTAAAGTGGAAGATATTTATGAAAGAGGTTTTCAATGGGTTTTTAAATTCCGTAGCTTAATTTTTATAGGTTTTATATTGCTGGTAATAATAAGTTTATTATTGGGCTTGGTACTTCCTAAAGAGCGTTTCCCTTCATTCAGGCAAAAGGAGCTGATTGTTAAGCTTGACTGGAATGATAAAATTAATACACAGGAGAATCTGCATCGCACAGAATTGTTATTGGATCAATGTTGCACAGATATTAAATTAAGTAATGCTTTTGTTGGAACGCAGAAATATGTTATGCATAAGGATATGGACTTGTCAGTTTCAGAAGCATTGGTTTATCTCGAATTAAATAACTATAAAGATCTGGATAAGCTTAAGGCAACATTTTCAGCATGGCTTAAGTCGCAATACCCCGAAGCTACATTTACCTATCATGCTCCTGAAACTATTTTTGAAAAGTTGTTTTCAGACCGGGAAGCTCCTCTTGTTGCCAGGATCAGTTCTAACACGCAAAATGGTGTTCCACCAATTGAAGAAGAAGAAAGTATGGTGAAGGCAATAGGCGGCATTTTTACGCAAGGAAATATAAAGGGCATTGCCGGTGAGTCTTTTGTTGAAGTCAGGGTAAAACCTGAACAGCTGGCTTTATATGATGTGGACCAGACACAGTTGTACACGCGCTTAAAGTCCGCTATTAATGCCTATCAGGTTGGAGTATTGCGTACAGGTTCGCAATATGTACCTATCGTTATTTCTGATAAAAGGTCAATCTTAGAAGAAATTCTTAAAGAGTTGAAAATTAAAAATGAGAATGATAAACTAATTTCAGTTAATCAGTTGGTTAGCCTTGTGCCGGTATTAGACTATAAAACATTATATGGAGGTAAGGAAGGAGCATTTGTACCTATCAGTATTACTAAATTATCAGAGACTCCCCAGGTTATGATGACCAAAATAAGGCAGGTGCTTCATAAACATGGTAAGTTTAATGTTGCATTTAAAGGAAGCTGGTTTTCCACCCAAGTGTTAATTAAAGAGCTTGTTATAGTATTGCTGATATCGCTGGCTCTGTTATATTTTATTTTGGCTGCTCAGTTCGAATCATTTTTACAGCCCCTGATTGTATTGGTTGAAGTACCCATAGATATTGCAGGAGCTCTGGGGCTATTATGGCTCTTTGGGGGAACTGTTAACCTGATGGCCATGATAGGGATAGTGGTCATGAGTGGTATCATTATTAATGATTCAATATTAAAAATTGATACTATTAATCGCCTACGAAAAATAGAGGGAATGCCTTTAATGAAGGCCATAGAAACAGCTGGTCATAGAAGGATAAAACCCATCATCATGACCAGTTTAACCACTATTTTGGCTTTAGTTCCTTTTTTATGGGGAACAGATATGGGAAGTGAGTTGCAGCGCCCATTAGCCATAACGGTTATTGGAGGAATGACTTTGGGTACTTTGGTAAGTTTGTATTTTGTGCCGTTGTGTTATTATTATTTGTATAAGAGAAAAGCTTACACAGATTCTCCTAGAGAAATAGCAAAGGTTCACAGGATATAATAAGCTTTGGAATCTCAGTGTAACTAATATTAAGCCATAAAAATGAAAAAGTTATATAAGCTATTTATGAGTGTAGTAATGTTTGTTGTTATGGCAATTTCTATAACAATAATTCTTCACTTTTTTGTTTGGGATGTGTACTATGTACCTTCTGAATCTATGGATGAAACCATTAAACCCGGAGAGTATATATTAACTAATAAACTGGGTTATGGTACCCGGTGGATTTCAAATAAGGGAATAAAGCGTTTACCGGGTTATAGTCAGGTAAATAGAAATGATATCGTAGTATTCAATTTCCCGGAGGGAGATACGGTTTATGTTGCAGAACCAACACAGAATTATTATTTTTTTAAACGACTAATGGCTGCCGGTAAAAAGGTTGATTCAACTATTGTAAGTAGTAATAAATGTTATTTACCTGTTGTTAATAGAGTGGCTTACATAAAACGATGTACTGGGTTGCCAGGGGATAGTTTGGAAATAAAGAATGCAGAATTATATATAAATAATGTTCTGCAAAAAGATGCTTTTTCATTTCATGTAAAATATCATATTCAAGGTAATACAATCCAAATTGTTCAGAAATTAAGGGCAGATGATATATATCACTTTAGAGTTCAGTCATCTAAAACTCCTTATGTAGTAGTTTATAGTCTTCCCGAGCAGATGAAAGAGTGGGGAGATAAACATCCTGAATATCCAATAGAAAGGACTTTTGCTAAGCATAGACCAATAAATATTTTTCCATCTCACAAGGATAGAACTAAAAATTGGAGAAATGATAATTATGGTCCATTATATATTCCTAAAAAAGGAGATACAATATATATCAATGAAAGTAGTTTGCCAATCTATCAACGACTTATTGGTGTGTATGAAAAAAACAAAATGGAACAAAAAGGAGATAGTATTTTGATAAATGGAGTGTTAACCAATATTTATATTATAAAGCAAAATTATTATTTTATGATGGGTGATAATCGTTATTTTTCAATGGATTCTCGATCGTGGGG
>JBFHEL010000263.1:0-6108 GCA_041584155.1 Saccharicrinis sp.
AAAATGTCATGTGTGAGTTGTTGGAAAATGAAGGAATAAGAATTGTCGATAATCAGGTCCTTGATTTCCAAAAGCATTTTTGGGATCCCATAGAACTGGAAGAAGAAATATTTTAATGAGCATATGCTTAAAATAAAATGATGTGTTGTATATTTGCATTTATTTTTAATCAATTTAAATAAATATAATAATGAGCTTTTATCCTCAGTTAGTATTAGATGCGCTTAAACATGTTCGTCATCCAGGAAAAGGGAAAGATATTGTATCTCTTGGAATGGTTGAGGATGATATAAGAATTGATGGTAAGAAAATCAGTTTTAGTTTACTGTTCGACAGACCCAATGATCCTATGGTTGCGCCGATTAAGAAGGCATGTGTACAGGCTATTTTATCTTATGTAGGCGAAGATGCCGAAATTAAAGGGAATATTTATGTTAAAATTAAAGGGAAGCCTAAGGTTGAGACAGAGAAACCTTTAACGGAGGTTAAACATATTATTGCTGTGGCATCAGGTAAAGGTGGAGTTGGTAAATCAACGGTTACCTCTAATTTAGCCGTAGCTCTTGCTCAGGCCGGATATAAAGTAGGTTTGCTGGATGCTGATATCTTTGGGCCTTCTATACCTAAAATGTTTAAGACTGAGGATGCCCGGCCTATGTTGGATAAAATTGATGGCAAAGACCGTATTTTACCCATAGAAAAATATGGGGTTAAAATGTTATCTATTGGCTATTTTGTAAACCCTAAGGATGCAACTATCTGGCGGGGTGCTATGGCTACTAATGCCTTAAAGCAATTGATAACTGAAGGCCATTGGGGTGCATTAGACTACCTTTTAATTGACTTACCTCCCGGTACCAGCGATATTCACCTGACCATGGTTCAAACACTCTCCATTACTGGTGCTGTTATCGTTACTACACCGCAGGATGTTGCTCTAGCTGATGCCATTAAAGGAGTCAGTATGTTTAAGAGTAAAAATATTAACGTGCCTATTCTTGGGTTGGTTGAAAATATGGCCTGGTTTACGCCAATGGAATTGCCAGATAATAAATATTATATTTTTGGTAAAGACGGAGGTAAGAGACTGGCAGAAGAATTAGACGTCGCCTTACTGGGTCAGGTTCCTATCGTTCAAAGTATCCGTGAGGCTGGTGATAATGGCGAGCCTGTGGCCTTAAATGTAGATTCAACAACAGGAATAGCTTTTGCAAACATTGCCAAAGCGGTGGTAGAGGCGGTTAAGCAAAGAAATATAAATCAAGAGCCAACTAAAATTGTTGAAATAAAACATAAATAATTATGAAAAATAATTATTATCAAAAAGTTGAAGAGGCACTTGAATTGATCAGGCCTTATTTGAAAGCGGATGGTGGGGATATTTCTTTAGTTGCAGTAACAGATGACTTTGTGGTAAAAGTAAAGTTATTGGGTAGCTGTAATGGTTGCCCTATGAGTTATCAAACCATGAAAAATGGGGTAGAACAGATAATCAAAAAAGCTTTGCCTGAAGTAAAAGCTGTTGAAACGGTAGAGTATTAAACGACATCTGTCTGCTGTTTCTTAACCTTCCGTTCTGATTAAAGAGAGTGCTTGATAGGTTCATATAGTGTTATTTTTCCTTTTGTGAAGTAAGCCTGGTTTAGGTTCACTCATATTGGTTTATATTCTAAACCTAAAGGACTAAAATAGCTACAGGTAAATTAGTGTCTGTATAAAATCAAGTATGGTTATCTGCTCTATGATAAATGTGAAACCGATAAGGTTAAAACATACAATGCTTTAAAATACTTGAAGGATATTTCTATTTTTTATAAAAAACACTGACAGGAGTATTATTTATTACTTCTGTTATAAAAATAAAAGGATTTACTTTATTTTCTTTTTCTCTAAAGCAGAAGATGGAGTAAATCTTTTTTTAATCACAAGTTGAAGCAACAAATATCATTCTTAAGGTGATAATTGACACGGAGCATAATGCTTAAGTATTATTATAGAGTTAAGGATTTGCCTGTTTTAAAACTAATGTCAATAGATAATACCAATTTAATAATAAAGTGAGCACTGCGTATTATGCCGATGGATTATTGACAGCGTTATTGCGAAGCAAATATAACGTTAGGGTCATTAAGTAATTGGTATAACCAATAAGTATAGATCATCAACTAATATATAGGTATGCGAAAATTTAAATATATCGCTTTTGATGCGGATGATACATTGTGGGTAAACGAACCTTTTTTTAGAGAAAAAGAAGCGGAGTTTTGTGAATTGCTGAAGAACTTTGGTGCTAAAGAAAACTTAATAAAGGAGCTGTATCAAACAGAAATAGCAAATATTAAATTTTATGGCTACGGCATTAAGGGCTTTGCATTGTCTATGATTGAAACAGCAATTAGAGTTTCCAATGGTAAAATTGCTGCTGCTGATCTTCAGCATATCACAGATATGGGAAAAGAGATGTTGAATAAGCCGGTGGTATTATTGGATGGGGCTGCCAGAATATTGAAAGAATTAAATGAAGGGGGTTACAAGCTTATAGTAGCTACTAAAGGTGATTTGCTTGATCAGGAAAGAAAATTGCAAAAATCAGGTTTAGAGCCTTTTTTTCATCATATTGAAATTATGAGTGATAAAAAGGAGGCTAATTATTTGAAGTTATTGGCGCATCTGGAGGTGGAACCTTCCGATTTTTTGATGGTGGGTAATTCTTTGAAATCCGATATTCTTCCGGTATTGAATCTGGGTGCTTATGCTGTCCATATTCCTTTTCATACAACATGGGTGCATGAGCATGTCGAAGATGTAGGGGACTTATCTAATTTCTGGGAAATAGATGAAATTTCTCAAATACATGATATCTTAAGTGCATAAAAGTGGTTAATGTGTTGATAATTATTGTGTTGAACAGATGCTTTCATCTTCGTAAATATTATATTCATCATGTATAAGTAATCGTTAATCAAGTCAATGTAAACATTTACAGCAAGTTGCGTAATATAATTCATAAAGTTATTTTAATTATGAAAAGTATTCTTGTTGTGTTGTTAATTGTTTTGGCTGATCTGAGTGTGTCAGGTCAACATTTTGCTTCTTTAAATGATGTGAAATTTCCTGATCAGGAATCCTATAGTGAATATACCGATCAGGTTTTTGATTGTTGTTATTATTTGTTACAAACTCCTTTTGATAAAAATGATAAGGATAGAGAATCAGCTTCTGAATTCATTATAAAATGGATGGCAGGTTCATCTGTTTATTCTTTCCATGTTGATGATAGCATAAAAACCTTAACGGAAGATAGAGAAGACCTATTGGGGATCTATTGTGCCTGTTATACCTTAGAAATACTTGAAAAATTAGAGCAGGGAATCCCTATAGTTTCTGCTGATGAGAAGGCGCTTAGTCGATTTATTGATTACTGTGGCAACCCAATTAACCGGGTAAAAATTACCAAAGAAATTAAAAAAATAATTTCAGACGAAGAAATCGCTTCTGCCAATAATATAGATAGCAAAAAGATATTGTTTTAAAATACCGCCTAATCCTTTATAAAAATCCTTGTTACCGATTAACTTCCTCTGGTATATTTTTATACGTGCAGAAAAGGAAACCGGAGACAAGGATTTTTTATTGAGCTTTATTTTTTATTGTCTTTTTCGTCAAACAGATCGTCTACTACTTCTATTAAATCGTCTGTTTTAAGTTTTTTGGAAATAGCACTATAAGGACCGCTAATCACAGTCTCGTTTTCTTTTATGCCTGAAATAATTTGAATATACTTTGCATCCTGTATCCCTGTTTTTACTTCACGCTGTTTTGCCGTATCGTTAATTGCCACAAAAACAACTTCAAGTTTTTCATTTAACTTATCTTCATCAACTAAAGCGGTGTCTGTACGTGTAGTAACCGATTGAATGGGAATAGAAAGAGCTTTGGTTTGTGTGTTGGTTTGAATATCTACAGTGGCCGACATGCCTGGGCGGAAAGGATAAAAATCATGACCTCTTTCTTCCAGTAGCTTTTGATAGGATTGTGGTAAGATAAATACCTTCACCTCAAAATTGGTTATCTGGTCTGCACTGGTGCCTTCAATATTTGCTGAATTGGCTATTTGCGTTACCAATCCTTTGAATTTATCCTTTAAATAAGCATCTACCTCAATGATGGCGGTATCTCCAAGACTTACGCGTATAATATCATTTTCATTGACATCAACAACTACTTCCATATTATTTAAATCGGCAATGGTCATCATTTCGGTACCTTCAAACTGAGCTGTTCCCACTACTCTTTCCCCTTTTTCAACGTTTAATCGCGAAATAGTGCCATCCATGGGTGCATAAATGGTCGTTTTAGTGAGGTTATCCTTTGCTTCATTTAATGAGGCCTTGGCGTTGCGCAGCGATGCATTGGAAGCATCAACTGTCGATTTAGCTACGTTATAGTCGGCTAAGGCCTGTTCATAATCAGCTTCAGAGATGGTTTTTTGCTGCCACAATAGTTTACTACGATTAAAGGCCAGATTTTTTTGCTCAAATTGAGCTTGCGACTGAGCCAGATTGGCTTCTGCAGAAATAACTGAGGCTTGCGTTTTTTCGAGGTTGCGCTGATAGATGTCGGGCTGAATGCGAGCTAATACCTGACCTTTTTTTACCGGGTCTCCTTCTTTTACAGGGAGTTCCAAAATTTCACCTGATACATCTGAGGATACACTTACTTCCAGCTCCGGACTAATTTTCCCATTAGCCGTAATTGTTTCTGTAATGGTGCGGTATTCAGCATTTTCAACTGTAACTTTATGGCGGAATTCATTGCCAATCCAACCGAGTTGTTTGCCTATGATTAAAAGGACTACTATTATAATTATTACAAGTACAGGGTAAAGAATCGATTTCTTCATTATTTTACTGGCGATTAGTGTGAGTAACAATACGCAAGATAATAAGATATTTTGGAAATGAATAAATTATGTTATTAGACGGCTTCAATATTATTTTATATATATGTAGTTTATTTTGTCATAAAGTAACTTTGTGTACTTTTTGTTCTTAAATTAAATAGTTTTTGATGAATAAGAATTTCTCGATTTTATTATTGATTTTTTTAGGGTGTACAATTTTTTTGCAGGCTCAGGTTCAAAAGTTAGGAATCCCTGAGTTGGAATACTTTAACCGTAGGATGTATAATGGCGCAACACAAAATTGGGGTGTTACTCAAAGTGAAAGTGGTTTTATGTATTTCGCCAATAACGATGGAGTAGTGGAGTTTGATGGTGTTAACTGGCGTATATACACCGATTTAGGTTCCTTTAACGTGCGTAGTGTAAGAGCCCTTGATGATAAAATTTATGCAGGAGGATATAATAAATTGGGGTATTTTCAATACGATTCGCTGTCTAATCTACGGTATCACTCATTGAGCACCACTTCCGAATTGAGAAGTCTGGGTGACTACTGGAGTATTCATCATTGGAATAATCAGGTCATTTTTCATTCCCAGCAAGGAGTCTGTTTTTTTAAGAATGATTCGCTTCAGTTTATTATTAAATCCGAATCACGGTTTATTGCAGTCTTTGTTGTTAATGGAATGTTTTTGTTATTGGATGAAAAACAAGGATTGATGGAGGTTCGGGGATCTAAGGTGTTTCCTTTGGCAGGGGGTAGTATTTTTGCAGGAATGCAAATTACCAGTATTATGCCCCTTTCCGATTCTCAGATCGTTGTGGGAACTATGAATAATGGGTTGTACTTATGGGATATGCAGCATTTTAAACCCTGGAATGTAGAGGCTAATGAGCTGCTTAAATCTGTTAATATTTTTTGTGGAGAAAAGTATAATAATGATTTCTTATTGTTTGGTACTATACAGGGAGGACTCGTTATTACCGACTTACAGGGTAACGTGTTTATGCAGGTGGATAAGGATAAGGGTTTGAATAATAACACGGTACTGAGTCTGAAAACGGATAAGGAAGGCAATATCTGGGCAGGATTGGATAATGGAATTATAAAAATAAATTTTAATTCAAGTATCTCTTTCTTACAAGGGTATTATAATTTAGGAACGGGTTATGTAATCGATATATTTAAAGATCAATATTATTTC
>JBFHEL010000264.1:0-6107 GCA_041584155.1 Saccharicrinis sp.
AGTTACGTGCACGAAATACTCGTTGTTTGATTCGTTGTCTTTAATAAATCCAAAACCTTTAGATTCATTGAAAAATTTTACTTTTCCTTCTTTCATAATAATATTAAAATAATAAACTAATAATACAAATGTATCATTTAATGTTGGATATCAACTATTAAATTGTAAAAATATCGTGAATAAATTATTAAAATTAGGGTCGATACAATATATTGGTGCTCAGTGAAATCTACCTTCA
The DNA here is from genome assembly GCA_041584155.1 of Saccharicrinis sp. GTDB lineage: Bacteria > Bacteroidota > Bacteroidia > Bacteroidales > Marinilabiliaceae > Saccharicrinis. The sequence goes on from JBFHEL010000264.1 coordinate 239, forward strand.
ACTTTATTGGTCAAATATTCTGGCACAAGAAAGGAACGACATTTGTGATAGATAAAGTGTCATACCTAATAATTAGCTAAAATCACGCTATTACGGGCTTAGAATAGTTGGTGATTATAACAAATAAGTAGATTATCTATTTATAAGGTTACAAAAATGTAGGATCAATTAAAAAAGGAGGGTTTATGTCTATTCAAAACGCAAAAAAATTTATCACGTTAGTTCAGCAGGATACTGTTTTTCGTAAAGAATTATACAAGGTGAAGGGAGTTGAAGGCTTTAATCAGTTTATTAATGAAAAAGACATGTCATTTACAGAGGCTGATTTTGAAGAAGCACATAGTATGATGATGTTTAAATGTCAGTTTGCTGAAGAACATGATGAATTAGAAAATACAGTTAATCTGATAAAGCTGGTTGTTGTATAATAAGATAGTTATTCACACATTGATTATGTATAAATAAAAAAATAAAATTATGAGCATAAATTTCAGACCACTAGGACACGTTATGGAGATTTTGGAGTCAGTAGGATTACCGGTTTCGTATAGTTATGATGATTTGGTATTTGTTGAAAACAACTCATTATTAGTGAAGTTTAACGATGATAATGATAAAGAGCTTCTTTTGTATTTTAATAATGATTTAGATCCCAATGTGGCAGGCGAATTAGAGTATGCCTTAATGGATGCCGCGCTGGATAAAGGATTCCAGTTTGTAAATTCAGGTACCTATCGTCTCAGCGAAAAAGATAAAGCTAAAGAAGAACTGGAATTGGTTTTTCTGAATTAGCATATTGTGCCTGTTCAAAGGTTAATTACCTACAATAAGTGATTAACCTTTGTTTGACAGGTGTTTGTATGATTTGATGTTTGCCAGTGGCTTACTGTATTAAATCAGTAACTTTTGTCAGCAAGTCCCATACCGTTTATTTTCCGAAACAAGTCGAGTGCGTAAATATCTGTCATCCCGCTAATAAAATCCAATACTGATTGTAATTTGGAATAAGCAGGAGCTGTTTCTGCTACCTTAAATTGCTCAGGTATAAAAGGGATAAGCATTTTGGAGTAGATATCATTGGGATTTAATACAGCTTTAGAGAACTCTCCCAGCAAAGAGCCTAAAATCTTAAAGCCTGAAATTTCTATTTCCACAACCGATGGATGACGATAGATTCTTTGCAATGAGAGGGAAGCACAGTTCTTCATTGCCTTGTTTGTTGATCCCTCCATGTAATTGGTCAGGCTACCGTTAAATTCTCCTTTCATAATTTTTTCGTAGTTATTAATAAATACCTGTGTGCATTTACCAACTAACTTACCAATTACTGACGCTCGGATAAAAGCTATCTGCTCATTTATGTCTGTTACTTCCAGGCTTAGCTCTTGTATTCTTTTTCGTGTTTCAGCATCCTTATCATCTTCTAAAAAAGCCAATAGTATTTCCCGTGTCTCGCGCGTATCCAGTATCTTTAATTTATGGGCATCCTCCACATCCATTACCTGATAGCATATATCATCGGCAGCTTCAACCAGGTATACCAAAGGATGTCGGCAAAATACGCCGGGTTCTTTTTCTTTTAAACCTAGTTCGGTAACCACCTGATAAAACATTTCTTTTTCTGACAGAAAATAACCATATTTCTTTTTCGAGGTATTACCTGAGGCATAGGGATATTTAAGTATAGAAGCAATAGAAGAGTAGGTTAAGCCATATCCTCCCTTACGACGACCGTTGTATTGGTGTGTTAATAAACGGAAAGCATTGGCGTTGCCTTCAAATTCAGTCAGGTCGTTCCATTCCGCATCGGATATTGAATATTCTTGTTTTAGTTTTTTCCCTTCGCCATTTTTAAAATAGTGCGATAGGGCAGATTCGCCGGAATGGCCAAAGGGTGGATTTCCCATGTCGTGTGCCAGACAGGCAGTGGCTACTATTGAACTGATTTCCTGTACAAAGGGATTTTTGATATCTTTGTGTTGCATCAAAAACTCAGCAATATTATGCCCTAATGACCTACCTACGCTGGCCACTTCTAAGCTGTGGGTTAGTCGGTTATGTACAAATATACTTCCCGGCAACGGAAAAACCTGTGTCTTATCCTGCAGTCTGCGAAAAGGAGAAGAAAAAATCAAACGGTCGTAATCGCGTTGAAACTGGGTGCGTTGATGCGGTATATTATATGCTCTGTCTTCCTGACCGGTTCGCTTGGTCGATAGCAATTGATCCCAATTCATATTTAATAAATAAAGGTTCTGTGATTTTTCATCTCTTTATCCAGCATTCGGGCTTTCCCATTGGTTACTTTATCCAGTAATCTCCAAAAATTTGGGCCGTGATTTTTTTCCACCGTATGACATAGTTCGTGTAATAATACGCTATCTATTAGTCTGTCGGGTAGACGCATCAGATGTAGGTTGAGATTGATGTTGTTCACATAAGAACAGCTTCCCCAACGTGATTTGAGGTTTTTGATAAATATACGATTGTAGGAAAAGCCATGGAGTTGCGCCAGTTCATGTAAACGACGCGGTAAATAGTTCTTGGCTGTGACTCTTAAGGCTTCCTCAATTCCATATCGGATATTTTCCTGTATAGGAACTGATTTTACATCATGATGTTGTGGGTATTCAATGGTAAGAATACCTTCTTTGAGCTGCATTCTCACCTGTGATAATTGGGATTGTTTTATTCTTAGGGCAAAAGAACGGGTACTAAATTCAGTGTTCTCGTCAAAAATAGTTAAGTCATTTTCTTTCGCCTTCACCTTGCTCATGTTTTCCAGAATCCATTTTTTATTGGAATGCACAAAGTTAAGTGCTTCCTTAGCATGCATAGTAACAGGTACTACTACTTTAATGGGTTCAAATGGTTTGAGTTTTATCGATAGCCGTTTGGCTTTCTTGCTTGGCTGAAACAAAACCGTGCCTATGCCTTCAATTTCTATGAGTTCCATATTACAAAGAAAGAAAAAAAAGAGAATATAAAACTGAAACACCTATACTATCTGAACACTTTATTAAACGGTGCGCTGCGTTAAGGTTTTTCATACTTTTTGTAAAGCAACATAGTCTTATTCGAATGTTGTTTTGTAATGACTGGTGCACAGGATGTATAGTTTAACGAAAACTTTATATCCTGGATTTTATGGTTTGAAGATTATAAACGAAGGGCTGAAAAGCAAGAACATGTCCAAAAACATAAATATACAAATACATACATATGAAAACATGGTTATATTTGTAGCTTTAAAATAAATAGCAGAAGAAATAAAAATCAAAATAGATATGAAGTACGTTATTGTAGGAGGGGTTGCCGGAGGAGCTACCACAGCTGCCCGTTTAAGAAGAATTGACGAGAAGGCTGAGATTATTATGTTAGAAAAAGGACCGCATATCTCGTATGCTAACTGTGGATTACCCTATTACATTGGCGGAGTAATCAAAGAGCGAGAGAAATTACTGGTTCAGACACCTGAATCATTTGGTTCGCGTTTTAATATTGATATTCGTATATTTTCTTTGGTTACATCCATCGATCCGGAAAAAAAGGAAGTATCCATAAAATCCTTAGAAACAGGGGAATGTTATACCGAAAGTTACGATAAACTGGTGTTGTCTCCCGGAGCATCTCCTGTGAAGCCCCCTATTCCAGGAATCGATTTACCCAATATTTTTACATTGCGAAATGTTGAGGATACCGATAAGATTAAGGCCTTTGTGGATGACTCAAAGCCAAGAACAGCTGTTGTAGTTGGGGCGGGTTTTATAGGTTTGGAGATGGCTGAGAATCTTCATCATCGTGGCGTTCAGGTGTCTGTTGTAGAGGCTGCCGCACAGGTAATGAATATGATGGATAGTGAGGTGGCGGCTCCCTTGCATCACCATTTTAAAGAAAAGGAAGTAGGCCTTTTTTTAGAGGATGGGGTGAAAGAATTTAAGCAAGTAGACGATGTGATTGAAGTTTCATTGTCAAGCGGGCGTGTGATTCAGGCTGATTTTATTATCCTTTCCATAGGTGTTCGTCCGGATAGTTCGTTGGCTAAAGCGGCGGGTTTGAAAATCGGAGAAACAGGAGGTGTATGGGTAGATGAATATTTGCAAACCTCAATGAAAGATATTTATGCTGTAGGGGATAGTATAGAATTTCCACATCCTATTACAGGAAAACCATTTATTGCTTTTTTAGCAGGACCTGCAAATCGCCAGGGGCGTATCTTAGCCGATAATATGGTGTACGGACATACACGAAAATACAAGGGTTCGATAGGGACAGCCATTGCCAAGGTTTTTGATATGACCGCCGGAATAACAGGGATGACCCACCGGGGTTTAAAAGCTCAAGGGATTAAACATGCCTGCACCATTGTTCATGCGGGTTCTCATGCGGGTTATTATCCTGGCTCAATGCAAATGATGCTAAAAATAAGCTTCGATCCGAAGTCGGGTAGACTATATGGAGGACAGGTTATTGGTTACAAGGGAGTTGATAAACGACTTGACCTTTTGGCTACTGTGATTAAAAATAATGGAACCATTTATGATTTACAGGAGATAGAACATGCCTATGCGCCGCCTTTTAGTTCGGCCAAAGATCCTGTAAATCAGGCCGGATACAATGCGGAAAATATCATTAAAGGTTTGTTTAAACCTCTTTCTCCATTTAATTTTCATCGCAGAATAGAAAAAGATTGCTTTGTATTGGATGTGCGAACTCCTGAAGAATTTACCATTGATGCTATAAATGGAGCAGTAAATATTGAATTGGATAAGATCAGGGAAAACCTGAATCGTATCCCTAAGGATAAAAAAATATTAATTTATTGTGGCGTTGGTCTGAGAGGATATGTGGCAGCACGTATTCTAAAACAAAATGGTTTTGATGAGGTATATAACCTTTCGGGAGGCCTAAAAGTTTATAAGCAGGCTATGGACGAACAGTCAAATCCGATATTTTTTACCAATACTAAGGAAAAGAAACAAACTGAAACAATTGAAATGCCAAAAATTGATACAAAATCAATAGCTGTAGATGCCTGCGGATTACAATGCCCCGGACCTATTTTGAAGCTTAAGGAGAATATTGATGCCATAGCCTATGGTGATACGCTCGAAGTAAAGGCTACTGACCCTGGTTTTTATAGCGATGTAGCATCCTGGTGTAAAGTAACCGGTAATCGTTTGGTTAAAAGAGAAAACAATGCAGGTGAAATTACTGCCATAATAGAGAAGTTTAAAAAGGATGCGGTTAATGGTACTGAACCGGCTTCAAATAATGATCATAAAACCATGGTGGTGTTTAGCGATGATATGGACAGGGCCCTGGCTTCGTTTGTAATTGCCAATGGAGCTGCCAGTATGGGTAAAAAAGTAACCATGTTCTTTACTTTTTGGGGTCTTAATGTTATTAAGGATGTTAATCGCCCCAAGGTAAAAAAGGATATGATGGGTAATATGTTCGATAAAATGATGCCGGGGCATGCAGGTAAGTTAAGACTTTCCAATATGAATATGGGAGGAATGGGACGCCGTATGATGAAACTTCGGATGAAAGATAAGAACGTAGATGCTCTTGAAACTATGATTGAGCATGCAAAAGCTAGCGGAATTAATATGATAGCCTGCCAAATGAGTATGGATATTATGGGTGTTCAAAAAGAAGAGCTGATTGATGGTGTTAATATTGGTGGTGTAGCCAATTACCTGGAAGAAGCAGAACAAGCAAATCTGAATTTGTTTATTTAAAAAGTCAGACTTTAGTGTATTAATAGCATAGAGAGTACTGCTATCACACGGCATAATAATAAATAGTATGAAAAAATAAACATATGGATTTTAGCTTGTATTGTGTGATATAAAATAAATTTTTA
>JBFHEL010000265.1:0-6099 GCA_041584155.1 Saccharicrinis sp.
CACCAATAGCAAAGTTTCCAGCTGCAAATTCGATGGTTGGTTGAAGTGCGGGTGAGTTTCCATAGTCTACACCACGAAAAACATAACGGCTAACAAGATCTGTTCCTACAGAAAATTGCGCTTTTGCTGCAGTAGCAGCCAATACAATAGCAAATAATAAAATTACTTTTTTCATTGCAAATAGGTTTTAAATAGATTACACAATCATTTTTCTACTATCAAAAAACATTCAAGCGTTTTTGTTGGGGTGTAAAAACTAAAAAGGAACTTTTTCCTTAAGTGGGGTATTGTTTTTCAATAGTCACAATGCAAAAATGTGCTTTTTTTCAATATTCCACAAATTTTCGATAGGTTATTTTAGCAATTTTTACTTTTTTAAGATTTCAACCCCCTATTTTGTCAATTCATACTCTATTTTTTAACCTTTATTGAACTTCAGCACCAAATTAAACGGGGTACACTTACATTTTTTATCAATTTTAAAATAACTACATACCATCATCTGATTCATTTTTACCAATTTTATGAGTCCTTTTCTGACATAAAACGAAAGAAAACCCACAAGATTTACATGATAAATATCATAAAAAAACACAATAAAAGCTATCTTTCAGCATATATTAGGACATTGAATCTTGGAAAATATAATTAAAAAAGCTATTTTTGCTTCCGTTTTCAAAGTAAATGTGTTGAATAATTTATAATTATATTTCCAAATCCTTACAATTTTAATAAACTGTCAGGCCAGATGTAATACTAATTATAAATAAAGGGAAGCCACTCACGCATGGTGGTTCATTATCCCGTATTATTCCTTCTTTATTAAATATAGATATGATGCAAAAGAGATTTCCAAAGGCAGTTGGATTATACGACCCTGCTAATGAGCATGATAACTGTGGGATTGGGTTTGTAGCTAATATCAAAGGACAAACGTCACACGATATAGTTAACAGAGGACTTGAGGTGTTAGTTAACATGACTCACAGGGGAGCCGAGAGCTCAGATAATAAATCTGGGGACGGAGCAGGTATACTCATCCAGGTGCCTCATGAATTTTGTAGTTCCTTAGGTTTTGAATTACCCGCACCGGGGAAATATGGAACCGGACTATTATTCCTTCCCGAAGAAAACAGAGAAGCATTACTCTGCCAGGAAGAATTAAATAGAAACCTAACAGAAGAAGGCCTTGAACTAATTGGCTACAGAGATGTACCCGTAGATAGTACTGTAATTGGTGAGATAGCCAAAAGAACAGAACCAAAAATCAGACAGGTATTTGTAAAAGGCAATTACGAACAAGACAAGCTCGAAAGAAAACTCTTTATTGCACGTAAAGTCACTGAAAGAAAAATCAGAGAGTCAGATCTGAAAGAGAAGGAGGCATTTTACATGCCCAGCTTATCAACCAAAGTATTTATATACAAAGGGATGCTTACTCCTGAGCAGGTAGGGGCATATTTTCTTGACTTACAGGATCGCAAATTAAAAAGTGCTATTTCATTGGTTCACTCAAGATTTAGTACAAATACATTTCCGGCATGGGATCTTGCACAGCCATTCCGTAATATGGCTCACAATGGAGAAATCAATACCATCAAAGGTAACCGTTTATGGATGCAAGCTCGCGAAGCCTTATTAAAATCTGATCTTTTTGGAGAGGATTTAAAAAAGATATTCCCTGTTATAGAACCCGGTAAAAGTGACTCTGCATCATTGGATAATGTATTGGAATTTCTTTTTCTTACAGGAAGAACTTTACCACAGGCATTGAGTATGTTAATTCCAGAATCATGGAACGACAAGAACCCCATACCCAAAAGCCTAAAAGCCTACTACGAGTACCACTCTACTATTATGGAACCATGGGATGGTCCTGCTTCCATCGTATTCTCAGACGGAAGATACATTGGTGGCACACTGGACAGAAACGGCTTACGCCCTTCGCGTTATGTTATCACTAAAGATAATATGATTGTAATGGGATCTGAGGTTGGCTGTCAGGTATTTCCTCCCGAAGAAATCAAGGAAAAAGGCAGATTAAAACCAGGAAAATTATTATTGGTAGATACTAAATTAGGAATCATCATTCCTGATCAGGAGATCAAAGCTCAGTTATCGAGCAAATACCCATACGAAAACTGGTTAAAAGAAAACCGTATCCGCCTAAAAGACATTGAAGTTATACAAAGAGTAAAATCGTCGATTAACGATTACGAAAAATATTTAAAAACATTTGGCTATTCAAGGGAAGATATCAATATGTTGATTGCCCCCATGGCCAAAGCAGGTATGGAACCTGTCAACTCAATGGGAAATGACACCCCTATTGCTGCCTTATCAGAAAAGCCACAACGATTATTCTCCTATTTCCGTCAGTTATTTGCTCAGGTTACCAACCCGCCTATTGACCCTATCAGGGAAGGACTAGTAATGGCCTTAACCAATTATATTGGATCAGCGTCTAAGAACCTGTTGGAATATTCTCCTGCACATTGTCGTTTGATTAAATTCGAAAGTCCTATTATTACAAATACAGACCTTGGAAAAATCAAAGATTACCGTCGCGAAGAATTTACACAGGTAACAATACCCATGCTCTATCCTGTAAAAGAAGGCGGAGAAGGCATGCAGAAAACCGTAGATGCCATGTGTGAGGCAGCGGAAAAAGCGGTGGATGACGAAAAGAACTTTATCATTCTTTCGGATAGAAATATTGATAAGAATATGGCTCCTGTGCCATCATTATTAGCCGTTGCAGCCATTCACCATCATCTGATTAAGAAGCAGAAACGTATGCAAACCGGTATCATAGTTGAAACCGGAGAGGCACGTGAGGTAATGCATTACGCCTTATTATTAGGCTTTGGAGCCAGTGTTATCAACCCATATTTAAGTTTTGCCACCATTGATGATTTGGTAAAAAGTGGCGAAATAGATATGGAATACGGTGAAGCTCGTGAGAATTACATCAAAGCCATCGACAAAGGGTTATTAAAAATCCTTTCAAAAATGGGAATCTCTACCCTTAGAAGTTATCACGGAGCACAGATTTTTGAAGCAGTAGGTATTTCTCAGGCCATTATTGACAAATACTTTACCGGTACATCCTCTAAAATTGGTGGTGTTGGCTTTGAAGAGCTAGCCAGGGAGGCTGAGATATTCCACGAAAAAGCATTTGCTGCAACCAACACAAACGGTCTATTAAACAGCACTGGGGCATACGCCTATCGTAAATATGGTGAAAAACACGGATGGAATCCGGAAACAATTGGCTTACTGCAGTGGGCAACCAGCCAGGGAGATTACAGTAAATTTAAAGAATTTACAAAAAGAGTTCATGAAGACAACTCCAATCCCTTATTCCTGCGTGGCTTATTAAAATTAAAAGAGCGCGAGCCTATAGATATTAATGAGGTTGAACCTATTGAAAAAATTACCAAAAGGTTTGTAACCGGAGCAATGAGTTACGGTTCTATTTCAAAAGAAGCGCATACAGCTATGGCCATGGCCATGAACGAAGTAGGAGGTAGAAGTAACACTGGTGAAGGTGGCGAAGATGCTGAGCGTTTTAAATCCAACGCACGTAGTTCAATCAAGCAGATTGCATCAGGTCGTTTTGGCGTAACCAATAACTATCTGGTAAATGCCGATGAACTACAAATTAAAGTTGCACAGGGTGCCAAGCCGGGTGAAGGTGGTCAGCTTCCAGGATTTAAGGTAGATAAGATTATCGCCAAATTGAGAAACTCAACTCCCGGGATTACTTTGATTTCTCCGCCTCCGCATCATGATATTTATTCGATTGAGGATTTAGCTCAGTTAATATTTGATTTAAAATGCACCAACCCTAAAGCCAACATAAGTGTTAAGCTGGTTTCTGAAACAGGTGTTGGAACTATCGCTGCCGGTGTAGCCAAAGCTCATGCCGATTTAATAGTAATTGCAGGTACCGAAGGTGGAACAGGAGCTTCTCCTACTTCATCGATTAAGCATGCTGGTATGCCTGTTGAAATTGGCTTAGCCGAGACACAACAGACCCTGGTGATGAATAACCTGCGAGGCAGGGTTAAATTACAAACCGACGGACAATTAAAAACAGGTTTAGATGTCATTAAGATGGCTATTCTTGGAGCTGAAGAGTATGGGTTCGCCACTTCTGCATTGGTAACTCTGGGTTGTATTATGATGCGTAAGTGTCACTTAAACACCTGTCCTGCCGGTATTGCCACACAAAATCCGGAGCTAAGAAAACGTTTTATAGGAAAATATAAGTACGTGGTTAATTTCATGAACTTTATTGCCCAGGAAGTACGTGAATATTTAGCGCAATTGGGTTACAAATCATTAGATGATATCATTGGCCGTACCGACCTTATGGAACAGGATTCTACAGTAGGAAACTGGAAAACCAAAGGAATTGATATGAGCAGACTGTTGTTCTTCCCTGATGAAGCCAAGATATATCCTTTACGCAATACCTCAGTTCAAAAACATGGTATTGATGAAGTAATGGATTGGTCTTTAATTGAAGAATCACAACCAGCTCTTTTAAATCAATCAAAAGTATGGATCGCCAAAGAAATTAACAATACCGACCGTACAGTTGGAGCCATGCTTTCAGGAGAAGTAAGCAAACGTTATGGCGAAGAAGGCTTACCTAAGAATACGATCAACTGTAAATTTAACGGTTCTGCCGGCCAAAGTTTTGGAGCCTTTCTTGCGAAAGGAGTAGCCTTTAAACTCGAAGGAGATGCTAACGATTATCTGGGTAAAGGTCTTTCTGGAGGTAAAATCATTGTTGTTCCACCGGCGGGTTCCACATTTAAACCCGAGGAAAACATTATTATTGGTAATACGGTGCTTTACGGTGCTACCTCAGGTAATGTATATGTTCGTGGTGTTGCAGGAGAACGTTTCTGTGTTCGTAACTCCGGAGCTGCCGCGGTTGTGGAAGGAGTTGGTGATCACTGTTGTGAATATATGACAGGAGGTAGAGTAGTAGTTATTGGTAAAACAGGCCGAAACTTTGCTGCAGGTATGAGTGGCGGAGTGGCATATATACTTGATGAAGAAGGAAACTTTGAATACTATTGCAACAAAGGACTGGTTGAACTATCACCTGTTGAAGACGCTGCAGACATTCAGGAACTCCAGTTCTTATTAAACAAGCATTTACTGCATACCAATAGTGAAAAAGCACAGGAAATCCTGGTTAACTGGAACAAGTTTTTACCGAAATTTGTTAAAGTAATACCATTTGAATATAAAAAGGTACTTCAGGAAGAAAAAATCAAAGAGCTTGAACTTAAGCTTAAAGAAACTGAAGACACCCCATTTGTAAATGAATAATTAATTATTACGTCTTTGAATTAAGAAGGAAATCCTAAAACCCCACGATACCAATGATATACATCGGTTTTAGGATACCCTTTTCAAAAAAAATATATTATCATGGGTAATCCAAGAGGCTTTATAGAGGTTTCCAGAAAAGAGAGCGGAAACCGTCCCATCAACGAGCGCATTGATGATTATGGTGAGGTAGAACAAGTGCTCAACGAAACGGATCGAGTACTCCAGGCATCACGATGCATGGATTGCGGTATTCCTTTTTGTCACTGGGCCTGCCCGGTAGGCAGTAAAATTCCGGAATGGCAGGATGCCGTATACAAAGGAGAGTGGAAACTAGCCAGCGATATCCTTCATTCTACCAATAGTTTTCCTGAGTTTACAGGCCGTATCTGTCCTAATCCTTGTGAGAAATCATGCGTTTTAGCCATCCATAAGGAAGCAGTAACCATACGGGAAAACGAATGTTCAGTTGTAGAAAAGGCTTTTGCCGAAGGTTTTATTCAACCACGAATCCCTCAGTACAGAACAGGTAAAAAAATAGCCGTAATTGGTGGTGGACCCTCTGGTTTATCATCGGCCGACCTGCTAAACCAGATGGGACATAGCGTTACCGTATTTGAAAAGGACGAAGCGGTAGGTGGTTTATTACGCTTTGGTATTCCGGACTTTAAGCTAAACAAAAAGGTCATTGACCGAAGAATAGAAATATTTAAGCAGGAAGGCATCGTATTCAAAACCAATACTTTC
>JBFHEL010000266.1:0-6073 GCA_041584155.1 Saccharicrinis sp.
CAAAATACTCCCGGAACCTATACCTTTGTGGTGCCTGATGGCGTATTTATTATAAGTGTTGAGTGTTGGGGTGCTGGAGGTGCCGGAGGTGGTTCTTCGAGTAATAACTCAGGAGGTTCCGGTGGTGGTGGAGGTGCCTATGTTAAAGGGGATCTTGCTGTTAGTCCAGGCGATACAATTACATATACTGTTGGTGCTGGTGGTGTGGGTTCTATTGGGGCAGATGGCACCAATGGTGGAGATACCGAATTTTTAACTTTAATAGCTGGCGGAGGAAAAGGGGGAGAGGCTAATAAAGGATCTAAAGGATCAGGAGGAACTGCCAGTGGCGGAACTACAAATACTAATGGTGAAGATGGAACAGAAGGGAGTACTAATGGTAGTGCCGGTGGTGCTGGTGCCAATGGAGGTGCTGGTGGTTCAGGTGGTGTGTCTGATTCCAATGGTAGTGATGGAACTGGTCCTGGTGGTGGAGGAAGTGGAGGAGAAGCTTCGAAAGATAGGCGAAATACTACCAGTTATTCAGGAGGAGATGGCGCTGATGGTCAGGTAAGTATTAGTTATGTATTACCGGTAACCTATTATTCAATAGCGTCAGGTAACCTTGATAATGTAGATAACTGGAATACTAATATAGATGGAACTGGAATTGCTCCACTTGATTTTTCAAGCTATAATCAGATTTTTGAAATACAGAGTGGTCATACTATGTCTACCAGTGGAGATCTGGATTTAAGTTCGTCATTTCTTGAATTAAATGCTGGTGCTCAATTAACTGTAAATGGGAATTTAATTACGGGTAATCATCTGCTTATTAATAATACCCCTGATGATCCTACATCTATTATTGTATATGGCGTTGTTACGGGAGAAGCTATTGTTAGCTGGAGTAATATAACAGCAGGAGAATATCAATTAATGGGGCATTCCATATCAGATATTAGTATTGACGATTATGATAATTCTTTTACCGGAGGGTATAAATTGTATTATTATAATAATGGTTGGGCTACTGTTAATGGAGATGGTGATTTTGATCAGAATCCTATGCGGGCTTACGACTATAAGTTTAATACAGAAGGAGAAGTTTTTTCTTATACAGGAGAATTAAATAATGAGGATAGTTATACTTATACAGCTGATGTAAAGTCATGGCATTTGGTTGCAAATCCTTATCCATCCTATGTTAACATCGAAGATGAAGGGTTTGATTTTGGAGGTTTTGAAAAGACTGTCTATATCAGGCAAGGTGATAATAAAGTAACTACCTATGATTATTCAGATCCCGACAATCCTATGGCTGTAAATGGAGGGAGTAATGTTTTAGCGCCCAATCAAGGAGTTTGGGTATGGACTTCAACAGCAGGTTCAGAAATTTCTATTGCCAGTTCGGCCAGAGAACAGCAATCAACATCCGTATCTTTAAAAAGTACTTCTTCAAAAAGCAGTAATATATTACGTATATCATTGGAGAGTGATTATTCCAACGATGAAACAGTTTTGGTATTTAGTGAAAATGGATCAGAATCAGGTAATAATTATGATGCTGATAAAATGTTGGCCTATGGTTCAATAGCTAATTTTTATAGTCTAAAAGATGGAGATGATTTGGTAGTTAATTCATTACCAGAGTTGGTCGGAGAAACTGTGGTTCCTTTGGGATATAAAGTAGCTACAAGTGGTCTAGGTGAATTTACAATAAAAGCCTCTAATCTGGATGATTTTAATGAGGATTATGCAGTTTATTTATATGACCTGGATGAAGATATTATTGTTAATTTACGAGATGATTCTTCTTATACCTTTACTGCCTCATCAACTCAGTCTGACGATCGTTTTGAAATAAGGTTGGAGAGTGAAGCTGTAGTAACTGCTATTGATGATGAAGTGGTTATTTCAGATAACGATATTTTGATCTATTCTGTGAATTTAACAGCTGTAGTGCAGGTGTCCAATGATTTATTAATGGGAAGTAATAAAGCAATAAAGGTTTATAATTTAGCAGGTCATTTAATTAATGAGTATGAATTAAATGAAACTGAAACTAAAATTGAGCTACCGCAAGCTTATACTGTGTATATTATCAGGGTAGAAATTGATTCTGCATCGTATCAGGAAAAAGTGGTGAGTATGAAGTAATAATTAAGTATAGTGTCTAACTTATGTTTTAATCATGCATAGAAATAGTGAGGGCTTCCTTAGTAGGGCAGTTCTCGCTATTTTTTATTTGTGGTATGGATCGGTTTGATTTTATTATGTTAATGGAATACTCTTAATTTTTTGCTGTTAAAAAGTTTAGTTTAATTATGACCCCTTTAGAATAAAAAAAAATAACGGTGATTGAGTATAGGAAGTGAAACTTTTTTATTAAAATACGTAATAAACTATAAGGGGATATTTACTAGATTTTATGGGTTGTGGCTATAAAAATAAGGAAGATGGGAAAGATGTACGCTTGTTTAGTGATTTTGTTGACTTTTTTAGGAACGAAAATAGGTGATGCACAACCTGTTGTTAATTATTACACTAGTAATTTGGGGGTTTTTGATTATTCAGAATCATCAGCGTGGAATGGAGATTTGCCATCTTCTGATGGAGTTCTGGATAAAATGATATTTATATCATCTGGTTCAGATATAACCCGATCAAATACCGGTAGTGGTAATAATAGTATATATGCTCATGGAAGTTCTGCCTATGGCTCTGGTCCTGGATCAGAAAACTACAGTGCTTATGTTGTTGGTTCTTTAACAATAGAAGGTGATCTGGAAATAAGTGGTGATAAGTTTTATATAGCTAATGGAGGAACGGTTGTTGTTTATGGGAATGTTACAATAACAGATGAAATTTATGTGTCCGAAGGAGGAACTTTAATTATCCATGGTAGCTTAACAACTTCTCAATTATCTGGTGGGAAAATAAATGCATTGAATGGGGATGTAATAGTAGTTGGGGATGTAAATCTCTATAGTTTTTATATAAATGTTACCGGCAATTTAGTTGTAGGAGGAGAACTGACTTATAACGCAGATTATACTTATCTGAATGGGGACATCTATGCGCTAAATGACAATACTCCTGATGCAAGTGGGTTTTATAGTTCATCCAATGATGTCGGTGATTTAAGTGATTTTGAAAATGATCCTGATTATGATGATCTGATTAATATTGTTGAACAATTAGGGATAATTGAGGAGGCTTCTGTTTCAGAAACTACAGCTTCAACTTATACGTTCACAGTGCCTGATGGGGTTATTTTAATTACAGTTGAATGCTGGGGAGCTGGAGGAGCCGGAGGAGGTTCCACAATCAATGAAAAAGGAGGCTCCGGTGGAGGTGGAGGAGCTTATGTGGCTGCCAAATTAAGTGTAACTCCAGGAGATGTGATCGAGTATGTTGTCGGAGCAGGTGGGATTGGATCAACAGGTCAAGGAACAGATGGAGGAGATTCTGAGTTTTTAACGTTGAAAGCAGGAGGTGGTTCTGGAGGTGGAGCGAATAACGGAACAGAAGGAACAGGAGGAAGTCCAAACGGAGGAACGAGCAATATTTCGGGAGAAAATGGCATTCAAGGACTGCTTAAAGGTAGAGCAGGTGGTGCAGGTGCTAATGGTGGAGATGGAGGGGCTGGTAATGTGATTGATTCCAATGGTAATGACGGTAGTGGCCCTGGAGGTGCTGGTTCAGGAGGAGAATGTGATCATAGAGTACCTCCTGAATACAGAAGTAAAAACGGAGGAGCAGGTGCAGATGGAAAGGTGAAAATAAGTTATCGCTTACCTGTAACTTATTATTCTATAAATTCAGGTGATGCTTTGGATGTAAATAATTGGAATACTCAAAAAGATGGATCAGGTGATGTTCCGGTTGACTTTCAAAGGGATAATCAAACTTTTAAATTACAGGGAGGTCATCAAATGACTACCAGTGGAGATTGGGATTTGAGCTCCCTTTTGGTTGAACTGAATACGGGTACTCAATTAACAGTAAATGGTAATTTAATTACGGGTAATCATTTGACTATTAATAATACACCTGATTCTCCAACCTCGATTATTGTAAATGGAGTGGTATCGGGAGAAGCCACTGTTAATTGGCATAATATAACAGCAGGGGAATATCAACTAATGGGACATTCCATATCAGATATTACTCTTGAGGATTATGAGACTTCTTTTGCCGGAGGATATAATTTGTATTATTATGATAATGGATGGGCTGCAGTTAATGATGACGGTGATTTTGATAATAACCCAATGCGTGGCTACGATTATAAAATTAATACAGAAGGAGAATCCTTGTCATATACCGGCATACTAAATAATGGAAGTAGTTATACTTATACTGCTGATGCAAGATCATGGCATTTGGTGGCAAACCCTTATCATTCATATATTGATGTTCAAAGTGAAGGTTTTGATTTTGGAGGCTTCGAAAATACCATTTATGTCAGACAAGGAAATAATGAAGTAATTACCTATGATATAAGTGATCCTGATAACCCTGTGGCGGTCAATGGAGGAAGCAATATATTAGCTCCAAATCAGGGTGTTTGGGTATGGACCTCAACAGCTGGTTCAGAGATATCAATCTCAAGTTCTGCCAGAAAATATGAATCATCTTCCGTAACTTTAAAAAGCAGTGCAGAGAAATATGGTAATATATTTCGTTTATTATTGGAAAGTGAGTATTCGAATGATGAAATGGTATTGGTTTTTAACGAAAATGGATCAGAGTCAAGCAGCGTTTATGATGCAAAAAAAATGTTTGCATATGGATCGATAGCTAATTTGTATAGTGTAAAGGATAGTGAAAGTTTAGTTATAAATGCTTTACCTGATATATTGAGTGAGACAGTGGTTCCTTTTGGCTATAAAGTGGCGTCAAGCGGATTGGGGCATTTTACTTTTAGAGCTTCTAATTTGGATGGTTTTAATGATCAAGTATCTGTTCATCTGAAAGATAAAGAAGCAGATATTATTGTTAATTTGCGCGAAAGTGATTATTCTTTCACAGCAACGGATGCAGAAGATAATGATAGATTTGAGTTAATTTTTGATTATTTAGAATCAGTAACAACGGCTATTGATCAGGAGGAATATACTCTTTCGGATGAATCAGTATTGGTTTATATAGTTAAGCAAACAGTAACTGTTCAGGTATCGCAAGATTTGCTGTTGGGAAGTAATAGATTAATAGAAGTTTATGATTTATCAGGGCACTTGATTGATCAATATGAATTAAATAAAACAGAAACAAAAGTTAATCTACCTAAAGCCTATACAGTGTATATTATCAGGGTAAAAATTGATGAGGCATACTATCAGGAAAAAGTGGTGGGTATGAGGTAGTGAGTAAACATAGTCTGCTCATGCTTACAGGGAGGTGTTGATTTAAAGAGTAATGAAAGATAATAGGCATCCGTCTACTGACTCATTTTGTCACATTTCGGACTAAAAAAAGGAGAGTTTTACAATATGTAAAACTCTCCTTTTTTTAGTCTAAATCTACCCATTTTTTAGTTTGGTAAATGAGCTGGTTTGTTGATAAAACCCTTCTACTGATAGATATCTTAGTATTTTTTTTAAAAGTTAAAGTTTCTTTGTTTTTAAATAAAGATAGATAAACATAATAAAATTGAAACCTCTTGCTTAAACTTTAATAAATACGAATGAAATATATTTTTACGAGTGCTTATTTTTTGCTTGTGGTAATCAGTCAGTCAATACAAGCGCAAACTCAGCGTAATTTACTTTTTTTCGATGAATTTACGGGAACTTCTTTAAGTAGTGCTCTGTGGTCGAATAGTTCTAATTCAAGTGTTTCTGATGAATTAACATTGTCTGTATCCCCAGGGCAAAATTCAGGGACTTCTTATGTAGTTACAGATGCAATTACATTGTCGTCGGTTGATAATAGATTAATTTTTTCCGAGGATTTGGATTCTTCTGATGCGTATGCAACTTGTTATGTGCAAGTATCAACAGATGGTAGTACCTATACAAGTTTGGAATCTTATGCAATTGAAGATATCGAGTCTGGAGAATCCAAAGAAATTAGTTTGGATACCTAC
>JBFHEL010000267.1:0-6067 GCA_041584155.1 Saccharicrinis sp.
AATTCTGTTGTTGTAATTAATCAAAAATTCTATAAACTCTCTTACCGCACCTTCACCACCAGCTTTGTGTAGTATTAAATCGGCATTTTGTTTTACTGTATTAGTTGCATTAAATGGGCAGGCACCCCAACCCACAGATAATATATTGGCTAAATCATTAATATCATCGCCCAGATAAGCCACCTGATTTCTTTGCACATTTAATTCCTTTAAAATCAAGGTTAAATGAGCAAATTTATCCTTCACACCTAAGTAACACTTATCAATGTTCAGTTTATTCATCCGTTGTTTAACCAGTTCACTATTTTCTGAGGTCATAATAATGGGTTCAATACCATTTTCGCGCAACAGCTCAAAACCCATGCCATCCACAAAACTAAATACCTTTGAAAACTCCCCATCTTTAGTATACGAAACAGTGGCATTGGTAAATACTCCATCTACGTCAAACACTACATATTTTAGGGCCTGCAATGGACTCTTTGCTTTGGATAAACGTTTTTTAAGTAATTGTTCAATAATAATAAAATCAGAGGGCTCATCAATTTCTGTAAGTGTATCCTCTGCCATTTCTACTACCTTAATATGACCGCCCAAACGATTTTTTGTTTGTTTATAAATATCCTTTGTACAACCATAAATAGCACCATTCTCTATAATTAAACCTTCAAAATCCTGACGCCGGGGTCTGTTTAAATAATCATAATTTAAGGCTTTCCCGTCCTGATTCCATATAAAACGATGCGTTTTTACTGCTGTTAAAACAGAATCAACATCCTCTTTGTTTAATTGATCGATGCAATGATTAATATCTTCGGCTGATGTTAAAGGCGAGGTGGCTTGTAAAAGAAAATATTGTGAAAAATTATAGTCAAGTTTCTCGGCCAGTTCAAGCATCCCAAACTCGGTACTGGCAGTATCTGATGCACTCTCCGCACTTCGCTCAACAACCGTAACTTTTTCAGTCCAGGTATATTCTTTGTCAATATAATTCTTTATCACCTGATCATCGGTAAAAATATAGATATGATCCAGCCTACTATGAATAGCTTCGCTTAACACCCAGCTAAACAAGGGTCTGCCTAATATTTTTTTTCTATTTTTGTGTACAATACCTTTTGATCCTGCCCGTAAAGGAATAATGGCTATTTTATTTTCTTCACCTTTCATTACTAGTGATATATAGTTAAACTACCTATTAGTAGAACGCAAAGAAATAAATAATTTAAATTTTAACGGAGTAATAATTTATTTTCAATTAATTATCATCTCCCAAACAAGTATAATTATATCCTTTGCTTAATTTATTTAATGGAGCCAAAATTAATTGAAAATATGTAGTTTTGCGCATGATTAAATAATTCTTTCGGCAAAAATTTCATCATGAGAAGAGAAGATTTTGAGATAATGGCACCTGTTGGTTCCTACGAATCATTAAGAGCAGCTATTCAGGGAGGGGCGAACTCAGTATATTTTGGTATTGAAGGCTTAAATATGCGTTCCAGATCATCGAATAATTTTACAGTAGATGACCTGCACGAAATAGTTAAGATAGCTAAACAACACCATGTTAGAACCTACTTAACGGTAAATACCGTACTATATGATCAGGATTTAAACCTGATGAAAAAAATTATTTTAGCTGCCAAAGAAGCTGAAATAACAGCTATCATCGCTTCTGATGTAGCAGCCATCTCCTTTGCCAGAGAAATTAATGCAGAGGTTCATTTGAGTACCCAACTCAATATTTCAAATATTGAAGCACTAAAATTTTATGCGCAATTTGCTGATGTAGTTGTTTTGGCCAGAGAATTAAACATGGATCAGGTTGCCCAAATATACCGCGAAATTGAATTACAACAGATCAAAGGTCCTGGTGGTCAGTTAATACAAATAGAAATGTTTAGTCATGGCGCCTTGTGCATGGCTGTTTCGGGAAAATGCTATTTAAGTTTACAAACAACAGACCATTCTGCTAACAGAGGAGCATGTCTGCAAACATGCAGACGAAGCTATATTGTAACCGATAAGGAAACAGGTAACGAACTGGAAGTAGATAACCAATACATTATGTCGCCTAAGGATTTAAAAACAATTCATTTTTTAAATAAAATGGTAGATGCGGGTGTTCGGGTATTTAAAATTGAAGGCCGTGCGAGAGGACCCGAATATGTATATACAGTGGTAAAAGCATACAACGAAGCTTTAAATGCCATTTTAGATGGTACTTATAACCAGGAAAAAATTGATCTTTGGAATAAGGAATTAAGTACCGTTTTCAACCGAGGTTTTTGGGATGGTTATTATCTGGGGCAAAAATTAGGGGAGTGGAGCCATCAGTATGGTAACCGTTCTACCAAAAGAAAAATATACATCGGTAAAGGAACCAATTACTTTCCTAAGATTGGTGTTGCCGAATTTGTTTTGGAAACAAAAGACCTCAAGGTAGGGGATGAAATATTAATCACAGGACCAACAACAGGAGTGATTAAAATGGTGGTTCCTGAAATAAGAGTGGATTTAAAACAGGTTCAACAAGCCCAAAAAGGTGAGCGATTCTCAATACCTGTAAAGGAAAAAATACGCCGCTCAGATAAACTATTTAAAATAGTACCGGCTCATCCATCTTTAGATCAATAAACAAATACCTGACCAATAAACCAATAAATGATGACATATACAGGCAACTTAGAAAAAATGAAAACTACCTTTAACAATACGGTCAGTTATCATTTACCCGTAGGAGATAACGAGATTTCTTTAAACCAATACCTCGAAAAAAATATCACCCTGCATTTTCTTCATCAGATTAATTGTACGGCTTGCGGTAAAAAAACCAATAAATCATTTGGTCAGGGCTTCTGTTATTCCTGTTTTAACAATGCACCCCAGGCCAGTGAATGTATTCTTCATCCAGAAAAATGTCAGGCACATTTAGGAATCAGCAGAGACATGGAATGGTCACTGCAACACTGTTTGACACCACATATTGTTTATTTGGCTAATTCATCAAATCTTAAAGTTGGAATTACACGTAAAAGTCAAATTCCAACGCGCTGGATTGACCAGGGTGCCACACAGGCAATCATTCTGGCAGAAACACCAAACCGCCATATCGCAGGTACTATTGAAAAATTTCTGATGCAATTTTACGCTGACAAAACAAACTGGCAAGCCATGCTTAAAGGAACATCAAACCAAATAGATTTGGAGGCTGAAAAAATAAAGGTAAACAAATTATTACCCCTGGAACTTCAGCAATATATTACTGAAGATAAAACCATTACACAAATAGTATTTCCTATAGAGCAATATCCATCCAAAATAAGCAGTTTAAGTTTCGATAAAACAGATAGGGTAGAGGGCATATTAACCGGCATCAAAGGACAATACTTATTTATCAATCAAACAACAGTTATTAATATCAGAAAGCACAGAGGATATTTAGTAGAAGTATCACTTTAAAATGGGCAATATTTCGCCTTCTGAATTAGGTGAAATATTTTGCGTACGAATAGAAAAACTAATAATAATATTACTCACCAGAGTATCATTAAATGTATTACGAATAGTATTTTTTACTTTTAAAAAATCATTCACATAAAAACGAGTATTTTCATTACTATTTTTAACTACTTCTTTAAACGAATACATATCCCTCCATTCCTTGGTAATAAGGGTATTTATTACCCTGTTTTGATCATAAAAATCGCCAATAATAATAACCGGTGCACCTGCGGTTACCTCATTAATTTTATACAGTAAATTATAACTCACCCATTTTAATTGCATGGCATTCAAATCATTTTGAATACGAAAATCAAACACAAAAAAAATGTGACCTGAATTACGGTATCGTAATTTTGCCCAGTTTAAAACATTGGCACCCAAAATAAAGGTGGTATCATGAAAAAGATGAGTAGAAGAAGCCAATAAATCAAATTTGTCATTTTTCAGAAGAATGGTAGAATTGACAAGCGTGCTATCCAATACATTAGTACTTAAATCAATTATTTTATATCCTTGTAATTCAATATCATGACGATATTCATTGCCGATACAAGCATTTTGAAAGATAACCAAGTGAGGGTTAAAATCAAGGACAGTCAGATGTATAGAATCTAAGGAAACAGGTAGTTTATCACTTTGAATACCTTCTTGTGTACAGTCAAAATTCAGCGCAACTATCGATAGTTTCTTATCATTGTGATTACATGACAGAACAATAAAAATAAGAAATACAGATAAACTCAGTCGCATCATATTGACTTTTAACACAATATAAAGGCAAAGACAAAGTCAGGAGATAGTATTTACATATGACTGGAAATTAATTTGATAGTTAAGGATGAAAACAGGATAAAAATAAAAATCAATCCAATGAATCAATATGAATGGTAACTCCTAACTGATGTATTTCCTTAATTTCATTTTCATATTGCGTAGCTATTTCATGGGCTTGATTTAAACTCATACTACCAGGTAGTGAAATATGAAAGGTAAGTTCGGCATGATGACCATACTGATGAATTAAAAAATGATGGGGATCCAAATCCTTTTGAAAACAGGTATAACCTATTTGTTGTATACTCTCTTTTAATTCATTATCAATTTTTTCGCCTAAGAAAACAGAAAGTGATTCGCTAAATATTTTGTAGGTTGTATAAAAAATAAGAAACGAAACAATTAAACCTAATACACCGTCGATCCACCAGAAATATTTACCCAGAAATATTCCTCCTAAAATTATTATACTCGATAAAGCATCACTTCTATGATGCCATCCATCAGCTATAAGAGATTTGGCCTTTATTTTTTTACCATAAAAAATAGTATAGCGAGCCATTATCTCCTTCACCAATATTGAAATAACAGTTACGATAATGGCAAAATTACCATAAATAACTGTTTCATGCATTTTAAGTTTAAGTATAGATTCATAGGTGAAATTAGCACCCACCACAGCTAATAAAATACCCACAATTATGGTGGCCATTAATTCAGCACGCCCATGACCATAGGGGTGTTGATCATCTGCCGGTTTTGTAGATATTTTTAAACCTATTAATACAGCAAAGGAAGAAATAGAATCAGTAAGCGTATGCCAGGCATCGGCAATCAAGGCTACGGAATTAAATAATATTCCTGCCCAAAATTTAATAATAAACAGCGCTATATTTAAAAATATAGAAACCCAGGAAACAATAAGGCCTGTTTTAAAATTATTATTCATTTTAAATTTAATTTTCAATGGTCACATAGTCTGTTCTGCCAAAAGCATAAAAAACTCGCCGGAATATATTATACCCTCCGCTTAGACGGCATAATTTAATCGGACCATCCCGGTTTCATCAAATAAGTTTAATTAATAAATAGATGCAGAATCCAGTGGAAAACCAGCATCTTTCCAATTTTTTATACCTCCTTTTAACTGATAAATCTTTTTATATCCTAATGATTTTAACCACTTAAAACATTGTTTGGATCTGATTCCATAATCACAATATATAAAAATAGGATCGTTTTTTTTTATTTCAATTAAATACGATTTTAAATTTTCTTTACTATCAGCACTTAACGCATCTACAATTCTACTTTCTTCAAAAGCTGCTTTTTCACGTAAATCAAATAAAATAGCATTCTCCGTATTTCTTACCAAAGTATAAAAATCATCACAATCCAAGGTGTTTTTTTTTAGGTTTTGCGCGTGTACCAATGCTCCGCTAAAAAATAAAAAAATAAAAAGAAACCTTACCATATACATAAATTAAACATGTTTAGTAAACATAGATTAAACCATAAAAAAATCAGAAATAATTTGATCAGTCATCATTTTTTTCTCTTCCTTCACCTGCAAAAAATCGCCCTCTTTAACAACATTGTTCACCTGTGTTTGTTTATGCATTTCCTCATTAAAATAAGTCATCGTTTCTACTGAAAAATTCTGTTTCATTAGCACAAGGTCTATTCCTCTCTTTGTTCGTAATCCTAACATAATAGTTTCGTTGTAACGATCTTTCTCTGTAAGATATTCCCTACCAAAAAACTCTCCTTTATCTTCAATTCC
>JBFHEL010000268.1:0-6056 GCA_041584155.1 Saccharicrinis sp.
ATAGTAATTTAAATATTTAATTAAAGTTATTCTTTTTAATGAGCGTAATAACTCAATTTACCCGTCAGGCATGTAACAATACCTGTTTATACCCGGCGGGTAATTGAGAACACATCAAACATTTATTATTAATCCTCAACCTCTTCTACTGGTTGAATTTTTCTTGCAAAGAAATATACTGCTCCAACACCAAGTGGAACAAAAATGGCAATTGCTGCAAAAATAGGATTATACCCTAAGCTCTCAGCAACTATAGGAACAACAAAGTTCATGATGATTACCGAAAATACACCAACCATACCCCCTAGTCCTGCTAAGGAACCAACAGATTTACCACTAAATAAGTCACTCGGAAGAGTTTGAATATTTCCGATAGCAAACTGGAAACCAAATAGCACTGCACACACAATTATAACGAAACGAAGTGCTGAGTCTCCAAATAGTATGGTTGCAATTAAACCAAGTACCATAATTACTCCTCCAATTACTATAGTTGTTTTACGACCTTTGTTTATAGAACCTGTTTTTCCTATAATTTTACCTGAAAAATAACCTCCAGCAATACTACCAACTGCAGCTCCTACATAAGGTACCCAGGCAAACATTCCTACTTCTTTCACACTTAGTCCATAAACATCAAAAAGGTAAATAGGCATCCAACCCACAAATAACCACCAAATTGGCTCAAGAAAGAAACGACTCATTAATACAGCCCAGGCTTGCTTATGAGAAAGAATTCCTTTAAGAGAAAGCCCTTTGGTTGTATCGTCAGATTTTTTATCTGCCTCACTCTGTCCGTCCAATATATACTTTTGTTCTTCTTTAGAAATCCAAGGGTGTTTTTTTGGCCCTGCTTTATTAATTAATAGCCAGGGAACAATCCAGAGAAGGCCAAATGAACCAATAACCATAAATGTAGATCGCCAACCAACAGAAACAAAAAGCGTAGCTATAAAAATAGGTGCTATCACCGATCCTATAGAAGCTCCAGCATTAAAAAGCCCCTGTGCAATAGCCCGCTCTTTAATGGGAAACCATTCAGCATTACTTTTTACTGCTCCAGGCCAGTTACCTGCCTCAGAGATACCAAGAGTACTACGGAAGAATAAAATACCCCCTAGCCCTCTTACTACAGAGTGTAAGAAAGAAGAAAGTGCCCAAATACCAATGGAAAGTACATAACCAATACGGGTTCCAACTTTATCAAATACTTTACCTGAGAATAATTGCCCTAATGCATAAAAAAGCATAAAGACATTTAAGATTATTGCATAATCATCCTTCCCGAGGCCTAAATCTCTAGATATGCTGTGCTTTTCAACTTTTAAAACGTCAAAAATTGCATCCTCTTCAACAAGGTTAGGGCTATTTTGAATTACATTTGCTATTAAAGCAGTAATACTATCTTGATCTTCATTTCCAGCTCTAAACTTAGTAATGTATTCTAAAATAGGAGCATTTTCATCAATACCGCTCATATAGCTCGCTATACTATCAAATCTTACTTGTCTTAGTTCTACTTCTTTCTCTTTATTTGAGATATTAATATGTAAAGAGTCAGTAAACATGGTCATTAGAATCGCATTAACACTATCTTGTCCAACACCAGGATCTTTAACAGCATCAACTAGAGCAATAACACTTTCTTTCTCTTTATTGTCTCCACCCCACATTAGCGATAGAGCACTTCTATCGATATAATTAATCAGAGTTGCAAGAAAAATCAATCCAATAATTACCCATCGTAAGCCTTTTATTTTCATTTTATTTTTGTATTAAGATGTAAGTAAAAGACATAGAGATACTCATGCACAAAGCAATCTTTATTCTTTTGTCTTTTACTTTTGACAAACAGTTAACCTTTTATTTTTTACCAAAATACGACACGCCAGTACCTTGCAAGAAATCTTCACGTACAGGACTGAACACATCAATCAAAATTCCTGGTTCAAGGCAAACTGCACCATGAAGGATATTAGGCTCAATATACACGCCGTCGCCAGCCTTAACGATTTTCTTTTCTTCTCCGATAAAGAATTCAAACTTTCCTTCTACGCAATAGGTAGCCTGAGTATGAAAATGCTGATGAGGAGAACCTTCTGCTCCTTTTTCAAATTTCACTTTCACCATCATTATCTGGTTATCCCATCCCAGGAATTTACGGCTTACACCACCACCTAATTCTTCCCACTCTAATTTATCCGCTTCTACAAACTTTTCACTTGATCTTTTCATGACATGTTTTTTTTAGTTTGGTATAAAAAACTCATACCTTATGATTTACATTTAATTTTTAATCAAAGAAAATGGCCCCTTCCACTCAATTTGTTTACCTGCTACTTTAGTTGAATGAAGAGCAGAAGGAGCATTTTCAGCATTAGCAATAGCTAATATCAATGAACTATCTGTTTTTAATTTAATTTCGACAATTGTATATTCACTGCTATTGAGTAAAGTTTTAACACTAATAACTTTACCTACCTGATTATATACTAACTCTGTATTAAAATCCTTATAACCATGCAACTCAAGAACACTGGCAAAACAAGTAGATGCCACGTTATTTCTACGGAACATAAAACCGGACTCATTTCTTAAGCTAAACTCCGGATCGGAAGCACCTATTCGTGTAAAATATATTTCATCTTTATCTTGAGCTTCTTGTGTTAAAGTATAAAACCTTCCCTCATTAATCCATACCATTTGAACAGCATCACCGGCAGGTTTCCCTTCAGCTTCTTTCCATAAATGCTGGTAACCAAAATCCTTACCCATTGTTTCACGATTAGTGGTATAGTTAATATAGTTGGCAGTGGTATGAATTAACTGCCCCTTATAATAGAAAGGCACATCAAAACTATGTGTTTTACTGTCGTCCACATTAATAATATCGACAATAACCGGATTACTAAACAACGATGAATCCTGAATCATCGCTATAGTACGTTGTACTTTTGCCGAGCCATAGGCATGTGCTTCCTTACCACTCATAATAGTTACATGAGGGTTATCGCTATTAAAAAACCATTTTTCAGCAGCATATTCTTCCGCTTCTTTTAAGTCGCCTGTAAACTGGCTGGCCTGATCCATCACCAAGGTATTATGCGCTACAGTTTGCTTAGCCCAGGTTTTGTTTTCCGGTAGATAACGGCCACCATGTTTATATTCAACATTAACATAACGAGCTGCTCCATAATCAGAAAGTATTTCATTACCATGGTCATACAACATGATACCCAGACGGTCGAAATGACCATGACCCATACCTTGAGAGGCATATTTCATTGTAGCACAAGCACCATCTTTACCACTATTACTTCTTAATATTCCAACAGCACCCTGTGAACCATCTGCACCGTCGCGTAATTCCTGCGACAACCACATAAAAGGTTTGGTCAATCCAGCCTCAATATCTTTAGCAACTTTTAATCCTGCTGCATTGATTACAACTTTTCCCTGCTCAGAGGCAATACTCAACAATTCTTTATTTTCAGGAAAAACACTATAAATAATATCCACCGCATTAATTAATTCCGGTGCCTTATAGCTCATATTTTTCAATGCATCATTAAAAGGAAAGAATTTTCCATCGGTATTAGTCATTTGAAGAGTTGCCAATACAGCTTTCTTTAAAATCTGATCGCGATACTCAAAAATATTAAATTCCGGATTATTATTATGAATAGCCTGTGCAAATAACATATAAGGCAGTAGGGCATAACGCTGATAATAGGGACCTTCGGTATAATAGCCATCAGGAGAAAACAACAGATCTAATTGTGCATAAAAACCCATCGGTTTATTATCATCTACAGAGTCAATTTTAACACCATATAAAGCACGTTGCACCAGCTCGTCATTATGCATGGCATAACCAGCCATTCCAACTGCGGCTGCTGCCCATACCCCATGATTATGAACTCTGTTAAATACATGTGTTGATTCTAAGGAAAGAAAATCGGCATAAGGAACCAATAACTGCTCTTCTACCTTATATTTTTCCTCTACACTTAAATAATCTTTAACACAATCATAAGCCTGGCTGGTATAAACCATCCAAACCGCATCATTTAGCTGTTGCCAGAATAATTTACCTCGAGCATAAGATTGCTTAACAGGATGTAAGCCAATGGTAGGATATAAATCGGCATACTCCAAGAGCATTTGCTTGACAAAATCGGCATATTTTACATCACCCGTTAACTGCCAAATAATTCCGGCGCCGTACATGGTAATATAATTTTGCTTATGACGATTATGTGTATATCCACCTGCAGGATCTAAAGGTACAGGAACATCAATTCCTAATGCCATATCAGCATCCACTTCTTCTTTTACCAAATCAATTGAATGATCTAACATGGAAATTTTACCCAGCTCAGCTTTTATTTCACTAACTCCTCTACTGGTTAGGATAAGTCCAACATCACCCTTTTTATTTTCCTTAGGCGTACATTTTACTAATCCCAAAATAAGGACAAAAAAACCAACAACTTTTACAATATTCTTCATGAAACCTTTTTTACAACAAAGCTAACTAGTTAAATTCTTTTACCATTAACCACTACATTAGCAGCTTTAAACGACTTATTATTATATTTAATTCCTTTTGAATTACTTATACTTATATTCTCTAAATAAGTAATTGGCTCACCGTTAGACATAAACAAATCGAGGTAATTACAATTATTTATTTTTATATCAGATATGTTATTTACTTGTACTCCATGCATAGATATAGCGGCCTGGCTTGTATTTCTACTACCCAATCCCACCTGATTAAATGTACAAGCTTTTAATTTCAATGCCGGACCAAAGGTACTTTCATCTGTCCCACCACGGTAAAGGTTAAGAACAGTTCCTTGTACATCATTAAACTCACTATTTTCAATAACTACATATTCAGCATTGTAAATACCTAAATCTTCAGTTTCTTTATTCAGCAACATAACGTTACCTGTAATATTATTGAATGTGCAATTACGAATGAGTATGGAATCGGCCATAGTACTTTTATACACTTTTAGGAAATCAAATGAATGGTTTACATCCAGATTATTAACGATACAGTCTTCCATTAAAAACTTATAATTACAATTCATTGAATAATGGCTGGTTGAAACAATACAGTTTCCGGCATAATCAGGAGATTCTACCCCGTTTATTTCAATTCCCTTTAATTTCAAGCCACCGCCATTTTCAATCATAATTGCTTCGGCTATACTCGATTGAAATACAGGTTTTACACTTTTATTTGCAGCCTGAATAGTTAGTGGATGATGAATTGAAATTTTCTTATTCATCACATAATTACCCGATTCTGTCAAACGAATAACATCTCCGGTTTGACTTTGTTTAACTGCTTCGAACAAAGTATTCATTCCTGCCTTTACATCAATTATCTTACCAGTATCAAAAGTTAAAGGGCCTATTTTCTTCTTATACCAACTTACTCCGGTATTGTCTTTATTGGCGGCCGGCTTTTGCAAACTGCATCCTATGTTTTTAGACAAATCACTGTACGGAATTTTTATTCCATACTCATTGTTTTTCAATTTCATGTTAACGGCAGTCATCTTGCCATCTATATTAGTTAAATTATCACTGATCCAGTTATTTTTAAATTCGATTCCATCAATGTTATCGTACACGGTAAAAACCGAATTATTACTATCGTGATAAAATATATTATTCTCTACTACTGAATTAATGGGCGTTGCCGAACGTTCTGAGTCGCTTCCTGCACAAAACTGCACATGATCGCAATTCACAAAAGTATTATTAGCAAATACACCTCCGTCTACCTGAAAGTAGCGGTTAATTGGTGAGTCAGGTACTCCATTCATTATTACCATTGCACCGCGAAAGCGATAACCTTTCAGGTCGCTGAAATAGTTGTTAATGGCTTTATTTCTTTTGTTGATGATTCTTATTCCTCCAGTATAATCCTTATTATTTCCAAAGAAGAAATTTCCTTGTGCAACATTGTCATCCCCATGACGGTAAGTTAAAGTACCTCTACATTCGTAAAAGGTATTGTTTATAAATTTGTTGCC
>JBFHEL010000269.1:0-6055 GCA_041584155.1 Saccharicrinis sp.
CATCAAGGTAAGAAATGAAAACCCGTCTGGTAAGACATATAATCTAAAACTCTGCGTTTGTAATGATCGATGAGTATTGATTCCAATGTTCAGTGAAAACGCCACAATAAAAAGAAACAAACTTTATATTCTTCTTTTCTTTTTGTCATTGCCACGAAAAGAAAGAAAAAAGTCTAGCCGGAAAGAATGTCTGCGCGCTCTTACCTTTTCTTTATTCTTCAATCCGGGTAATGCCGCTTACAGCGACAAAGGACAAGCCCCCGGATGAAGGATTCAAGATTAAAGGATAAAGTATTTCAAGGTTAAAGGATCAAGGATAAAGGGAATAAGGTTAAAGTGTAAAGTATTTCAAGGTTAAAGTAACAAGTGTAAAGTATAAAGGAAGAAAGGATTAAAGTTTATTTCTATCGTTCTATTTAAAAGATAAAAACTCCTGGTTTGTATTCTCGGCCTCAGGCAACGCAGACGGGGACCCATAGCTGCAATAATCAGGATGATTCAAGGTTAAAGGAATAAAGGATAAAGTAACAAGTGTAAAGGATAAAGGATAAAGCAGTTGATATTTAAAACTCAGCGTTTGTAATGATCGATGAATATTGGTTCCAATGTTCAGTGAAAACGCCACCATTCACTTTCCCTTTTCGGCGTGCCCTCGCGCAGGTTTGCCTGGATCAAGGTTTAAAGGAAAAAGGTTATGGATCAATGAATAAGGAAGATATACAGAGTCCCGGATTTTTGTTAATCTAAATCCTTCCTGTACATTTAGAAACAGAAAAGTTATTGTTAATTTTTTCAACAACAAAAGGCAATTCAGAGGAGTGGTAGATATCAAATTCTTTTTGTTTAGGCTTACTAAGATATATACTTAGAAATTTAACATATTCTCATCTTAAACTCAACTTTATCTACTGACCAGCAAGAAGTTGGAGCGCAGGGACATCACGTAGTCTTGTGTTTAATTTCTTTGGGAAGGCAGAAGAAAGTCAGCAGTGGTTAATCTGCAATTATCCTTTGCCGACTAAAGACTGCTGACTGTTAACAGGAGACCAAAATAAAAATTTCTTATTCCTTCACTGCTTTTAATTTTGAATAGCATTGAAAGCACATTCAAATTGAGGATTGAGTATTTCTTTTACAAATTGAGGTACCTGCATAGGCTTACGCGTTTGTTTATCCACAAAAACCACCTCTGACTTACCTGCACTAACCAATTTATTGGCAGGGTTATATATTTCAAATTCAAAACAAAATCGCACTCCGGGCATTTGTTTCACGGTTGTTTTAATAGTCAACAGCTCATCATAAGCTGCAGGTGTTTTATATTTTATATCAAATGAAATAACCGGAAGCATAATTCCTTTTTCTTCCATCACCGCATCATTAAGGCCATACTTGCGCAATAATTCGGTACGAGCCTGATGGCAATATGCAATATGATTGGCATGATACACATACCCCATCTGATCTACTTCATCATACCGGGGTCTTATATTAAATTCATCTATCAACATCTCTATAACTATATCTTATACCATTTTAAAATTGGTTTTATATCTCTATTCAAACTAAAAACTAACAGGAAGAAATCGACCTCCACACATCACTGATCATTTGAGCGGTATCTGATTGGGGAGCATATTCAACAATTGTTTTTCCTTCCACCATCGATTCAACCCAGGCCTTATCGAAAGGTATTTTTGCCAATAAGGAGATCTCATTCTGCTTAAAAAACTGCTCAATCACAGCACTCATACCTTCATTTAAATCAGCCTTATTTATAATACCCATCATGGGAATATGAAACGATTTAATCAACTCCACTAACCTGCTCACATCATTTAATCCTGATTTTGTTGGTTCAGTAACCAGCACCACCAGGTTTGTTCCCGACAAGGCAGAAATAGCGGTACATCCTATTCCCGGAGGACCATCGTTAATCACATAATCGGCACCTGTCTCTCGGGCAATCTCCTTAGCCTTTGCCCGCACTCTGGAAACCAATTTTCCAGAATTCTCTTCTCCGGGTCCCATTTTGGCATGAACCATAGTTCCAAAACGAGTGGAGGATTCATACCAGGCATTATTATTACGCTCCACAGAACAAATGGCTTCTGCAGGACAGATACGTTCACATAATCTGCAACCCTCACATAAAAAAGGATTTACTTCATACTCTCCCTTTTCATCTCTTCGTATGGCGCCAAAGCGACAATGCTCCAAACAAAGACCACATTGTGTGCAATCCTGACTATGAATATGAGCAGTACATCCACTCACAAATTCATGTTCACTGATGACCTGTGGATTTAAAATTAAATGAAGATCTGCAGCATCCACATCATTATCACACAACACAGCATTTTGTGCCATGCCCGAAAAGGCAGCCGTGAATGATGTTTTTCCTGTGCCTCCTTTACCACTGAGAATGGTGATTTCCTTCATTTATCAAAATCTTATTATCTATATAACTAACCAATTCCTGATAACATTTTACAATGGCATCAGGCATCTTTTCCCACAAACTACCATCGGCATAATTTAAAGCAAACTCACGCATAAAAGGTATTTCTCCAATAATAGGGATTCGATTCTCTTTTAAATATTGATGCGTTTGATCATTGCCCAGACCTGCCTTATTAATGACAACACCAAATTCTTTACCCAGATCCTGCATTAATTCAATGGTTAATTTTAAATCGTTTAAACCAAAGGGTGTAGGTTCTGTTACCAATACCACATAATCCGCATCCACAACAGACTCCACCACAGAACAGCTTGTTCCCGGAGGTGCATCATAAATGGTAATATCATTTTCTTCAGCTACTTCTTTTTTTAACTCTTTAATAAGCATGGTTTGCATGGCCGAACCTATTTTAAGCTTCCCCTCAAGCAACCCTGCTCCCCAATGAATATCATAGCTGGTAATGGTACCAATAGGTAGCTTCACTTCCGTAATAGCCCCATCGGCACAAGCCACAGAACAGGCTCCACATGAATGACAAAGGGTTTGGTTAACCTGAGCATATTGCACAGGTGGAATAATGGTTAAGGCATTAAACTCACAATACTCTGCACATTTACGACAAAAAGTACACTTATCCTGATCTATTTCAGGTATTAACTGAAATTTTTCTTTTGCAGCTACTATATGATGAGCATGAAAAAAAATCAGATCGTTAGGTTCCTCTACATCACAATCCACTAATTGGATATTTGCACTTACCTGATGTGCCAGATGATAGTATAAATTCACCGCAACGGATGTCTTTCCCGTCCCCCCTTTTCCGCTGGCTATAGCTATTTTAAAGCTCATACATTATTTTTTTTAACAAGCAAAGCACCTACATCAACTCCTAACATATCTGCAATAGGCCTACATTTAGCCATTAATAAAAAGAAAATATTTCTATTGCTTACCTCCATTAAACCTTCAAAATTACCTTGTCCTTTGGAGATAATAAGATCTGCCTGATCAAAAGCCTGCTTAAATGCATCAGAACAATACTCCAATAAAGTAGATGGTGCATCATATCCATTTGATATCACATAGCAACACTGATCTAATGCTGTTTGACCTACATCTTCAAACGTAACATCGTTAATCACAGGCTTACCTCTCACCACAAAAGTAACAAGAGGGTGATGCATGGTTTCTATTAACAATTTATCAAAAACAATTTCTCCTGCATTATCACCCAGATAAAGTATATTTTTGGCTTTTGATATATGTTTAAACAATAAGTTGGTTTCATCTATTACAAAAGGATGATTGACCAACTCTTTTATTTTTTGTGTAATATCAGCAGGCTCGGTATGCGCACCATAGTCTATAATATTTCCTGCTACGGCCAATTTAGTAGCCGTAAACAAAGGGTGATCACTATTTTCAACAAAACCTTTCCAATAATCATATTGAGCTAACAATACTTTATTAGCATACACCTTATGATCGCGATATAACGAGTGCACATTTATTTTTTCCTTTGCCAGCCGATGAATTTGAGTTGCCAATAAAGGGTTTGATTGATCCTGAGCGTTGATTAATAACCGCTTGGATTCTTTAATTAAACCTTCAGCAATTTCAATGTCAGGATTAAATCTTTCAATCAATTGCTCTACTGTTTTCAGATGACATTGATAACACTCCGGAGCCATTAATGATCGCAATAATTAGCCGTAAAACTTAACGATTCATTCATTAAACCATCCACTAACTCTACAGCACTCAACTGAGGAGCCCCAACAAAGACATTGATACTATTCTCTCTGAATAACTGAATAGCCTTCTGCCCCATTCCTCCGGCAATAATATCTGTTGCTTTCTTTTCGCCTAACCATTTGGGCAATAAGCCTGGTTCATGAGGTGGAGGAACAATTTTTTCCTGATTAGTAATTTTACCATCCACCACATCAAGCAGCACAAAAAATTTACAATGTCCAAAGTGACCATCTAATATGCCCTTCTCATCTACCGGAACTGCTATTTTTTTTTCCATACTATAATTTTTACATGTATTTAACGCCTATAACATTAGAAATAAGACACCCTCAAACAAACAAACAAACAAAAAACAATTTACAAGTCAGCACTCCTGCTTAAAGACAACATATTCAAGTGGGGTGGATGAAAAAATCACCAAAAACATATAGCAAACTTAAAAGAACTTATAAAGCGTTTATGAGCCATTCTCGGGCATCTTATTTCTATCTGCTAACTATCATTTCAATTTATTAAGTAAATCATTTACCGATGCCCCATCATTTTGAAGGATCACCATTTGAATACCGAACTTATCCAATACTTCTTTTGCCTTTGGACCGAAATCACCCGATATAACCTTTTTCACGCCAAGTTCTACCATCTGTTCGGCCACCTTAATACCAGCCCCGTTACTATCTTCGGCATGGCTATTCTTCAGGAATTCCGTTTTATGATTATCTTCGTCGTATACACAAAACCAGGCTGCGCGACCAAAACGTAAGTCAAAAGCAGCCTCTGCTGTGTTTCCTGATGATGTGATTACTGTTTTCATTTCTTATTATTTTAAAATCAGACTAATAAATATCATTTCTCTTGAATTCATATAAATGTTGCATTAAACAAAAGTGCATGAACTCTTATGATCCTTACATTTATCTACTCAGTAACTCTATTTCTGTTGATTTACATAGTGGACAATTATCTCCCGATACAGACTCCGGCTTAGTGAACCTGGCATGACAACTATTACATACAAACCAGTTATCTTCAAGTGTTGCATTGCCAAATACAGTAACAATTTCTTTTGCCTCGGTAAGCGCCAACGCAATATTACGCCGTGCACTCTCATAAATCCTGGCAAAAGTGGGTCGAGAAATACCCATTAGCTTAGCCGCTTCTTCATGATTTAACATATCATAATCTGCAAGCTTAATCGCTTCATATTCCTCGTAGAGTAATTCTACCTTTCCATTATCCTCACTACTGGTACCATAAGGTTTGTACCCCATAAATTTTGGAGGCGCAACAACTTTTCTTAACCTTTTTCTTCTGGGCATAAAAATAAATTCAGTACTTTTAAAATGTGTTTTCGCTACAAATATAAAGAGAATATTCTCATTTCAAAATTATTTCAAGTATTGTTACTACTCCAAAGCTTTTTTAACCTCAATTCAGAATATAAAGGCAGCAAGAATAAACGAGTGTGAGCCTTTGTACACCATATTATATAGCAATACCTAAGGCCAGATAAGAACCAACGAAAAATAACGGATCAATTACGAAATATGGGTCTGAATGAGAAATTCAGGAAAAAAGGAGAAAGTAAAAAAGGGTAAAGGAGAAAGGGTAAAGGAGAAAATGTAAAGTATTTCAAGGTTAAAGGGAATAAGGTTAAAGGGAAAAGAAATAAGTGTAAAGGATAAAGTAATAAGAGGAATACAGGATGATCCCCATCCCGCCGCAAGCGGCGTACTTCCCCTTATCTTTAGGGATAAAGGGAAGAACCAAAAAGAAAAGGAACAAGGATTTTAAGGTTAAAGTTTAAAGGATAAAGTAAAATAGAAAGTGAAGAGG
>JBFHEL010000270.1:0-6030 GCA_041584155.1 Saccharicrinis sp.
CTAAAAACCTACGATCAGGAACATACTGGTCGTATAGCAATGCCCGTTGGCGGTATCGGTACAGGTACCGTTTCGTTGAGTGGATATGGGGCCATTGTAGATTGGGAGATAATGAGCCGCCCGGCCAAGGGTTTTAACCCACGTTATGCAGGTGTGGAGGTGATTAATCGAACACCTTTTTTCTCTCTGTATGTTAAAGAAGAAGGTAAAGAGGCACAGGCCTTATTGATGGAGGGACCTGTTCCCAGTTATTATGACGAAGGTTTTTACGGTTCGAAAGCACCCAACCATGGGTTGCCAAGGTTTTCTAATGCTACTTTTCAAACGGCATATCCTTTTGGACAAGTATTATTAACCGATAATGACTTGCCGGTAGATGTGATGGTGAGGGCATTCAATCCTCTAATACCAGGAAACACCAATGATAGCAGTCTTCCAATAGCAGTGTTGAGTTATAAAGTAAAAAATACCAGTAATAAACCAATTACCATTTCTCTGGCAGGAAATATTCCAAACTTTATAGGTTTCGATGGGATAGAAGGTAAAGCCTATAAAAACATCAATACTTACAAAGAAGAAAATGGTTTAAAAGGTATTCATTACACAGCTTGTGAAGAAGTGGATACTACCAGTGCGCAATGGGGGACTTTTAGCTTATCAACAAATAGTGAAGGAGATGTTTCTTACCGTACTTGTTGGCAACCGGGAGAATGGGGGAATAGTACACTGGAGTTTTGGGATGATTATTTGGATGATGGAATGGTGGAAGAAAGATCATCGGAGCAAAAAAACAATATGGGTTCGTTGGCCGTAAAAACTACATTGGCACCAAATGAAGAAAAAGATATTCGCTTTTTTATTACATGGAACTTTCCCAACCGCACAAATTGGCAAAAACAGGGGAATATTGGGAATTACTATGCCACACTGTATAAGGACTCATGGGATGTGGCTGAGCAAATTATTCCTAAAATTCCCTATCTCGAAAAAGAAACCAAGACTTTTATTGAGGCCTTTATTCAAAGCGATTTTCCGGATATAGTTAAAGAAGCAGCCTTGTTTAATCTGGCTCACTTTCGTACGCAGTTGGCTTTTAAAACCAGCTTTGGGTATTACCACGGATGGGAAGGTATTAAGGATAATGAAGGAAGCGGCCCGGGAACCTGCACCCATGTATGGAATTATGAACAAACCATCCCATTTTTATTTGGCGATGTTGCCCAAAACATGCGTGAAGTAGAGTTTGCTTACGCTTTAGACGATCGCGGGATGATGAATTACCGCATTCATTTACCTTTAAAAACAAAAGGAACTGAGTTTGGCTTGGGTGCTGCTGACGGACAATTGGGTTGTATTATGAAATATTATCGCGAATGGCAACTCTCGGGCGATGATGATTTCCTGAAAAAGAACTGGAAAAACGTAAAACGTGCCTTGGAATTTTGCTGGATCCCCAATGGATGGGATCCCGATAAGGATGGCGTAATGGAAGGCAGTCAGCACAATACTATGGATGTGGAATACTACGGCCCGAACCCTCAAATGGGTTTTTGGTACCTAGGTGCTTTGCGTGCCACCGAAGAAATGGCTACTTATTTGGGAGAAAAAGAATTTGCCTTAACATGTAGATCGTTGTACGAAAATGGCTCTGCATGGATGGATAAAAACCTGTTCAACGGCGAATATTATGTGCAGAAAATTGTACCCCCAATGCACCTCGACAGCATTGCCGATGGTCTTATCCGAGTAAAAAGAAGATTGGTTGCCGATGATCCGCAATACCAGTTAGGCGACGGCTGCCTGGTCGATCAGTTGGTGGGGCAGGTAATGGCGCATATTCTCGATTTGGGCTATTTGGCCGATAAGGAAAATATTGTGAAGACAAACGAATCGATTCTGAAATATAACTACCGCGAGAACCTAATGAAGCATCCAAACTTTATGCGTTCGTATGCTTATGGTAATGAGTCTGCTTTGCTAATGGCCGATTATCCCGGCGAAAGGCCCACTCAGCCCTTCCCCTATTTCACCGAAGTAATGACCGGTTTTGAGCATACTGCTGCAGTAAGCATGTTATACGAAGGACAGGTTGATGAAGGATTGAAGACTATTCAGGATATACGCGATCGGTACGATGGAAAAAAACGCAACCCTTTCAACGAAGCAGAATACGGTCATCATTATGCACGCAGCATGATGGCCTGGGGCGGTGTTTTGGCGACATCGGGATTTCATTATTCCGGCGTAGATAAAACGATGCGTTTTACCTCAGAACCAGGCTGTTATTTCTGGAGCAATGGGTATAGTTGGGGAACTTGTGAAGTAAAAGATAAACAAGCTGTGTTAACAGTACTTTATGGACAGCTGGAACTGAATACTTTTGCTTTGGAAGGTCTGGGCGAAAAGAAATTGAAAGGGAAGACCATTGAAAAGGGAGATAGTTTGCAGATTGATTTATGATAATCAGTATAAAGATAAATCAATCCAATGCTTACAGCCTTTG
Source organism: Saccharicrinis sp. (assembly GCA_041584155.1). Classification (GTDB taxonomy): domain Bacteria; phylum Bacteroidota; class Bacteroidia; order Bacteroidales; family Marinilabiliaceae; genus Saccharicrinis. The sequence continues at coordinate 2,504 of JBFHEL010000270.1, forward strand.
TTTGTGTACTACAAAAGAAAAATTAACCTATCTACAATGAATCTGAAATGTTTTATACTCGTTTGTTTTACGGCACTGGTGTGTCCTTCGTTTGCGAATAAAGATTTGCGTAAAGTTATTTTGTTGGCAGATGACTGGCAGTTTATCAATAAAGACGTGAAAGATGCAGCAAAACTTATCTGCAGTACGGAAAATTGGGAAGCCGTTTCGGTTCCACATGATTGGGCTATTGCAGGTCCGTTTGATAAAGACGTAGACAAACAAACCGGAATAATTACTCAGAATGGAGAAAATGTGCCTACCGAAAAAACAGGTCGAACCGGGGCCTTACCTCATGTAGGTGTAGGTTGGTATCGTAAAATAGTTACCTTATCTGATTTGACTTGTAAGCAGGTCTTGTTAACCTTGGATGGAGCTATGAATCAGCCACAGATCTACATCAACGGTACAAAAGTAGGCCAATGGGCCAACGGTTATAACTATTGTTATTTTGATGTTACTGAATTTCTGGTTAAGGGAGAAAATCTTGTTGCCATACGGGTAGAAAACCTGCCAGAGTCTTCACGCTGGTATCCGGGTGCAGGTCTTTATCGCAAAGTGCAGCTCGTGGTAAAAGATGAGGTATCTTTTAAGCATTGGGGGCATTTTTTGACTACACCAATTGTATCCTTGCAAGCAGCAAAGGTGAATATTAAAAGTAAGGTTAAGGCCAGCAATATTCGGGTGGAGGCTATTATTAAAGATGCCAAAGGAAATCAAATTGCCTGTAGCAGTTCTGACAAGATTGTTGGAGATGAAGTAGAACAGATATTGGTCGTTAAAAACCCCCAGCTTTGGGATACAGATCACCCACACCTTTACTTTGCTGAACTTAAGTTATATCAAAACAACATCTTAAAGGATTACGAAACTATACGTTTTGGAATTCGAAAGATAGAGTATAACCCTGACAAAGGAGGCTTTATTTTAAATAATGTACCTACAAAGTTTAAAGGGGTATGTTTGCATCACGATCTGGGTCCTTTGGGCGCAGCCGTAAATGTCGCTGCTCTTAAAAGGCAATTAACAATACTTAAAGACATGGGGTGCAATGCTATACGCTCTTCACATAATATGCCCTCGTTGGAACAACTTGAACTATGCGATGAAATGGGCTTTCTTTTCTTGGCGGAAAGTTTTGATGAATGGAAAAGGCCTAAGATGAAAAATGGGTATAACCTATATTTTGACGAATGGGCAGAAAAAGATATTGTCAATCTAACTCACGCAACCCGAAATCACCCGTGCATCGTAATGTGGAGTTCGGGTAATGAAGTGCCCGACCAGTATGGCAGCGAAGGTGTCAAACGAGCAAAATGGTTGCAAGATATTTTTCATAGAGAAGATCCTACCCGTCCTGTTACCGTTGGTATGGATCAGGTGAAGGCTGTCATGAAAAATGGTTTTGGCGCAATTATGGATATTCCGGGATTGAATTACAGGGTGCACCTCTACGAAGATGCCTACGAGGATTTTCCTCAGAATTTCTTACTGGGTTCAGAAACAGCTTCTACCGTTAGTTCACGCGGGGTTTATAAATTTCCGGCACAGAAAGCCAGTATGAAGACCTATGCCGATGGCCAATCTTCCTCATACGACTTGGAACGCTGTAGTTGGAGTAATCTGCCGGACGATGATTTTGTGTTACAGGATGATAAAGACTGGGTAATTGGTGAGTTTGTTTGGACAGGCTTTGATTATTTAGGTGAACCGACTCCCTACGATACATACTGGCCTGCACGCAGCTCTTATTTTGGAATTTGTGATTTGGCCGGCTTGCCTAAAGACCGTTACTACTTGTATAGGAGTCGTTGGAACACAAAGGAGGAAACACTACATGTTTTACCCCATTGGAACTGGGAAGGAAGAGAAGGAGAAACGACTCCCGTGTTTGTTTATACCAGTTACGATAGTGCGGAATTGTTTATCAATGGTAAAAGCCATGGAATACAAAGAAAAACTAAGGACAAAACCAATCAGCACCGTTACCGGCTCATGTGGATGGATGTTAAATATGAGCCGGGAATCCTAAAAGTAATTGCATATGACAAGGCTGGCCATGCAGCTGCAGAAAAAATAGTCCGCACAGCTGGAGCTCCTCACCACATTGAACTATCTGCCGATAGAAAAACCATTCAAGCAAATGGCAATGATTTAAGCTATGTTACAGCTACTGTGGTTGATAAGGAAGGTGTCCTTTGTCCACGTGCTTCAAATAAAATAAAATTTAAGGTTACGGGGAAAGGCTCTTTTAGGGCCGCTTGTAATGGCGATGCCACTTCTTTGGAGGTGTTTCATGAGCCCAGTATGAAAGTATTTAGTGGTATGCTGGTCGTGTTGGTACAATCAGATGCTAATGAAGGGGAAATCACCTTAGAGGTTTCCGGAAATGGACTTAAGTCTTCATCGATTATCATTCAATCAATAACGAGTCAAAATTTATAAAAATATGAAACTTGTCGTCAGCACTTTATTGTTAAGCACTTTGTTATTCTCTTGTTCAAAAATACCTATTGAACCCCCCAATGTAGTCTTTATCTATGCCGATGATTTAGGTCGGGGTCTTTTGTCTTGCGAAGGTCAGGAAATAATAAAAACCCCCAATATAGATAAGTTATCTGATAATGGTGTGCGATTCGAAAATGTGTACGGATGCATGTTTTGTGCCCCGGCTCGTGCCAGTTTATTAACAGGGTATCACGATCTGCAAAGAGATAAATGGAATTTAACGCGAGGTGGATATTATAAGAAACTTAGTACCGACACTACGGTAACAACCAATATGATTCAAAAAGCCTTGGATAAGCAGTATGGTGAAATTCCGGAAGACGAGGTGTTTTTGGCCGAGGTGTTCAAAGAAGCCGGCTATGTAACCGCACAGGTCGGGAAATTGGATTGGGGTTTTTCAACTACGCACAATCTGCTAAAACGCGGTGGTTGGGATTATTATTACGGGTATTACGATCATGTTCGTTGTCATGGTTTTTATCCACCTTTCTTATTCGAGAATGGAAAGCAAGTTGCAATTCCGGGAAATACCGATGTAAATTGCGGTAAAACACGCGAGCAAGATGAAAATGGCGGTTATATGCACCGCTGGAAAAAAGATGGTCGGGCCGTATATTCTCAGAATATTTTTAAGGATAAGATCATTGAGTTTATTCGGGCACATAAAGACGAAAAGTTCTTTCTTTATCATCCTACGCAACTGCCGCACGGGCCAACAGCCATTCCTGAGATACACGAGGATTTTGTCAATAATCCTAATTTAACTGAAATAGAGAAAGCCTATGCCTCTATGGTAAAGATGTTGGACGATCATGTTGGCGATATTGTAAAAGAACTGGAAGAGCTCGACCTTATCGATAATACAATTATTGTGTTTAGTGCCGACAATGGACATGAGATATATTATCCAAGCGATGGAAAACTCAGAAAGCCTACAAATACGAATTTCCTGACCGGAGAGGTATTCGATAATATTCATA
>JBFHEL010000271.1:0-6029 GCA_041584155.1 Saccharicrinis sp.
AAAAAGATAACTGGTAATTATGCCAATATCATTCTTATTGAAACATCATTAATAAACATAAATACTTTAACTTATTTTTAATATGCATTTGAAATTCAAAATAGCATTGCTTATCATTTTAACACCTTTTATTTATTTATCAGCACAAGACAAACCCGAGGTTAAACTAGGGGGTGCACTAAGATATACTTACAATTTATCTTCGTGGAAATCAGGCCAGCAAAAACGAGGGGGCGATTTTGGTTTTGATGTCTTCAGAATTAATGCCAAAGCTAAATACAAAGGATTAAAACTTAACGCCGAATATCGTTTCTACTCGCAAGACTTTGGTGGTGCCATGTTAAAACAAGGCTGGATTGGTTATGACTTCTCTTCCAAGAACAATTTACAAATTGGTTTAACGCAAGTACCTTTTGGTATCACCCAATATAACTCGCACAGCTGGTTTTTTAGTATGAACTACTATGTAGGATTAGAGGATGACCATGATATGGGATTAAAATACACCCACATTGATGATAAATGGGAATATGCCATTGCCTTCTTTAAAAATGCGGAAGAACTTAGTTTTGGCAACAATTCTGATGTATCCGACAGCAGATACGCCTATGACATAAGTTCATCATCAGAAGGTACGCATAGAAACAAAGAAATCAACCAGCTTAATGTAAAAATAGACCGGAAATTAACAACAGGAAATATCGAGCATAAAATAGGTATTTCAGGTCAGTACGGTGGGGTTTACAATCTCGACACCGAGGAAGTAGGCGATCGTTATGCATGGGCTGCTCACTATGAACTGAAGGCTGGCAAATTTGATGTAAAAGCACAGGTTTCTAAATATAAAGTCAACACAAAAAACCCTGATGGACAGAATAATGATGTAATGGCCATGACTGCCTATGGCTATCCCTATATGGTTGCATCAGAAGGCACCACCTACACCATTGGAGCGGCTTATACAGTACCTGTTAATTGGGGTCCCGTTTCTAGCCTGCAGTTCTATAATGACTTTGGAATGCTGGACAAAGCAATAAACACCTATAAAGATTCCTATATGAATGTTACTGGTGTATTGGTTACCGCAGGAAGTATTTATACCTATGTTGATTATGGGCAGGGTAAAGATCAACCATGGATAGGTTCGGCATGGACAAACGGGCTGAGCACTGGAACAACAGGAGCAGAATGGGAAAACCGCTTCAACATTAATATTGGTTATTATTTTTAAACAGAAATAGATGACAGATAACAAAAAAGTAAAACTTAAGGTTGAAGATTTAACCCTAATTTTTGGCAAACGAAAGCAAGATGCGATTAAGTTGCTGAACCAGGGCATGTCGAAGGAAGAGATTCTGAAAAAGACAAAATGCACGGTTGGGGTAAATAAAGCTAATTTTGAAATCAAGGAGGGTGAAATTTTTGTTATTATGGGCCTCTCCGGAAGTGGTAAATCCACGCTCATACGCTGCCTGAACAGGTTGATTGAACCAACTTCAGGACATGTATTTTTCGAAGGCCATGATATAACCAGAGAGAACAATAAAGAACTTCTGGAAACGCGCAGAACAGAAATGAGTATGGTGTTTCAAAAGTTCGGACTCCTTCCCCATCGTACCATTCTTGAAAATGTGGCTTTTGGCCTGGAACTGCGCAATGAAGAACTCAGCGTTAGAACAGAAAAGGCCTTAGAAGCATTGGAAACAGTGGGTCTGAAAGGTTACGAAGCACAATTCCCAGCTGAGCTTTCAGGAGGTATGCAGCAGCGTGTTGGGCTGGCAAGAGCGCTGGCTAATGACCCGGCTGTATTGTTAATGGACGAAGCATTCTCAGCGCTGGATCCGCTTATTAAATCAGATATGCAGGATGAATTGCTGGAGATACAAAGCAAACTGCGCAAAACCATAGTGTTTATCACCCATGATTTAGATGAGGCCATAAAAATTGGTGACCGCATTGCCATTATGAAAGATGGTGTGATTGAGCAAATTGGTACCGCAGAAGATATCCTTACCCACCCGGCCAGTGAATATGTGGAGGCTTTTGTAGAAAAAGTAGATCGCAAAACCATTATCACAGCAGAAACTTTAATGTTTAAAAAGAACACTAAAGTGGAGATTCATAAGGATGGCCCCAAAGGTGCCATACGTAAAATGCGCGCCATTGCAACTACAAATCTGCCTGTGGAAGATGAAAACAAAAAATTCCTGGGCCATGTATGGTTAAACGATCTTCTGGAACTGGAAAAGGAAAAAGAAAAGACAGTTCACAAAGCCATAAAGACCGATGTTCCCAGTGTTTATAAAAACTACACGGTAGAAGAAATGCTTCCTTTAATTACCGACATCAGATATCCATTGGCCGTGGTTGAAGAAGGAACCGGAAAGTTTTTGGGCTTAATTTCTCAAACATCCTTAATTATTGAAGCCACAAGCTTTGGAAAAAAAGAAGTTATAGAACTAAAAGAAAAAGCTAACGAGATATAGTATGGAAAAATTAATTAATATAGGTCAGTATATCGAAAAGGGTATCAATGCATTGGAAGAAGCATTTTCTCCTTTGTGGGGAGCTATTGATGACTCAATATCCTGGACGGTTGAAAGTTTAAACGACTTATTTTTAAACATCCCCTTCTTAATCATCATTGCCTTAATTACCATTGGTGCCTATTACAGTAATGCAAGAGGCCTTTCGTTAAAAAAGGAAGGTTTTAAAAAAGGTATAGGCTTAGCCTCTTTTGTTATAGTGGGCCTACTCTTAATATGGGCCATGGGATATTGGGAACATGCTATCCAAACCACCACGCTGGTATTAGTTGCCACTATTATTGCGTTGTTATTTGGTATTCCCTTAGGCATATTGTCTGCACGAAGCAACACGGCAAATGCCATTATTCGTCCCATCCTCGACTTTATGCAAACCATGCCTGCCTTTGTATATCTTATTCCGGCTATTTTCTTTTTTAGTGTTGGAAATACCCCCGGAGTAATTGCTACTGTGATCTTTTCCCTGCCACCAGCTGTGCGTTTAACAAGCCTGGGTATACGTAGTGTACCAGAAGACGTTATAGAAGCTGGTCATGCCTTTGGTGCAACAGAAAAACAAATTCTCTTTAAAATTCAATTACCCTTAGCTAAAACAACCATTTTAGCAGGTATTAATCAGGTAATTCTACTGTCGTTATCTATGGTTGTTATTGCATCTATGGTAGGAGCCAAAGGATTAGGAAGTATTGTTTACCAGGGAATTCAGCAGAATGATGTGGCCAAAGGTTTTGAGTCTGGACTAGGAATCGTGGTACTGGCTATCATACTAGACCGCATTACCCAGGCAATAGCTAAAAAATAGTATTAATCGAAATTTTAATATACTAAAACCGGCATGTTTACCTGACATTAAAAGGCAGGTTACGATGAATGATTTACACCTCTTACTCAATAAGTAAGCATATGAGATGAATCATCGCCTTACACATTACGGTTTTACAAAAATTTAAACAAATGAAGAATATAAAAAATTTAAGTGTTCTGTTTATCGCTGCAGCTTTAATGCTTGCTACTTTTTCGTGTAAAAACGGCGCACAAAAAAAGAATGTAAAAGAAGTTAGTATTCTCTACCCTAATTGGGCCGAGGGAATTGCTATGTCGTATTTAGCCAAAGTTGCTTTAGAGGCCAATGGCTATAAGGTAGAGCTTACTAACCTTGAACCTGGCCTTATCTATGGCGAGCTGTCGAAAAAAAATTCTAAAGGAGATGTATTTCTTGATGCGTGGTTACCCAACACCCATAAGGATTATTGGGCTAAATATGGTGCCACTATTGAGCAATTAGGCGTTTCCTTTATTGATGGAACAACCGGCCTTGTGGTTCCTTCTTATGTGAGCATTAATTCTATTGAAGAAATGAATGAGCATGCTGAAGAATTTGATGGTAAAATTATCGGAGTTGGCAGTGGTGCAGGTATTCATGCCAATACTTTAAAAGCCATTGAGCAATACGGATTAACAGACTTCGAGCAAATTACTTCCAGTGGTCCGGCTATGGTGGCCAGCTTAGAGAAAGCCATTAAGAAAAACGAATGGATTGTTATTACAGGATGGAAACCTCATTTTAAATGGGCCGAAAATGACCTTAAATATCTGGATGATCCCAAAGGAATTTACCCTAAAGATGAGTGTCAAATCATTTCCCGCAAAGGCTTTAAAGAAGAGAAGCCTGTAGCAGCTAATTTCTTCGCTAATTTCAACTTTAAAGAAGCGCAGTTATATGAATTAATGGGCGCCATAAAAAAGCTTGGTGAAGAAGAAGGTGCAAAAAGCTTCTACACCAATAACAAAGCAATGATTGACAGCTGGTTAACAAAGTAATTTAATATCATATTATTTTTCAGAAGGGGCGATTAGAACATATATTCTGATAGGCCCCTTCTCTATAAATATCCATGCTACGAATTACTATCACGAGTAATACCTCCTTCATCGGAATAATCTTCCAGACTCGATCCTGTAGTGATCAAAGGAGATGCCTCCACTTTTTCTATTTCAAGTATTTTCACAAGAATCTCTAACCCCTCCTCCACAGTAGTTAACTCTTTATCATTTAACTGTTGTAATTTTTTAGATAAGGTTTCATGCAAAAGAGATGGCATGGTGCTCAATGCCTTATAACCATCAGAAGTTAAAACAATATTAACCACTCTTTTGTCGATCGATTTGGGCAATCGGGCCAGATAACCTTTTTTCTCAAGCCGGTTAATAATACCACTTACTGTGCTTGCATTGAGGTTTAAAAACTTTTTAATTTCACTTTGTGTGGCCTGAAAATTATTGGAACTTTTTAAAAAGTTAAGGCAAAGAACCTGAGGAATACTAACTCCATACTCCTTTTGAATCTTTTTTGATTCTATATCGACCGAACGAACGATCTTACGTATTTTAATTAAAATCTCTGTAGTATTCATCTTGTATAAAAAATGCCATTAAACCACAAAAATACATTTTAATCAAAAAGTTTCAACTACTTTCGTTGCTCAATACTAAATAATTCCGGTTTATTTTTAGCACCCCGATTAAAAACCACAATAGCCCCATGATATACTTCAACGAACTGATCAATAAAGCCAGCCATATTGCAATGCCCAAACCCAGGGTACTAACCGTAGGTGGAAGTCCCAGAGCAGGAGGTAATACCGATACACTCATTAAACAAATTACCCTGGGAATACAAGAAAAAATTAGCCATGTAAGCCATGTCAAACTAAAGGATATTAACCCCAAAGGTTGCATTGGATGCGAGAAATGCAGAAAAGACAAGGTTTGCACCATGCTCTATGATGGCATGTCTGCGCTATATCCTGATATACTCGAATCGCAGGGATTGGTGTTGGTCTCTCCTGTGCATAATTACAACATTACCTCATGGATGAAGGCCTTTTTAGACAGGTTGTATTGCTTTTACAATTTTAATAATGATACCAGACCAAGGGAATGGAGCAGTCGATTAGCTAATCAGCATAGAAAAGTAGTTATTTCAGCGGTATGTGAACAGGCCAGCATGCAGGATATGGGCTTTACCATAGAAGCAATGCAAAAGCCAATGGAAGCATTAGGCTATGAAATTATAGGTACACTTCCTGTTTTATACTCTTTTGAAAAAGGAGCAGTTAAAAAACAACAGGAAGCGATGGAACAAGCCTTTCAATTAGGCAGGCAGTTAGGTGAATCATTGGCGCAACAGAAACAATAGCTAGCAAATACCCAACCAACCCTTTTCATAAAAACAACACCCTGAAATACCGGTTACAAAAGACTATAGCTTTAAGGATATTTATCACAGGTAAATACATTTAACGATTACTTAACCATTTATGAAACTCCGCCTGCGATCTAAATTCCGGCTCTCCTTCTTTAGGATACTTTATGGTATTATCCATTTTATTATTCAAAAAACGAGCCGAACAGTTATCTTTGCGTTGCATTTCAAGCATGGTTAAAATCTCTTTCCTTAATTCCTTATCATAAATTGGACAA
>JBFHEL010000272.1:0-6012 GCA_041584155.1 Saccharicrinis sp.
CTAAGAATAGTGACTATAATGACACTAAGAGCTAGTACTTTTTTCATAATATTTCAGACTATCAGTATTTTAATTTCAAAATTTCCTATATCATTATAAATATCTAACGCTTTTATAGCGTTTTGTTCGTTTCTCAAAACTTACATCAAAATTATATCCAACCATCAACTCATGGGTTCCTCCGGCACCCGCACTGGCAATAGCTGATGTTGTAATGTCATAACTATATCCAAAACGAATCCCACTTTTCAACTCTATTCCTCCCAACAAAACAATGGCATCTTGAAACCGGTAACTCATTCCTCCCCAATATCTCTTCCTGTATTTTACCAGTGTATTCAAATCTATTTGAAAACTACTACCATCTGTTTTATAAAAAAACGAAGGCAAAAGTTCATACGCAGTGTCTTCTATTTTTATGTTATACCCTCCTGTCAGGTAAAAAGTTCTATTTATGGTAATATTTATTTCATCATCATAATTTGGTTCCGGATTATTCAGGTGTGTCAGCGAGGCTGCTGCATAAAAATTTTTATCGATGTAATACACGCCTAAACCAGCATCAAATGCTGTTCCTGATACTTCAGAAGAAGTAAGACTGGGATCTTCACTGGCCGATGTGGTATACACATCCGACTCTTCATCAGGAAACTCAAATCCTGTTCCATCCAATGTTTGATTTAATATCCCTACAGACAAACCCAAACCCAGGACACCTCTTTCAAGTTCAAATCTTGCAGCATAACTTAATTTTATAGAAATATTGGTAAACAATCCAATTTCATCATTCATAAAATTTAAGCCTACACCCCCATCACGTCCAAACCACTTAACAGGCATGTCTCCGCTAAAAACCGTTGTTTTAATAGCATAATCTCCTGACCATTGATTCCTGTTCAAGGCCACTAAATTAATAGACTCGGTACTTCCTGCATACCCAGGATTAACCGTCAGTATATTAAACATATTCTGACTGAACTGAGGATCGTACTGAGCCTTTGCTTGAGCAGCGATGCAAAATAAAACAAAAATCAGAATTCTCCTAACCATTTATTCAGATATAAAAAACTCAAAGAACTCTATTTTTATCACAAACGCATAATATTTTGTTTATCAACTATATAGAACAAAACTATATGAATGCGTTTGCATTAAAAACTGAGTTCGTATACTTTATTTTAAATATAAAGGTTTCATTTTATAAGTTAAACATGTATTTTTTTTGTAAAACACCTTATTTTAGATACCCTTTTTGAAAAAAACGCCACCACTTTTCAGGCATACACCCATCACGTGTTTGTTTATATTCATTTTCACTACATGAAATCAACCTTACGCTCTCTTTCCAGGGTACTTCAATCCACCAACGATGATTTACCCTGTTTGTATAAAAACGGATATCTTCGCTAAAATTGTGTAGATGCACCACAAAAATTTTATAATTTTCAGATTCAACCGAAGGAACGTCATTTGTTTTAACGGCCATCCCCTCTAATACATGCCATATAATTTGTGCACACAAACCACCACCTACGCTGTTTGTATCGTACTGAGGATTATATTCATGTAAGCCAAAAAAGCGAAGATGATCGCTCATTCCGGCATACCAGGCCATCTGACATGCTTCGTAACCATTAAATCCATTACTATTTATTGGTGCATGATAGGGCATAACACTATATGCAATAGCCCCCACATCAAAACTCACCACCTCAGCATCTCTTAAATATGGCTCGGCATGACTGATATGCTCATTACGCAAATCGCGCAAACGAACATACTCCCAACCTACAGCATCCATTTCTCTTTCCTGACTTTCTCCCAGAAGATATTTCTGCACCCCCAGCACATTTAAGTCGAACACAGAAGCACGCAACTCCGTTTTCAGCTTTGTCAGAAAGCTTTGCGAGGAATAGTCAGCCTCCCCATGCAATAAATCCAACTTAGCATCTATCACCGACACCACCACATCACCTTTATCATCGGTCAGCGAACGAACAACAGGCAGGGTATAATCCTGCCCTGCGCCCAAAAAAATGCCCTTTACCTGGTGTTTCAACAGTATCTTACTCACTTCACGAATGGCCCAATATCTGTCGTCCAAGGTCTTTCCCTTGATATTACCCAGATCTATAATCTTTAAAGACCGGGAAGTTTTTCGTAAGGCTGCCAGCATGGGTCGTACTACATGAACCCCTTCGCTACACCCCTTATTATTTAAGGCGTTTATATCATCGGCAATACCTACAATAGCCACATCAAAGGTAGCCAAATCAAACTCTTCAACTCCCTCAAACCCATAAACAATATGATTCAGCAAACTATCTTCCTGAGGCATAAAACAGGAAGACAATGCCGGTGCTGATACAGGTTCAAAAAAATCGTTAATTCTCACAATTGCAAATACTTATTTCTTGGTACTCTTGGTAGCTTTGGTTGTCTTGCTTGTTTTGCTTGCTTTAGTTGTTTTTTTCTTTGTCGTTTTCTTACCACCATCTTTGATCAACTGTTGACAATCTTCAAACGACAGGGTCTTAGGATCGGTATCCTTGGGTATCTTATAGTTCTTTTTCTGGTAAGAGATATAAGGACCCCATCTACCGTTTAATATTTGCAACTCCGCATCTTCATCAAAGCTCTTGATAAATTTCTCTTTGTCGGCATTTCTTTTTTCTTCAATAAGCACAACGGCCCTATCCAATTCAATAGTCAAAGGATCGTCAATACCCTTTTTCAGGGAAACAAACTTCCCATCATGACGCACATAGGGTCCAAAGCGTCCTATACCCACCACCACTTTTTTATTCTCAAACAAACCCAGATCACGCGGCAAATCAAAAAGCTTCAATGCAGCCTCCAGGGTAATGGTTTCCAGATGTTGTCCCTTTTGCAGGGAAGCAAATTTGGGTTTTTCAACATCCTCATCCTCGCTGCTTTCTCCCAACTGAGCCATTGGACCATAACGACCAATCTTCACCAAAACAGGCTTCCCTGTTTTAGGATCGTTACCCAATATCCTCTCACCTGTATTTCGTTCTGAGTTCTCCAGCGTTTCCTCTACTTGCTTATGGAAACTTCTGTAAAATTGATCTATTGCCTCATTCCACACAACCTTACCAATGGCAATCTCATCAAATTCCATTTCCACCTTAGCCGTAAAGTCATAGCTAACAATGTTTGGAAAATATTTCATCAGAAAGTCATTCACCACCATACCCACATCAGTAGGAAATAATTTGTTTCTTTCTGCTCCTGTAATTTCTTTTTTGATCTCTTTTTGGAGTTCTCCTGCCGACAGGCTTAGGTACTGATAGGCACGTTCCACCCCTTCACGCTCCTCTTTTACCACATATCCCCTGTTTTGTACAGTTGAAATAGTAGGAGCGTAGGTAGATGGACGTCCAATACCTAAATCTTCCAGTTTCTTCACCAAAGCAGCCTCGGAGTATCGGGCGGGTTTTTGACTCCACCGTTCCCGGGCCTCAATAATATCAGCATTCAGAGGGTCACCCACCTTCATAGGCGGTAGCAAGCCACTGTCTTCTTCATCTGCTTCACCTTCGTGTTCCGAAGACTGAATATATACCTTGAGGAATCCGTCAAACTTAATCACCTCACCCGAAGCAACAAAAAGCTCATCAACACCATCTCCCTGAATATGTATCGTGGTTTTCTCCAGCTGAGCATCACTCATCTGAGAAGCTATGGTTCTTTTATATATTAACTCATATAACTTTTGCTCCTGCGACGAGCCTGTAACCGTGGGCTTATTAAGATAGGTAGGACGAATGGCCTCGTGAGCTTCCTGTGCTCCCTTACTCTTGGTCTGGTATTTCCTTATCTTTAAATATTCCTCGCCCATTTCCTCTTTAATCTGATCAGAAGCCATTTGAATAGCTGTCTCTGCCAGATTTACCGAGTCGGTACGCATATAGGTAATCTTTCCTGCCTCATAAAGTTTCTGCGCCACAGACATGGTTTGCCCCACCGAGAAACCCAGTTTTCTACTGGCTTCCTGTTGCAAGGTAGAGGTAGTAAACGGAGGTGCAGGCGATTTCTTTAAGGGTTTTTTGGTAATATCCTTAACCGAAAAAGAAGCTGCTTTACATTTTTCTAAAAAAGCCTCGGTATCTTTCAGCGAAGCAAAACGTTTTGCCAACTCCGCCTTAATTTCCGATACCTTACCCTTAGCATCTGTAATGGTAAATACTGCCGTTACACGGAAGGAAGACTCCGGCTTAAAAGCAAAAATCTCTCTTTCACGCTCCACTATCAACCTGACTGTCACACTCTGTACCCGCCCTGCCGAGAGGGAAGGCTTCACTTTCTTCCACAGTACCGGCGAGAGTTCAAATCCCACTAAACGGTCTAACACCCTGCGCGCCTGTTGTGCATGAACCAAATCATAATCAATATCGCGGGGATTATCCACCGCCTTTAATATCGCCTCCTTAGTGATCTCGTGAAATACAATACGTTTTGTTTTTTCGGGAATTAAACCCAACTCATCATATAAATGCCAGGCTATAGCCTCTCCCTCGCGATCTTCATCGGAAGCGAGCCATACAGTCCCCACATCTTTGGATAGCTTTTTCAACTCCTTGACCACCTCTTTCTTGTCATCTGAAACAACATAATTCGGTGTATAATTATTTTCTATATCAATCCCAAAGTCTTTCTTAGCCAGATCCCGGATATGACCATAGCTCGATTTCACCAAAAAGTCTTTCCCTAAGAACTTTTCTATCGTTTTTGCTTTGGCCGGGGACTCCACAATCACCAAATTGCCTTCACTTACTATGCTCTTTTTTGCCATCTGCAACTTAATTAACAATTCTATTAAGCCGTCAAATTTAAAAAATTATCCCAACATAACTAAAAAGCTGATTTAATAATGAAAATATATCATTACAAAAGCTTTGCAAAAAAAGAATATAATTTTCTTCAAATTACACCGTTACAATTTTAAATCAATAGTTTTGCTAAAAATGCTATTTTTGCTCAAAATTTCAATAATACAACTATGACAACAAATAATCCCAACATAAAAAAAATACTCCGCTGGTTCTGGGGAGTAGTGATATTCTCCTTTTTTATGGTCTTTTTATTGTTCTTTTTAATCTCACGTGGTTTTTTAGGTGTAATGCCTTCCTTTGAAGATCTTGAGAACCCCAAAAACAGTATTGCCACTCAGATTATTTCTGAAGACGGAGAGTTACTGGGTAATTTCGCCATTGAGAACAGAACATTTATTGATTTTGATCAACTCTCACCCAACCTGGTGAACGCCCTGGTATCTACCGAAGATGTGCGTTTTTACGATCACTCAGGCATCGACCCTCGCGGACTCTTTAGGGTAGCTATACGAACCGTACTGATGGGCGACAAAGGATCAGGAGGAGGTAGTACCATTACCCAACAGCTTGCCAAACTGCTCTTTCATGAACCGGCTAAAAACATATGGGAAAGAGGACTACAAAAACTAAACGAATGGGTTATTTCGGTGAAGCTGGAACGCAGCTATACCAAAAACGAACTCATTACCATGTATTTAAATAAGGCAGAATATATTTACGATGCCTATGGTATTCAATCGGCTGCAAAAACCTTTTTTAATACATCCACCGACACCATTAAAATAGAACAGGCTGCCACCCTGGTGGGGATGTTAAAAAACCCCGCTCTCTTTAACCCGGTGCGACGTCCCGACACCACCGAATTCAGAAGAAATGTAGTCCTGAACCAAATGCGTAAAGCTCAGTTTATCACCGACGAAGCTTACGACTCTTTAAAAAACATTCCTCTTACCCTGGATTTTAACCGAACAGATCACAAGGAAGGTGTTGCACCTTATTTCAGAGAATATCTGCGACTAACCCTCAATGCTAATAAACCGGAAAGAAAAAACTATCCTTCGTATTTACAGGATAAATTTACTGCCGACAGCATGGAATGGGAAAATAACCCGGCC
The DNA here is from genome assembly GCA_041584155.1 of Saccharicrinis sp. Lineage (GTDB taxonomy): Bacteria > Bacteroidota > Bacteroidia > Bacteroidales > Marinilabiliaceae > Saccharicrinis. The sequence continues at coordinate 5,972 of JBFHEL010000272.1, forward strand.
TATGGTTTTATCAATAAACAGTTAAAACCCGACGGCACACA
>JBFHEL010000273.1:0-5911 GCA_041584155.1 Saccharicrinis sp.
GCAACAGATTTTCTATTGCATATTGTAGGTTCAATGGTGTTTTAGGTAATTTTTTTGACTGGTTGAATTAAAATATAATTTACATGCTTACGTTTTCCTTTTTAGCCTTACTGGTTTGTTCAAGGTTTTTTTGTGCATATGAACACATAGCCAGATATGAAATGCCAATTTTGTGTTTCATTTATAGTGATCTATAAACTGAAATATTTAATTGATTAGATAGTAAATATTTAGAGTTGGTTAAACAAAGTGTTTTCTTTTGAGTTTAAGGAAGGTGAATAGGATGGTTTAATGTTAAGATTTGATAGATTGGTCGTGAATTTTGTATTGAGATGCGTAATTTAATTATCTTTGACAGATGATTAACGTATTTGAAATAAACGGCGGGTAAAGTAAAAAAGCATTTAGACTATTTTTGGTTTACTTGTATGGCGTTAATTAATATGGGTATTTCCTGATTTATACAGACTGGTTGTTTGTAAAGCAAGAAGGAGTATTCGATAAATTTATTTTTTAATAGTAGTATATGTTTTTACAGCAGGGTGAGAAGACAGCATTAATAAAGTCAGGAAAGATTGTTTCCTATAACGATTTAGCAAAAAAAGTTCAGTTATTTTCTTCATTATATAAAAGTAGTAGTACCAACAGAGTTGGTATATTTTCCGAGAATCGCGAGGGGTGGGTATATAGTTTCTATTCTGCATGGAATAACCATGCCGTAGTTGTGCCTATCGATTTTATGAGCACAATAGATGAAGTGGCTTATATTTTAAATGATTGTAAGCCCGAAGTGGTGTTTGTATCTAAAGATAAGTTAGCTGATTTTAAAGAAGCATGTAAGCAATTGGATTATTCAGCGCAGATCGTTGTGATTGATGATTATGAAGAAGCAGATGCCAATGGTTTTTCAGAGTTTCCGGTAATTGAGCCTAAAGGAGAAGAAACGGCAATTATTATCTATACTTCAGGTACCACAGGAAATCCTAAAGGAGTAATGCTTTCTTATGCAAACTTATTGGCTAATTTGAAAGCGGTTTCCGAAGATGTTAAGATATATAGGCCCGATGATCGTTTGTTGATGCTTTTACCGCTTCATCATATTTTTGGTTTGATGGGTAATTTAATTATTCCCTTGAAAATGGGTGCCACAGTGGCTATATCTCCATCTATGGCCTCTGAGGATATTATTCAAACCTTACAGGATAATCAGATCACTCTTCTGCTTGGAGTGCCCAGATTATATACTGCTATCCACAAGGGAATTAAAAATAAAATAAGTAAGAGTAAAGTAGCGCTTGCTTTATTTAGCCTGGCTGAAAAACTCGATTCCAAGGCATTTTCTAAGTTGGTTTTTGGTGCAGTTCATAAAAAATTTGGCGGATGTATTCGCTTTATGGTTAGTGGGGGTGCTGCTCTTGATAAGGAAGTAGGGAGAGATTATAAAACGCTGGGGTTCGATGTGCTCGAAGGTTATGGAATGACTGAGGCTTCTCCGATGATCACTTTCACACGTCCGGGTCATATAAAAACCGGTTCTCCCGGATTTGTATTGCCAAAATGTAAAGTGGAAATACGAGAGGGCGAAATTGTGGCCAAAGGCGAGAATATTATGCAGGGTTATTATAACCGCCCTGAAGAAACCAGCGAAGTGCTTAAGGATGGATGGCTTTATACTGGCGATCTGGGACATTTTGATCAACAGGGATTTTTGCATATTACAGGACGAAAGAAGGAAATATTAATCCTTTCGAATGGAAAAAATATTAACCCCGTTGAAATTGAATATAAACTCGAGAGCTATGCCGCTTTTGTTAAAGAAGCAGGCGTATACCAGTCAGGCGATCAGTTTAAGGCTATTATCGTTCCATCTGATGAGTTGTCTTTTAAATATTCTAATGCCCTAGAATTGTATCAGGAAATCAAACGTGAGGTCATTGAAGCATATAATATGACTTGTACATCGTATAAAAAGGTGATGGATATTACGGTTTTAAATGGCGAGTTGCCCCGTACCCGTTTAGGTAAAATACGACGGTTTAAGTTAAGTGAACTGGAAAAAATACAGGTAGAGGAGGAAGTTACTCCTGTGGAAGTTGACTTGAAGGAATTTCATATTCTGGCTGATTATCTCGAGGAAGAGAAGCGTAAAAAAGTATTGCCGCATTATCATCTTGAATTAGACTTGGGGCTTGACTCTTTAGATAAGGTGAGTTTACAGGTGTTTTTAAAATCTTCCTTTGGAGTCGATATTGATCCTGGTGAGCTGGTTAAGTTTAAAAATGTGCTTGCCTTAAGTGAACATCTGCACGAACACCGTAATAAAATGCAGGTGGAAAAAGTGGATTGGACTAAAATATTAAAGGAAAAAGTTCATATCTCTTTACCTAAAACCTGGTTTACCGGTAGAGTATTTGTTAAAATATCTAAAGCCTTTTTTAGCCTTTATTTTGGTTTAAAAGGAAAAGGTATTAAAAATATACCCAATGAACCTTGTATTATTGCACCCAATCATCAAAGTTATTTCGATGGACTATTTGTAGCTTCTTTCTTAAAAAATAAGATGATTAAAAATACCTATTTCTATGCCAAAGAAAAGCATGTGAATAAACAATGGTTAAAATTTATCGCAAACAGAAATCATATTATTATTATGGACTTGAATAAAGATTTAAAAGAGTCCATTCAAAAGATGGGTGAAGCCTTAAAAAAGAATAAGAACCTGATAATATTCCCGGAAGGAACACGTACTATAAATGGTAAACTGGGTGATTTTAAAAAGACCTTTGCTATTTTAAGTAGGGAGTTGAATGTGCCTGTTGTGCCTGTGTCTATAAAAGGAGCCTTTGATGCACTGCCCAAAGGTAGCTGGTTTCCTAAACCATTTAAAAGGGTGATTGTCGAATTTATGGAGCCTGTAATGCCGGGTACACATTCTTATGATTATATAACTAATTTGGTTCATAGTGAGATTAATAAGAAATTGGGAATCATCAGTAAACGGTAAACAGAAGCTACATAAGCGGTAAGCTATATTATAATTTAAAGGGGGATATGTTTATAGAAATAAACATATCCCCCTTTCTGATTTAACCCGGACTATGGCTTAAAATTTCCTCATGAGCATTGAAAATGCTATGAAACAAGGCGTAGCATCATTCTGGTGCGCTGAGATAAAGCAACTGAGTATCTTGTTTTGAAGCAGTATCGATGCGTAATAGATTTTCTAATGCATATTGCGGTTTAATATTTTTTCACTAAAACCGCTTGTATTCTCTCAAAATTAACATTCGTTACCTCAATTGGTCGACCAATTTGTAAAAATGCAAGGTTTGTAAAAAAAATTATTCTGCTTTAAATAATATCAAAACCCTTGTTTTATAAGGGATGTGGGGTTTTATTCGGGTCTTTTAAGTGGGTCGTTGTAGATAAAATTATTCGGTTAAAATTTGTTAATTAAAAAATAGTCTGTAAATTGGTCGACCAATAGATGGTATTGCAGTAGATAATGAGGCAGTTTTAGTATTCATCTTATTTATTTTTAAGTTATAAATGATAAAAAGAGCAGAACATATTTTAACTAACAGGCAAATGCTGAAAATTGTTACAGGTATTTTATTTTTGATACAGGTAACTCGTATCGATGCTGCTAATTATACTGTTTCTTCTGCTTCAGATATTGAGGACTTAAAAGATTTACTGGGAGCCGGCGATACTATTAAAATGAAAGCAGGTACCTGGACTAATCAGGATATTGTTTTTGAAGGTACAGGTACCGAAGAGAGTTGGATTGTGTTGATACCAGAAACAACTAATTCAGTTACCCTCTCCGGAACATCTACCTTAAATATTTATGGTGAATATCTGGAAGTAAACGGACTTAATTTTGAAGATGGTTATTCAACTGATGGTGCTGTGATAGAATTTAGAAATAGTTCTTCAGAATTGGCCAATAACTGTAGATTAACTAATTGTAGCATTACCAATTATAATCCGGATAGCAGTGACGATGAATATAAATGGATTTCAATATATGGATTGTATAATCGCGTAGATCATTGTTCTTTTAGCGGAAAGAATAATGCCGGGGCTACAATGGTAGTTTGGTTAGGAAACGACACTCCTAATTATACACAAATAGATCATAACTATTTTGGTTCACGTCCTGATCTCGGAGAAAACGGTGGAGAAACAATAAGGATTGGTACCAGTACCAATAGTATGGAGGAGTCTTATGCCACTGTTGAATACAATGTTTTTGAAGAGTGCGATGGAGAAATAGAGATTATATCTAATAAATCTTGTTTTAATACTTATCGATACAATACTTTTATTGATTGTGATGGATGTTTAACCTTGCGTCATGGTAATGATTGTTCCGTTTATGGTAATTATTTTTTTGGTGATGAGAAATCCTCTGGTGGTGTTCGGATTATTGGTGAGAGGCATGAGGTTTACAATAATTACTTTGAAGGATTAATGGGAGATGGTTACCGTTCAGCTATTTGTTTTATGAATGGAATAGAAGATTCGGCATTGAATGGTTATTTTCAGGTTAAAGATGCCGTTGTTGCTTTTAATACGATTGTAGAATGTGAAGTACCTGTGACTATGGGAGCCGGAGAAGATGATGAAAAAACATTGGCTCCTGATGGATGTGTATTTGCCAATAATGTAATAGATAAAACTACCGGAGATATTAATATTGAGTTTGAAGATTCGCCTACTAATATGACTTGGGAAGGAAATGTAGTTAATGCAGACTCGGAGGATGAGGAAGTTAATAGCGGTTTTGTATTTGCTGATCCTGCTTTAGAATATGATGATCAATTATGGCGCCCTGGGATATCTAGTATTTTAATAGATGCTTCGCAAGGTGAATATTCTCAGGTTGTAGAAGATATAGACGGACAGGACAGAGATAGTTCAAAAGATGTAGGTTGTGATGAGTACAGTAACCAAGAAGTGGAACGTACTCCTTTGTCCAAAGAAGATGTAGGGCCTTATACTGAAGAGGAAGAGGAAGAGGACGATGTGGATAATTCAATCTATTCTGTTGCAGAAGTGATTGAAGATATGGTTTATTTTGAGGTTGATGGTAGTAACTTATTACTTACTGTAAGTAATGCTTCTTATCTGCCTGTTAACTTTATGTTGTTCGATTTGTCGGGCAGAGTCATAAAAAAGGGAACCATAAATGAGGATTCTTATCAAATTAGTTTGCCTACCAGGCAACAGATGCTGCTTGTATCTTTTATATCACAATCAAAATATATACAAAGTAATAAATTATTAACCCAAACAGGTCTGAAGTAATTATTGTGTTATAAATGTTAATAAGCTTTATTATAAATTAAAATTAAATCTAAAGTCATGAAAATGAAAAAAAATCGATGGCTCTTAACAAAAGGAGCGTTTTTGTTCGCAGCTGCGATGTCGCTTACCTTTGTAAGTTGCGATGAAAATGAAGAGTATATCTGGGTAGATGATAATTTGCCGGATTCAGATTTTGAAGTTGTTGCTTCTGTTTATGATATCACTATTACTAATAATACTGAAGATGCAACAAGTTATTATTGGACTTATGGAGATGGTACTGTTCTTGAAACTACTGAAGACACAACTTTAACTCATAGTTATACTGCAGATGGTTTGTATACTATTACTTTAGTTTCTACAGATAATAATGGTGTAACATCTACGTACAGTGAAGATATTAGTATTCCTTATTTAAGTTTTAACTGGACTGTTGATTGGGCTACTGTAACATTTGTTAATAATGAAACTGCAGCTACTTCCTGGGCCTGGGATTTTGGTGATGGTTCTACCAGTACTGAAGAGAACCCTTCTCATGAGTACTCGTTAGAGGGATCGTATACTGTAACTTGTGTTACAAGCACTTCTTCTACATCTA
>JBFHEL010000274.1:0-5880 GCA_041584155.1 Saccharicrinis sp.
AGGTGGGTTTATTTTTGTGTTCTGAAATAAAATGATGCTTGAACGTATCGTTAAACCTTTTGCATTGCTTCTTAAAATCAGATGATATGTTTTGACCTAGTTTTGAAATAATGAATGGTATCTGATATTGATTTATCAAATGCTTTTAAAATGAACAATTCATTAATCAATTTTATCTATGAAAAATTATTTATCTTTTATGTTGATGCTGGTCTTTTCCGGCGCAGTCTGGGGACAAACTACAAATTGTGGGGAGGTTATTAACGATTCCTTTGATACGGACGGTGATTTGCCGAATGGCTGGACCGAATATAATACTTCGGGCAATGTTACGGTGAGTGATGGAGATATGGTGTTTAATTATTCTTCTTCGCAACCTTCTGCCTATCGCGAGTTTGATAGTACAACAGGAGAAATAAATTTTTCCATGACTGTTAAGTGTTCACGAAACTATTTTAAAGCACAAGTCGATCTTTTATCAAGCTCAGGAGATTATATTGCCAGTATCATGTTTGGTAGTAATGGGTTGAAAAATATTTTGTATGCCTCTAATTTAACAGATGGTGAACCTGATACTTATGTTGAAATGTTGGATGGTAACTTCGCATCGAATACAGATTATACCCTTAGTCTGGTTATCAGTACCGTTGATCAAACAGTGGACTATTATCTGGATGGAGAATTAAAGGCGTCGGGAGTCTCATTTTTAGAGGATGCCTCCAATTTTGAGAAGATTGACATACAACACTTGTATATGTATGGCAATAGTGGTTATTTGTATGTGGATGATGTAACGGTATCAAAGGATGATATTGTACGCACAGGCTTGCTTACTGCCATTGATGATGCCCAGGCCCATTTGGATGAAATTACAATAGGTAGTGATACAGGTGAATATACACAGGATGTGGTGGATGCCTTTCAGGATGATATTGATGAAGCTACAGCTATTTATAATAACTGTGATGCTACGCAGGAGGAAGTGGATCAGGCAGAAGAGGATCTGGAAACCTTATGGAGCGATTTTGATGATTCCAGAAACTGGGGTTCGAAAGATATAACCATTACCATCGATCCTGATGAAGTGTTATGTGAAAAAAATGAAATTTGGTTTGGCGGTAATAATACCTACAATGCAAGTGGCCAGGGACTTTGGGATGATGAAAATTTAAGATGTTATTATGATGTGATCGACTTAGCTAACTATACCGGAGCAAGTGGCTATCGTTTCCCGGGAGGTACCATGGCTAATCTTTATCATTGGAAAAGGGCTATTGGCGATGTTGATGAGCGTACAGATAATTTAAATAGTCATGGTTCAGCCGGCCCTTTAAGTAATGAGTTTGGACCTGATGAGTTTGGTCAGATGATGGAAAATACACATATGACCAATGGTGTTGTAGTTGTATCATTTAACTACGATACACCACAAGATGCTGCCGATTACGTAGAATATATGAATGCTGAGGTTGGAGCTAATGCTAATGGCGGTATTGATTGGGCGCAGGTTCGTTCAGATAACGGGCATCCGGAGCCCTATGGTGTTTCTTATTGGGAAATAGGAAATGAGTTGTCTGGTGATTGGGAATTAAGCGTTTGTAATTATCCAACTACTGGAGATGACGTAAGAGGAGGAGATGATATTCAGAATGGAGATGTGGATATTTATGTAAATGGTGGTTCCGTGACTTATACCGACCAGAGAGCTGCAAAGGAAACTTCTTGGGTAGAAACTACCTGTGTGGTTGATGGATCTGCAAGTCAGGTGTTTTATACCAAGTTTGCACCTGTTGATCTGGATAAGACCTTTAATCTTAGCATTAATGATGTAGAATGGACACGCGTGGATGATTTTACCTCTTCCGATTCAGGTGATTTGCATTATACAGTTGATTCAGAAACAGGTAAGATTACCTTTGGCGATGGTACTAATGGAAGTGCTCCTTCGGGCGGTTATAATATTATGTTGGATTATACTGCTGGTGAGTTGTATAGCTTTTCTGATTATTACAATGCCATGAAAGAAGTAGATTCATCTATCGAGGTAATCAGTTGCTGGGAAGAAGCTGATTTTTACAGAGAAATGGCTGCAATCAGTGCTCCGTTTGATGGAGTTACCAAACATTATTATCCGGGAGGAACTGCAGATGCTGGTGATGAGTATAAACTGATAATGAAAAATGCCGCTAACTATAAAAATAAAATAGCCAGCCATGAAACGTACCTTACAACCTATGCTAATTCATCTTTGTCAGGTATTGATGTCAAACAACATTTAACAGAGTTCTTTGGTGATAAAACCATTGGGGTGGTCTCTCAATTATGTTTGATGTGGTACGATGTGATTAATTCATACTCAGAAGAAGTAGGTAATATGATGGCACATTCGTATTTTAAAAATGATAATACACCCATGGTGAATACGAGTGGTGGTTTTGTGGCAGCCAAAGGCCTGCCTTACCATATATTTTGTCATTTACATCAGGATAAATTTATTGAAGCAGCCTATAATGGAGGCTCTTATACCTATAATTCAACAACGATCAATAACAGTTATCCAACGGCAAGTGTTAGTGAGAATGGCCGTGTACTTACTTTGGTTGTTCCTAATATGTGCGATGAAGACATGTTAAATGCTACCATTAATTTCGAAAATTATGGCTTCGACGGACTTACTGTTACAGGTAAGAAATGGGTAGCTAAGGCTTATGATATTTATGAAGAAAATAGTTCCTCAGAACAGGATAACGTGCGTATAGAAGGACCTTTTGATATTGAATTGTCAGAGAGTGTAAGCGAAACAATTCAGCCTTTCTCGGTTAATATTTATCAGTGGATTGCAGAACAACGCATCTATTTAAGTGACTTGGAAGAAACGGTTGATGGGGATGACATCACTAAGGATGAAGGATTCTCAGACAGTGGTGACTTAACAGTAAATGGTATTACTTATCAAAAAGGTATTGGTGTAGAAGCAGGTACTTCGGTATCATATAGTTTGAATGGAGAATACGCATCTTTTGTGACTGAATTTGGTTTAGAGGATGCATTTACCGGGGCGGAAGTACTTGTTTATGTTTATGTAGATGATGAATTGATGTACCAAAGTGATGATATAAGTTCTAATACTCCCAGCCCTGCTTTAAATATTGATGTTACGGATGCGAATGAGTTAAAGATAGAAACCTATTCAGGTTTGAACTCTGATGGGGATGGATATATAATTTTTGGAGATGCTCATTTGCTTGTGGGTGAGGATGATGATATAAGTAGTGGTTTAACAGATTATGCGGTGAGTAATAATATTCAAACAAGCCCCAATCCATTTTCCAGTAATCTTTTTATTCAATTGCCGGAAACTGAGTCGGGTACGGTAGAGCTAAGAAGCCTTGGCGGAAATATAGTCTTCGCAGAATCATTTAGTAATGCTAACCAAATCAGTATTTGTCCCTCTGACTTATCAGTAGGTTTATATGTGGTAACTGTACAAACAGATAACGTTATTTATGTGACTAAGGTACTAAAGCAATAGTGTCATATGTAGTTTTAACCTATGGCTACGGCCATAGGTTATTGATATCAAGTTGTTGTTTTTTTAACGCAATAAGCGTTTTATTATAACAATTTGTAAATCGTATTTGGTGTTGAAAACCTTTTCGGACTTTCCGCTTTAAATTATAAATATCCACCATGAGTATTTATCGCATAACTATAATTTTAGTCTTTTTGTCGTCTGTTGTCAAACCCCTGTTTTCTCAAAGTCTAAGCTGGACGCCGGATAATGGTGACGGGATTTCTTTTTTTCAGGAAGACAACTGGATAGATGAATCTACCGGTCTGGCACCAGAATCAGGCACGTTGGATAATGGTGTAATTATTAACCGGAATATTAATATACTTTATTCATCATCTGTATGTGGAGGAACATCGGGTGTTGGAGGAGATATTCTGGTTGGGGAAGGGAACTTTCTGCTGACCAATGCAACCGTGTTAATGAATGAATCAAAGGCTTGTGGTATTAGCTTTAATACAGGAATGGATTTTAAGTTAGATGGAGGAATCTGTTATACCAATCATATATCAGGAGCCAATATCGAGCTGTTAAATGATTCTGAAATAGAATTTTATGGTACAATGCCATTAAATAATGGAGCCAATATTAATATTATTTCAGATTCCTGGTCTATTCGTTTTAATGCCCTGTCGAGGCAAGAATTTCTAGCAGATTATCTCCACTTAATAACCATCAATGGGAATGAAGCTGTTGAGGATGACAACATTGCTGTTTGGTATAATGGAAGCTGCACTGTAGTTACTCCTGTAACTTATGTGATGAATACGCCACTTACCTTGTATTCTGAAATCAATTTTACTGGCGATGAACAGTCATTAATTTGTGGATTATATGATGGAACATTGAGTGAATTCGATGATCGGGCGCTTTCGTTTAAACTCGATGCAGGTTATATGGTCACTTTTGCGCAGGATACATTATGGGATGGCATAAGTAAAGTTTATATTGCATCAGAGCATACCTTGGAAATAAACCTCCCTGATGATCTTCAAAATACAGTTTCTTTTGTGAGGGTGAGCCCTTGGTTTGGAGCTACTAAGAAAGGGATTTGTGCCAAAAGCTACGATGTGGTAGATACTTTTAATGTTACCTGGTTTTATGATTGGGGGAATTCTGATGAAAGTTTGGATAGCAGAGAATATGTACCCATGAATTGGTCGGGAGGTTCCTATAGTGCTTCCTCTTCATTGGGTCAAAAAATGAATTATAATCATCACCTGGCTTTTAATGAGCCGGATAATGATGATCAGGCCAATATGACTACCGATAAAGCCATTGAGAAATATAAATATCTGTTGACCTCGGGATTACGATTGGGGTCTCCTGCAGTTACTGATGGCGCAAAAGGAAAGGCGTGGAGAGATACTTTTATGAGCAAAGCCATTGATGAAGGTCTACGGGTTGATTTTATGGCTGTTCATTATTATAAGCGAACTACAGCATCTAATTTTTATACCTGGTTAAAGGATATTTACGATTCCTACGGTTTGCCCATCTGGGTTACAGAATTTAATTATGGGGGTACCTGGCTAGATGACATTACAATGGATGAAGCAACGGCTGGTTTGGAGTCGTATGTAAGCATGTTAGATACTGCTCAATTTGTAGAGCGGTATGCTGTATTTACCTGGCAGCCGCCATCTACCTTATCGTTAATGGAAGCGCGTTCTCCCATAGAATTGAGTAGTTCGGGTATTTATTACCGCGACCACGAAGCACCTACTGCTTATATGCAGGAAGAATATAAGCAGGGAACAGATACTGAAACCGGTATATTTTCGGAAGAGGAAGCGCCTTGGGAACTTACTGTATTTCCAAACCCTGTAACAAAAGGTATTTTGTATGTTGAGTTGGAAGATGAATATAGTCTAAAGGATCTTAAAATTGCAATTTATGATATGGCAGGAGCTACTTTACTTTACCAGAATAATGGGCAGTCGAATGTCGATGTAAGTGATCTGCCCAATGGTTTTTATCTTATAAAAATAAGTACAGAGAAGAGCCGGGCCATTCAGAAGATATTTATTACCCAATAATAGAAATTGATAGATGCAAAAATAAAGTGTCTGTAACAGTGTTATTGTAAAATATTAACAAAATAAGCGTCGTGAAAATTAAAGGAATCATAGTCATATTTAATTTATTGCTCATATCAGGTATCATACAGGGCAAAATCATATTACCATCTATTATTACCAATAATATGGTGTTGCAGCAGAAACAAGTTGTAAGCATATGGGGCTGGACTACCGAAGTGGGCGAGCAAATAAAGGTATGTGGTAGTTGGAATAATGATACAGTAACGG
>JBFHEL010000275.1:0-5870 GCA_041584155.1 Saccharicrinis sp.
TCATCCTTCAGTATCTTCCCCGTATAAGGATCTACATAAACCATCCGTAAGCCTTTTTCAGGGTCGTATGAATTAAAACGAATACTTCTGTTGGGATCCTGATAACTTACCATGTAATTTGGTGTTCGTCGTTCAGGAAATTGATCGTGAAGTATTGATAAGAGGTGTTTTACAGGTAGTTTGTTTGGTCCGATCTGCTCAACATATCTAGCATCTCCCGCTGACCATTCCATAATTTCATCGCTAAAAACGATAATTGTTCCTGTTAAACAAATAAAAAAAACTATAGGTGACGATATAAGTCCCAGGTATAAATGAGCTTTGGAAAAAAAATGTTTCATATTTGATGTATTTTGAATAGGTAGGATTGTTTATTGTAGCCGCCTACCAGAAGTGAAGAGTTGAAAATTTTGCAGTCAATTTTTGATTTCATTGTATGAGGAAACCTGTTTGGCAAGGTTTTCAACGCAGGCACAAACAGGTCTCTTCATTTTTTATGTACATTTACTTGAATAAATTGTAAGTAATTCCAAACCTAAAGTTGAATGGTTTTTGAGGAATTCCATATCCATTGTAATATTCTGTATCCAGTATATTATCGGCTTTGATGCTTATTTTGTAGTTGTGTTTCTTATAAAATATTGTGGCATCATACGTTGTAAAGGCTTCTGAACCAAAGTTATTGCTGGTGCTGTTGTATATTTCACTCATGTAATTACCTCCAAATCCAAAGCCTAATCCGTTTACGCTACCTTTGAATAATTGATAGCTTAGCCAAAAGTTCCAAACAACTTCAGGAGTATAAGAAAGACTATTGCCAACGATGCCTTCGCTACCGGAACTTACTTTCTCGAGTGTAGCATGGTTTTTGGTATACCCAACTACTGTATTTAGTCCAGGTAATGGGTTGGCAATTATATCCATTTCGAAGCCTTTGCTTAATGTTTCTCCTTCCTGAACGCTGATGCCCTCTTCATTGGTAATTATATCATTGTTGATGTTAATGTGATAATAGCTAATGGTACTTTTTAGCTTACCGTTAAAGAAATTCATTTTGGTACCCAACTCTACTTGTTTGGCTTTGGAAGCATCCCAACTAACAACTTCTCCGCTTCCATTATCAGATGGTGCATTATTGGTTAAGCCATCCATATAGTTTGCAAATAGTGATATCTTGTCTTCAAAGGGATTGTAATTAATACCAAGTTTGCTGCCCCATGAATTCTGATTATATGCATCGTCGCTTGATGCCCCGTTAATCATGGTGTTTTCATTTATAAACCGATCAAAACGCAATCCTGCTGTTACGGTTAATTTTTTGTGAAGGGTAAGGGCATTGAAGGCATAAAAACCCAGTGTTTGAAATTTCTGAATGGTTTTGTTTTTCGTTTCATCGGCAATAGAACTTTCAAACTGCTCATTGGTTAATCCTTCAATAACCGGATCGTTAGTGTCTACGTCGTCAAGCGCATTCCAAACCCCAGTTCTTTGATAATCATCTCTGTTAGTTAAATAGCTTACACCACCTACGAATTTGTATTCCACAGCACCAGAATCATAGATGCCCAGAAAATCTTGCTGAAGATGTGTATTAGCTGTCTCTCTGGGATCGTACTGTAGCAGGTAACGTGAAACTGTAGTCTCATCACTCATAACTACCCTCAGGTAATTTGCATCAGCGTATACAGCAGCTGAAGTGTAGGTTGTTTTAGATGTCCATCTGTCAGATAATGAGTAGTTAATTAAAGTTTGAAATACAGTAGAATATAATTTACCAGCTAATCCATTTGTTCCATAATTTGTATAGTAATCCCAATTTAAATCATCCCATGAGTTAGTTTCATCAGAAATAAGGCTGCTGGATACCCCGCGAGCAAAGTTTAGGTTTCTTTTGCTATTGTTAAATTCAAAGTTTGCTTTCACAGAAAGTTTCTCTGACAGTTTGAAGGTGAGGGATGGTGCTATCATGTAATCTCTGATAATACCCTGGTCTTGAAAACTGTTTTCGGTATTATAAGCTCCGTTAATTCTAAAAAATACTTTATCCTTGGCGTCAATAACCGTATTGTAGTCTACGGTAAGTCTGTTTTGTTCCCAGTTGCCTGCAGAGTAGCCTAAATCCAGTTGCTCGCCATTGAAAGCTTGTTTGGTAACCTTATTTACAATACCTCCATAGTTTGCCAAATTGTTTACATTGGTGCCATAATATAAACCGGCAGGCCCTTTGATGACTTCTATGCGTTCGATATTCTGGGGGTCAATGGGTGCTTTTATCCAGGCAATACCTCCATTTCTAATATGTGCGTCAGAGCGAAATCCTCTTAAGTATACACTTACGTTGCCATCGTTTGATTGTACATATCCTCCTCCTGTAATACTTTTAAAAGCAGAGGGTAAATCCGAGGTGAGTTGTTCCTTTAATAATTCGCCCGTAACCACAGAATAGGACTGAGGGTTGTCGATATTTTTTAAAGGCACACGGGCTACATACTCAGACTCTTTATGTGCAAATTGATTCAAACGATGAGCAATCACCATTATTTCATCTAAATCTTCTTGATTTTCCTTTAAAATTACTGCATCAATGGATGTTTGTTTATTATCTACTAAAATATTAATACTCTTTTTTTTCAGTCCAATCAAAGAAAATTGCAGAGTATATGTACCGTAGTTAATATTATTGATTTCAAAAGTCCCGTCAGAACGGGTAATAGTTCCTGTGTTTAGTGACTCGATAATAACATTTACACCTACAGCAGGTTTTTCATCGGATGTTAATACAAGTCCGGATATTGTTCCTTGTTTTTGCTGTGCATTTGTCTGTACAACTATTAAGGTTAATAGAATAAATAAATATTCTTGTACCATGCTTTTTAATTTTCTTATCATTTTGCTTTTATTTAGATCAAATATTTATTGCAAAACTATTTGAAACTACATGAAAATTAAATAGCTACATTATGGTATTTTGTCTCCATTAAGTCAGCTTATCCTTGGTAAATGATTATTTTATAATGCAACATAATTATTGTCTCCTAATGACTTAGGTATCTGGATGGGGTAATTATGTTGTGTTTTTCTATCCCAATATTTTAGGATATGGGTTATCTTTTAGACTGTTTTCTCACGGAAATAAATAAGACTATATGATTGGTTCTTATTTTTAGGTAGTAAGATAATAGCATAAAAATGAAAATTGTTATTCCACTATTACTTATTGCTTAATAAATACACCAAATCCATATGCTTACTTTGTGTTGATTGTCAATTTACTAGTGATTAATAGTGGGAGTTTTGTTTTTAATGAACTTTATTTTGCTCGCATCTTGTGATTCGACGAGTAGATGGTTGATGCTTCTGAGTTGTTTTACTACATTAACAAGGTGTTGTTAAGGGACTAATGTAAGCACCAGCTAATAGTCAAAAGTCCTTTAACGGTTGATAAAAAGTATCTGCTGAAGAAGATATTATTAAACACTATAGCTTAATTAACTATCCTTTATACAGAAGAGAGCTGTCGCCATAACTTAAAAATCTGAAATCATTATTTAAGGCATATTGGTAAATTTCTTTCCAGGCCTCACCTTTTGTAAATGCAGAAACCAATAAGAGTAAAGTGCTATTAGGTTGGTGGAAATTAGTAATTAACCGATTTACTACTCTGAATTGATATCCTGGTGCGATAAGGATTCCCGTTGAACTTTCTAAAATGCTGGTGTTATTGTTCTTTAAATGTTCTTTTACTTTTGTAAGAGATTGTTTGAGACTGTATTGTTGTGGGAGGTTATAAGGATCCCATTGGTTTACATAAAACTCATTAGAACCTTCAAGTAGTTTTACTCCAAGCCAATACAGGCTTTCCAGTGTGCGAACGGTAGTTGTTCCGGTACTTGTAATGTTATTTTCGTATGTCAAAAGCAGGTTAAGAGTATTTTCTTCTACAATAAAATTTTCTACGTGCATTTCATGTCCAGCAATATCTTCTGTTTTTACAGGTTTAAAGGTGCCGGCCCCAACATGAAGGGTGATGTTGTTAGTGGTTATTTTATTTTGATGCAGGGCTTGAATAATTTCAGGGGTGAAATGTAGTCCTGCCGTAGGAGCAGCAACAGAACCTTTGTGTTGTGAATACACGGTCTGGTATCTTTTTGTATCTATACTTTCTGATTCCCTGTTAAGGTATGGAGGAATTGGTATGTTGCCTATGACTTCTAATATGTCTGCGAAATGTATTGTATCGTCATTCCATTTGAAGGCAATGATTTGAGCATCGTCTATAATCGAAATACGTTCAACGGTAAGTATAAGTGTTGTGTCATTAATTTGAATTTCTTTTTTGAGCTCTCCGTTTTTCCATTTTTTAGAATTGCCAACAATACATTTCCATTGGCATTTCTTAGTAACCTGAAATGCTTTAGCAATATCTTCAGGTTCGTAGGGCTCAAGACAGAAAATTTCTATTTTGGCACCAGTTTCTTTCTGAAAGGGAATACGGGCCTGTATTACTTTGGTGTTGTTAAAAACTAACAGGCTGTTTGTGGGTAGGAGTTCAGGTAAATCTGTGAATTTTTTTTCTACTATGCTTTTGTTAAACACTAATAGCTTTGAATCGGATCTTTTGTTCAGCGGAAATTTGGCAATTTTTTCTTCAGGGAGGTTGTATGTATAATCTTTTATGGAGATATGAGGTATTTTCATTGTGTTATTTCTTTTCTTGTATATTGGTGAATCTAATGTTATGGTTGATCTGTTTACAATTTGCCTGCAAAATTAATTAACTTTGTGTGATTTGACTTTAGGAAATTTATATTTTAACGCTTAATATTAAATATTTAACGATGATAATGTAATTAAGATACTGAATAATAGATGTTTAGTTTGATGTGTTCTTGTGTTTAGAATACAGAAATTCAGTGTTTTGTTTTTTATCATATAAGGTATATACAAAAACTTGTTAAGAAATGGGAATAGGATTAGGAGATAAAGTGCGTTTTTTAAACGAAGTAGGTGGAGGTACAGTAAGTAGAATCGAAGGAGGTAAAGTAGCTTATGTCCTGGATGAAGATGGTTTTGAAGTTCCGGCCTTGTTATCGGAAATTGTTTTGGTGGAAAAAAGAGTAAAACCACAGGAAGATAATAGAGGAGAAGAGGTTGTGGAGGATTATGAGTTTGATGAATCAGATGAAGAAGGTGAGCCTAAAGTGATGTTGGCTTGTTTAAGAAGTAATGAAATGGCTGGTAATATCATATTGCATTTGATTAATGATTCAAATTTTTTTGTTTTTTATACCATCGGTAAAATTCAAGAGGAGCAGGTTGAGAATGATTATTCTGGTATGATCGAGCCTAATACGAAAATAAAATTAGATTCATTACCAATAAATAAACTGGATGGTGTAACCTATACTGTTCATATTTTGCTCTTCAGGAAGAGTAAGGCTTATACTCCTCAGTTACCAGTGTCTTTTGATTACAAATTTAATGGTACTAAATTACTAAAGGATAACAGTTTCATAAAGAATGGATATTTTGAAGATAAAGCTTTTATTGTCTATGTTCTTAAAAGTAAGTTCGAGAGTAAATTGGAAGAATTATCAGATAAAGAGCTGAGAAAGGTAGTGCGGGAGAAGGAAACGGTTGTGAATAAACTTAAACCCAAACGCCGGAATGATGAAGGGATGGTTGAAGTGGACTTACATATTAATGAATTACTTGATGACACCAGAGGTTTGTCAAATAAAGAGATTTTGGGTTTTCAAATGGAGAAGTTTCATCAGATTATGATTGAAAATAAAAATAAAAAAAATAGAAAGATTGTATTTATCCATGGTGTTGGAAATGGAGTGTTGAAAAATGAAATCAGAAAAGCA
>JBFHEL010000276.1:0-5863 GCA_041584155.1 Saccharicrinis sp.
AGATATCGCAGGGAGAAGACAATTTAATATGCCTGTTACCATAAGTTAGCTCCCTTGCTCCAACGAACACAATTTCATTATCCCTATCCAGAGAATACTCATATTCACCTTGTATACTGATTTCCTTATTATTCAATTTCCATTGACCCAGATCCGGATTTTCTTTCTCCTCATCGATGCGAACATTATAATTTTCAAATGGATACAATATTGTAACAAAAGAATACTCTTTGGCACCATTCTTTTCAACCACAGACCACTGTTTACCACGTCTTCCTGAATCTGTAACCAAATCTACATCATTAAGCTGATAAATATCCAGACCTGCTCCATTCTCAAAAGAAGAACGTAATAGCTTAGGGCTGTTTTCAAAACTATAATGACCCTGCCACACTTGCTTGTAGGCATGCTCCTTGTCTGAAGAAAAATTATCTTTTACAATCCACAAATCATCTTTTAAGTAAATTACCTGACGGTTATAATTCACTCCTATATTCTGGAAACCATTATGGCTGCCGGCAAAAAAATCAAAATCCTCATTTGACTCCCAACACAACACTTTAGGTTGTGGTAAATTTTTAAACTTACCAAACCCACTACCCCCTTGATTACTTGTCCACTCTTTGCCTTGTAACTCATTATCCACTAAAGCCACATTCTTAGTGAAGGAATTTTTGAACATTTCCAGATCGTTTAACGAATAACGAACCTGGTAATTAGGTAAAATAACATTTTGATAGAACATACCCTGAATACCCAGCATATCTCCATGCTGATGATCAGGTTTTAAATCATCCAGTCCTGCAGAAATAATCATCATTTTATTATTCTTATCCCATCCCTCACGCATAATATAATAACCTGTATCGGGAAAATCCAAGGAACCATAAGATGGTTTTTGCCTGGCCAAACCCACTAATTTTTCCAGTTGCTCATTGGGCAAAAACCAATACATAAAGGAGTTTACCTTTTCATCGGCAAAATAGGCCAACTGAGTGTCTTCAAACAACAAATAGCCCAGCGTAATGGCCGGTGAAATAATATTCTTCTCCCCCCATGGGATATCTGTATCATCCTGCAAAACAGGGGCTGTTAAATCGGGATATGCTATTTTTGACAAAGTAGTAAATAAGGACTCTAATTTACGCGTCCATATCTCATTAACGGGCAGGCCGCTTTTTTTAATCAATCCATACACAAAAAAATAATTGTCAATATCACTCATATGGTAGTGCACCGATCGTTCAAACTGAAACCCATCAGGATTAATTTCCTTTTCCATATGCTCCTGCAACAAAGACATTGCCTTATCATACCATTTATCTGTACCTTCAAAATCGCGCAATAAGATAGCAATCATGGCCAGGGCTGATACCCCTCGGGTTTGATGATTACCTGACTTAAAAACCTGGTTATTTTGATAAAGATGAGCCCCATGTTGCAATAAGGTAGCAATAGTAGTTAATTGATCCTGATCAGTATAGTCTGGCTGCGAAAGAAACATCGCATGTATCTGTAACCAGTTTAATACGCGATAACCACACCTAAAGGCTTCGTAAACACCATTTCCATCCGCAATAGTTTCATACTTCTGCTCATCAAGGGCTGCGTTAAGTGATCGCATCTGACGGGTAAAATATTCAATACCATCACTCTTCTTATCCAAATAAAAATATTCCAACGCAATATCCACCATTTTATGTTGCCGGGCCAGATGACGTAAAGCATAGGCATTAACCGCCTGTCCATTTAAATAGTTAAATGGGAGCTTCCAGTTTGTTGAGTCATTATACTTCCCTCTATGGTCTTCTGCATTTACTAGGTGAGATGCTTCTTCATCAGGATACAAATCTTTATAGGCATTAAACTTATCCTCAAAATCCTTCCAGTTATAAAAGTAACGCGAAGAGAATTGCTCCCGAAAATAAGCTGCCAACGCCGGCAATTCAACAGACTTACTATTTGACACTTCTTTTTTAACCTCATCGTTAAGATAACGCGAGAGTTGCTCAATAGGAATTACTTTTTTATACGGTATTTCTTTTGAGAAGACATTGATAGACAACAGTAGTCCACAGACAATAATGGTGAGATTTTTCATGATCACGAATTAAGAAACATTTACATATCGAGGGCACGAATATGATATAGCTCAAAAATAACAGAATAATTACGATCTCCAAAAATTAAACACCCGGCAATACATTCATAATTTAAATATAAGACCTGATATACAAACTCCAAACTACTTCATTACCGTATCCTTTTATGTACTATTTTAAACAGGTACGCAATCACGGTATATTATAACAAACAAAAACCCCATTCAATATGAAGTAATACTTCCATTGAATGGGGTTAAAATATTGTGAATAATCACTAATGACTAATCATCAGTAATTAATAATCCACACAGTTAGTCTTGCAACTTAGCTTTCAGGAACTCACGGTTTAAGCGAGCGATATTAGAAATAGAAACACCTTTAGGGCATTCCACTTCACAAGCACCTGTATTAGTACAGTTACCAAAACCAAGCTCATCCATTTTTGCAACCATACTCTTTGCTCTGCGAGCAGCTTCGACTCTACCCTGAGGTAATAAAGCCAGGTGGCTTACTTTGGCAGATACAAATAACATGGCAGATCCGTTTTTACAAGTAGCTACACAGGCACCACAACCAATACAAGAAGCAGCATCCATAGCCTCATCGGCATCCTCTTTAGGAATAGAAATGGCATTCGCATCGGGTACTCCGCCGGTACTTACTGAGGTATAACCACCTGCTGCGATAATCTGATCAAAAGCAGAACGGTTTACGATTAAATCTTTAATTACAGGGAAACCTGCTGAACGCCAAGGCTCAATAGTAATTGTTTCTCCATCCTTAAATCTACGCATATGTAACTGACAAGTAGTTACATCATCATCTGGTCCATGTGTACGTCCGTTAATATATAAAGAACACATACCGCAAATACCTTCGCGACAGTCATGATCAAAAGCTACCGGTTCTTTTCCTTCACCGATCAATTGTTCATTTAACACATCCATCATTTCAAGGAATGAGCTATCGGTTGATACACCCTCTATTTTGTATGTTTCGAAGTGCCCCTTATCCTGTGGACCATTCTGACGCCACACTTTAAGAGTCAAATTTAATGAA
This sequence comes from Saccharicrinis sp., assembly GCA_041584155.1. Classification (GTDB taxonomy): domain Bacteria; phylum Bacteroidota; class Bacteroidia; order Bacteroidales; family Marinilabiliaceae; genus Saccharicrinis. Next base: position 3,165 of record JBFHEL010000276.1, read on the forward strand.
TTTTCCATTTTTCTCTTTTTAACTAATGAACATTATTTGTAGTTACGTTGAGCAACTTTAACTACCTCAAATTTAAGCTCTTCCTTGTGTACCACTGGTGCTTTATCCTCACCCTGGTATTCCCAACATCCGGCATAAGTAAACTTTTCGTCCTGACGTAAGGCTTCCCCCTCTTCTGTTTGGAACTCTTCACGGAAGTGACCTCCACAAGATTCTTCACGATGTAAGGCATCGCGAGCCATCAAATCACCAATAGTGATAAAGTCAGACAGACGAGACGCTTTTTCTAATTCAACATTCATACCTTCGGTTGATCCTGGAATCTTAACATTTGACCAGAATTCCTTTTTAATAGCGGCGATTTTTTCGATAGCTTCTTCAAGACCTTTCTTGTTACGAGCCATACCAACAAAATCCCACATTACTAAACCAAGTTCTTTATGTATGCTATCTACAGATCGCTTACCTTTAATCGACATTAGTTTTTCGAATTTCGCTTTAGCAGCTTTCTCTGCCTCTACAAATTCTTTTTCGTCACCTGTCATACGAGGTGTACGGATATCATCAGCTAAATAATTCTGAATAGTATATGGAAGAACAAAATAACCATCAGCCAGCCCTTGCATTAATGCAGAAGCACCTAAACGGTTAGCACCATGATCAGAGAAGTTAGCTTCTCCGGCTGCAAATAAACCGGGAACAGTAGTTTGTAATTCATAATCAACCCAGATACCTCCCATTGTATAGTGAATAGCAGGATAAATCATCATAGGTGTTTGATATGGATTATCATCTACGATTTTTTCATACATCTGAAATAGGTTTCCATAACGTGCACGGATGGTATCTTCTCCTAAGCGCTCAATAGCGGTTTTGAAATCAAGGTAAACAGCTAAACCTGTAGCTCCCACTCCATAACCGGCATCACATCTTTCCTTAGCTGCACGCGAAGCAACGTCACGAGGCACCAGGTTACCAAACGCAGGATATCTTCTTTCCAGATAGTAATCTCTATCTTCTTCCTTAATATCTTTCGCTTTTAATTTTCCGGCACGGATAGCCTCTGCATCTTCTTTCTTTTTAGGCACCCAGATACGTCCATCATTACGTAAAGACTCTGACATCAAAGTTAATTTACTCTGAAACTCACCATGAACAGGAATACATGTAGGGTGAATCTGAGCATAACACGGATTGGCAAAAGCGGCTCCTTTTTCAAACGCCTTAACAAGAGCAGAACCATTGGATCCCATTGCATTGGTAGAAAGGAAAAAGGTATTTCCGTATCCTCCGGTAGCCATCACAACAGCATGACCAAAGTGACGCGAGAATTCACCGGTTACAAGGTCACGGGCTATTACACCACGTGCTTTACCATCTACAATTACATAATCAACAATCTCTGTACGTGTATGCATTTCAACAGTACCCGCACTCACCTGACGCATTAAAGCCTGGTAAGCACCAATTAATAACTGCTGACCTGTTTGTCCTTTGGCATAGAAAGTACGACTTACCTGTGCACCACCAAAAGAACGGTTATCTAACATACCACCATACTCGCGGGCAAAAGGTACACCCTGCGCCACACATTGGTCGATGATATCGTTACTTACCTCAGCCAAACGATATACGTTAGCCTCACGAGCACGATAATCACCTCCTTTTATTGTATCATAAAATAAACGATGAACGGAGTCTCCATCGTTAGGATAATTTTTTGCGGCATTGATTCCTCCCTGTGCAGCAATAGAGTGAGCACGACGAGGAGAATCCTGTATGGTAAAGTTTTTTACTTTGAAACCCATCTCGCCAAAAGAAGCAGCAGCAGAAGCTCCGGCTAATCCTGTACCAATAACAATAATATCAAGGTTTCTCTTATTTGAAGGGTTAACCAATTTCTGGCCAGCCTTATAATTTGTCCATTTCTGAGCCATTGGCCCTTCAGGTATCTTTGAATCTAACTTCATTTCTTGTAAATTAAAAAGTGACTACTTTATTAATAACAGTTTCCTTAAGCATTAATAGCGTAAACGGCAATAGCGATTACTGAAAACGAAATACCCACAAGCCAAGCGAAAATAGTACCGATTACGGTCCAACGCTTACGCCAGATAGAGTTGCTGGCTCCCAGTGTTTGGAATGCTGACCAGAATCCGTGAGTCAGGTGAAGAGATAATCCCAATGAACCAATCACATAAAGGATTACAATAGGTAAGCATGATAATCCGGCCACAACCAAACTATATACGTCGTGCCCACCAGCAGCTAATTCATTAGCCGTGTGTGTAATTTGAAGGGGCACAAAGAACTGGTAAATGTGAACACAAAGAAAAGCCAATACTGTAACTCCTAAAACAAACATGTTTTTAGAAGCCCACATGACATCCTGCGTTTTATTACCAGAAGCATACTTACTGGTTCCACGGGCTTTGTTGTTACGCAAAGTCAAAGCAGCACCATAAACAATGTGCACCAAGAAACCCAAACCTAATACAGGCTGAAGACCAAACTTAATTATTGGTAAGGCCATAAAATTTGCTGCCATATTAAATGCCTCTCCATTATCAGGTACAAGCAGTAGCAAATTAATTGATAGATGCACTATCAAAAAGATAATCAAAAAAAGTCCTGACAGACTCATCAAGAGCTTTCGTCCAATTGAGGAACTAAATAAATTACTCATAAAGTTAAAATAT
>JBFHEL010000277.1:0-5838 GCA_041584155.1 Saccharicrinis sp.
AAGACTTGGATTTAAAATACATAAAGAAGGAAGCCATCCCATTTTCTCAGCAAATAACTTAATTATTGAAATTAACTCCGACAGATTTTCCAAAGCCGGATTAAAAATAATAAAACCAGACTGGAAACAACAGCTCAAAGCTCTGCCCCAAACCTACGCTAAGATAAAAACCAGCGACGGATATTTAGTACGTGATAACAATAATGTATTTGTATATTTAGTTGAAGGGAAAGATATTGATTTTTTAAAAAATACCAATACACCTTGCAGTTTAGCCGGTGATTTTGCAGGACTAAGTATTGAAACCACCTCCTTTAAAGAATCTGTAGATTTTTGGCAATCTCTGGGTTTCGAGATATCACAAGGTGCTATTGATCAACCTTGGATGGTTTTGGAAAACGAAAATAAATTTTCCATTAGTTTTATGAAACCATTAAGCTGCCCTCATCTTTTCACCAATCCGTCCATTACTTTTTTCAACAAAGACAATAACCTAAAAAATATTAGCGAAATAAAAGCTCAGGGAATACCTATTACCGAAGAGATTACTTTTTCAATCTAGATGGGATCGCTGATAATATTATCATAAACGATCCCGGAGGGTATGGAATGTTTGTATTTAATGACTCATAAAAAAAGCCACTTCGAAGAGTGGCTTTTTTTATTAAAATGGTAAATCTTCATTTGCTCCCGCAGGTGGAACTTCAGACTCTGCAAAAGGAGGTGCTGGTGTTGCTGGATCATTACTAGCTTGTACTTTCTCTAATCTCCAGGCTTCAAGATTTGAAAAATAATTTACTTTTCCATCTTTTTCCCATTTACGTCCTTTAATATTGAATGACACTTTAATAGGATCTCCCAAATTAAACGGATCAAGTTGCGCACAGCGATCTTGGGTTAATTGAAATTTTATATAATCGTTCCAATCTGCGTTACGCTCATTCATTACTTCTACAACAAATTCGCGTTTTTTAAAAGATGCGCTGATGGCTTGTTCGTCGTCTTTAACTATTAAATTCCCTGTTAATTCAAAATTCATATCACTCGCTTGTAAATGGTTAATCTTCTATTATGGTTATTTTTTCAATACTATCACCTGCCTCAATCTCATCAATCACATCCAAACCTTCGTATACCTTACCAAAGCAAGTATGTGCACCATCCAGATGAGCTGTATTATTGCGGCTATGACAAATAAAAAACTGAGAACCTCCTGTATTTTTACCCGCATGAGCCATTGACAACACCCCTCTGTCGTGATATTGTCTATCAGCATTTGTTTCACAATCGATATGATAACCAGGGCCACCTGTACCTACTCTGGGATTACTCATATCCTTAGAGAAAGGGCATCCCCCTTGAATCACAAAATCAGGAATTACACGATGGAAAGCCAGACCGTTATAAAATCCTTCCTTTGCCAATTTCACAAAGTTTTCAACTGTTTTAGGCGTCTCTTTCTCGTAAAACTCCACCTTCATTAAACCTTTTTCTGTTTGTATTTCTGCTTTAATCATACTTCAAGCGTCTAAATTATTTAAGAAAAACAAAGGTACAATATAAATTGGTATTTTAAATAATAGCAGCCCCATAAAGCCATTTATTCTTTCTCTCACCGATATACTTCAATCAATAATTAACTATTGATTATTAAATATATACACCAATAAAAAAAACACTTTATCGAATGAAATCTTAGAGATAACTTATACTCCAGCAGCATGTGTTAAATAAAAAAGGCAGGATAATCGCATAGACATTACTCGATATTGATTTTAAGCTGTTGTTTATCTTTACTAAGAATGTGGATACTATACAAATACTAAATTTTCACCATATCCTCAAACAAAAAAAGAAGGCCATACAGCCTTCTTTTTAAATACTATCAAATTTATTTCAGAAAACCCTCCTAGCCCAGCCATCTCAAAATCTACAGTCTTTCTCAACACCGCATTCATTACGATAGCTTTAATATGGCAAGGAGTACTATTTTTTCTGTTTATCTTTGCGCTTGATAACATCAAGCAGCTCCACTTCAACAATTATAGTCTCCATTGGACCAACTTTATTCCTGTATCCCTTCAAACCATAAGCTAAATTACCTGGAATATAAAACTTATACTTCGCCCCCACACTCATTAACTGCATGCCTTCTTTCCATCCCTTCACCAAATGATTCATACTCAACACAGCTGTTTCTTTTCCCTTTTTAGAAGAGCTGTCGTATTCTGTACCATCCATTAAGGTACCACTATAAACCACTTCAACTTTATCGCCCAAAACAGGCTTAACGCCTGAGCCTTCCTTTAAAATTTCATACTGAAGCCCACTCTCTGTAACTACAACACCCTCTCTTTTTCCATTAATAGTCAACAAAGAATCACCTTTTATTTTATTGATATAGGCAGGCTTGCCAGGGAGCATGGCTTTTCTGTCTGATACTTTTTTATGTGCAGATCTTAGATAGCCACTAGCTGTATTTTTTTTAAAATAAGACTTGCCATATGCCATCTGATTTACAAAAGCTGACTTGAAAACATCATAATCCAGACTATCAAAGTCATTTTCATATCTTTTCTTTAGCTTATCAGATACTTCTGACTTAACTAAGGCTTTTGCCAATGATTTACCATATAGCGTATCGAATTGTGATGAGATGTTATTCATCAAATTAGAAGCCAATAAATACCCCAGTGCATAACTAACACTATCAGTTTCGTTCTTTAATTTAACATTTCCGGCTCCAGGTACCACATTACAAGAAACTGCCATGAGAGCCAATACACTTAATCCTAAAATTAGATTTCTAATCCTCATTTTAAACATATTATTTTATTTAACGACAGAAAATTAAGCTATAATACTAACAAAGTCACATCTATTCATTCAGACCAAGGAACAAAAAATATCATCACAAAAAAAAGAAAGCCCTGAGGCCTTCTTCTTATAGTATTTGATATTTTCAGACTTCATCTTCACGAAACCTTTAATATTTACCTCTCTGATTACTTAATCACATCCAGCAACTCTACCTCGAAGATCAAAGTTTCCATTGGTCCTATTGCAGCTGAACCTCTTTGACCATAAGCAAGTTCTGCTGGGATATAAAATTTAAATTTAGAGCCAACGTTCATTAACTGCAAACCTTCAACCCATCCTTTAATAACTTGAGTTACACCAAAAGTAGCTGGTTCGCCTCTATCAACAGAGCTATCAAAAACAGTTCCATCGATTAAAGTTCCATGATAGTGCACCTTCACTTTATCACCTGCAACAGGCTTAACACCAGAACCCTCTTTAAGCACTTCATACTCAAGACCGCTTTCTGTAGTGATCACTCCTTCGCGCTTTGCATTCTCTAATAAAAATGCCTCACCTTTCTTTTTATTTTCATAGGCTGGCATACCTGGCTGCATTGCTTTATTAGCTTGAGCTTTTTCGTAAGCTGCACGCAAATAGCTATTACCTGTATTTTCGTCGAAATAAGACTTACCATAAGCTATTTCATTTAAGAAGGCTGCTTTCATCACGTCATAATCGATACTATCAAAGCTTTGAGAATAATTATCCTTCATTGCATCTGAAAATTCCGATTTAGCCAAAGCCGCAGCCACTGGCTCACCATACAAAGTATCAAACTGAGCAGCAAGCTGTTGTTTCATTTGAGAAGCGACCATATAACCTAATGCATAGCTTACACTGTCGGTTTCATTTTTTAATTCCACTTCACCAGCTCCAGGAACTTGTGTACATGAAACGGCCATGATGGCCATTGCACATAAACCTAAAATTATATTTTTTAACTTCATTTTAATTATATTATATTATTTAACGATCTCTAATAATTCAACTTCAAACACTAAAGTAGTATGTGGTCCTATTTGCTGACCAGCACCACGTTCTCCATAAGCCAGGTCAGAAGGAATAAATAATTTCCATTTTGAACCAACCTCCATTAACTGAAGGGCTTCAACCCATCCAGCAATCACCCCATTCACAGGGAATACAGCAGGTTCTCCACGCTGAACCGAACTATCGAATACAGATCCATCGATCAACGTTCCATGATAATGACATCTCACATTATCGGTAGCAGCAGGCTTATCTCCCTGTCCCACTGTCATTACTTCATACTGCAAACCACTATCCAACACAACAACTTCTTCACGCTTAGCATTTTCTGCTAAAAACTGCTTACCTGCTTCTATATTAGCTTCAAATTGCTTGCTTTGTAATTCAGTAAAAAAGGCATTAATTATTTGGTTGGCTTCCTCAGGAGCAATCTCCGGAGTTGTTCCTTCAATATGGTGCTTTAACCCTCTGGCAAACGCTTCAACATCTAATCCTGCAACACCTGAATTTTGAAGATTTCCGGCTATGCTTTGTCCTAATGAATAACTTAATTTTTCCATTCTTTTTAATCTGTTTTTATATACGCTGGCGAAGATAGTTTTTTAGTTATTGTGATGCAAACTATAAAAGGGTTTAACCTGAGTTTAACGCCTTACTCCCTTTCAGTTAGATGATCTCTTTGGGATACTTCTTATATTTTTACAGCACGCAGCATCTCTCTTTTACCGGGAGGCCCGGGCAAACGATCTACTTTAAATCCAACATCCTGCATGGTACGACGCACAACTCCCTTGGCACAATATGTCGTTAATATTCCACCCGACAACAATGCATCATAAGCTTTTTGAAAAATATCTTTTGTCCATAAAGCAGGTTGAATATCGGGAGCAAAGGCATCAAAATAAATCAAATGAAATTGAAGAGGATCAATTTGCACTTTTTTAAAATCACATTGTTGTTTTAAAACATAAAACCGATCACTAAGCTGAGTTTCTAATTCCCAATTACATTGATGTATTTGCACAAAGAGCTGCTGAAATTTTCCTTCGTAAAAATCCCCATAATTTAACTGCTTCAACACTTTCTGGTCAACAGGATATTTTTCCATTGAATGATAATGAATTTCCTTTTCCTCACCATGAATAGCCGTTAAAAAAGCGTTTAATCCCGTTCCAAAACCAAACTCCAGCACATTTATTTTATCAGCAGTAATCTGCTTTAGTCCAGCTTCAATGAACACATGCATGGATTCCTGCACGGCGCCATTAACCGAATGATAATGCTCTTTCAATTCAGGAACAAACAAAGTATGTGACCCATCCTTTGAAAAAGTTAGTTCAATTTTACCTTTTGTCATTGATTATATTTATCTCGCGAATTTATATTTTTCTGTTTAATAATATGCATTATTACCTTTGTAAACATGAACTAATTGAGCATGGAAGAGCAGATGGATACAAATACAGAAGAAAAGGAACCTGAAATAAGAAAGATTATTCATATTGATATGGATGCTTTTTTTGCTTCGGTAGAACAACGGGACTTTCCTGAACTTAAGGGCAAAGCTGTTGTGGTGGGATCCTCCTCTCAAAGAGGAGTTATTGCTGCGGCAAGTTACGAAGCACGTAAATATGGCATTCGTTCTGCCATGCCATCACGCTTAGCCCTCAAAAAATGTCCTCATCTTATTTTTCAGCCCCATCGTTTTGAAATATACAAAAGAGTATCTGCTCAGATCATGAATATTCTGCATGAATATAGCGACCTGGTTGAACCCTTAAGTATTGATGAGGCCTTTATTGATGTTACCCGCAACAAAAAAAATCTGAAATCAGCCACTGCAATTGCTCAACAAATGAAAGAAAGAATTTATACTGAAACTGGCCTGACAGCATCGGCAGGAATAAGTGTTAATAAATTTCTGGCCAAAATAGCATCCGACAGAGACAAGCCTGATGGTTTGTTTGTTATTAAGCCACGTGATGT
>JBFHEL010000278.1:0-5829 GCA_041584155.1 Saccharicrinis sp.
GTAGTTCATGTGAGCAGTGTTAAGCCTTACCACATTAACTCCTGATTTAATTAAATTTCTTACGTACTCTTCGTCACACTTCATGTCTGACACAGTAGCAACAATTTTTGTAAACTTTTTCATCAACTAAATTATTTATTTTAATTTTTTAACAGGTTATTTTTTTGATAGCTATTTAATACTAATACTATTGTTTATAAAATTTTGAATAGCTAAGAGGTACGAATCCAATCCAAATCCGGCAATAACTCCTTTACATACGGGCGAAATAAAAGAATGATGCCTGAACGACTCGCGTTTAAATACATTTGAAATATGAACTTCAATAACAGGGGTGGTAATTCCGGCTATTGCATCAGCAATAGCTACAGAAGTGTGGGTGTATGCACCAGCATTTAAAATGATTCCATCAAAACTAAAACCAACTTCATGTATTTTATCAATTAACTTTCCTTCACTGTTTGATTGGAAATAATGCAATTCAACCATCGGAAATTTCTTCTTCAGATCATTTAAATAATCCTCAAACGATTGATTTCCATATATATTAACTTCTCTTTTCCCTAATAAGTTTAGGTTGGGGCCATTTAATATTAATAGCTTCATTTTCGATTTTAATGGCAGTGTTAAAGCCTTTTCTTATTATCACTACTTAATTTGCAGCAAATGTATTGAAAAGTTATGTGATTTAGAAACAGAAAAGCTAAACATTATAACAAATAAGCTTGTTTTTATACCTTATAAATAAGTAGTCTTAATCATTTACTATCTTATAATGGATTGAAGTATTGTTTAAATAATTGATAAACAGTGTTGTATAAACAGTGTTGTGCCAGGCGTGAATCTTGTCATGATCAAGCTCTGTTTACAATTTTTAACTTTGTGGACTATTATAATACGAAATTGATTTATTTCCTATGATATTTTTAATGAATTTAACTAATGTAGTTTTATTTCGGGTCTTTTTACCTTTAAAATTAGGCTTTTGATTATTCAAATAATTTATTAAAATAATCTTTAATTGATTAAGTATATCTTTAAAATCTCAATCGATAAGTCTATTTGTAATGATTGGTATATGAGTGTGTTGTGTACACTAATTAGAGGAATTATGGTCCATGTTTTATGAATATTGTTATATATAAAAAGATTAATATTTATATAAAAAAATATCTTTTTTACTTGACTCTCTTCATTTATATAATTATATTTACTATTCAATGAGGGGTCATTGAAAATTAAATAAAAGTAGTTTAACACGAATATTATTTAACACGAAAATTATGAATTGGGAATCAGAATTAGATGGGTTCAGGTCTTACCTGAAAGTAGAAAAGGGGTTATCGGATAATTCTATCCATGCCTATGTAACAGATCTGGCTAAGTTGGTTACGTTTTTAAAGGATAAATCATTAAGTGACTATGGTCCTGAAGATGTAAGTTTAAAAGATTTAAAAGCGATGATGGAATGGGTAACTCAAAAAGGGATTAGCCCCAGAACGCAGGCTCGAATTATCAGTGGAATCAAATCATTTTATAAATATTTATTAATTGAAGAAAAAATTGACAGAGATCCTACTGCGTTATTAGAGTCTCCTAAAATTGGGCGTAAATTACCCGAGATTTTGTCGGTAGAAGAAATTGATAGTATTATTAACGCTATTGATACTAAAAAACCAGAAGGACAGCGTAATAAAGCTATTTTAGAAACTCTTTATAGTTGTGGATTAAGAGTATCGGAATTAATTGATCTTAAAATTTCCAATCTCTTTTTTGAATCAGGATTTATTAAAATAGAGGGTAAGGCAAATAAAGAGCGTTTGGTGCCTATTAGTACTAAGGCTATTAAGGAAATTAACCTTTATTTGAGTGAATATAGACGCAATTTAAAGATACATGAAACAAGTGAAGATGTTTTATTTCTGAACAGGAGAGGTAAGAAATTATCGAGAGTAATGATATTCACTATTATTAAAAATTTGGTTGCCAAGATTGGTATGGAGAAGAATGTTAGTCCGCATACATTCAGACATTCTTTTGCAACACATTTGATTGACGGAGGTGCAAACCTGAGGGCTGTGCAGGAAATGCTTGGTCATGAGTCAATTATTACCACAGAGATTTATACTCACCTGGATAAGGAGTATTTAAAAAATACGATGATACAGTTTCATCCAAGATCATAAACAATAATAAATAGAAAAAGAGGAGTTTAAGCTCCTCTTTTTTTTATGCTTTGAAGAAAGTAAAGATTACCTTTCCATTTTCTCTGTTCTCAATGAAATGGGGATGATCATTAAAGCTAACTTTTCCTGAGTGTTCAAAAATCAGCAGCCCATCTTTATTTAAAAGCTGATTATTCAGTATTAAATCAGGTATTGTTTCGGCATGAATAAGATCGTAGGGAGGATCAGCAAAAATCATATCGAATTTCATGGCTGTTTTTTCAACAAATTTAAAGGCATCGCCTTTAATAACTTTAATTTTCGATTCTAAATTAAGTTCCTGAATGACCTTGTTGATGAAACGGAAGTGGTTAAAGTTTATTTCAACACAGGTAATGTCTTCGGCACCCCGGGAGGCAAATTCAAAACTGATGCTTCCTGTACCTCCAAATAAGTCTAAAACCTTTAAATCATTAAAGTTATAGTTGTTGTTGAGAATATTAAACAGATTCTCTTTGGCAAAATCAGTTGTTGGTCTGGCTTTAAAGTTTTTTGGAGGTGAAAACCTGCGCCCTTTTAAAGAGCCACTAACTATACGCATAATGGAATATTGATAAGGTTCATATGATTTTGCAAAGGTATGTTTTTAAAGACAGGAGAAAACTTAAAGTGTTTGCTTTCGGAACTAATTTCTACCTGTTTAATGTATTTTTTAAGCAGGGTATAAATTTTATCGTTCTTAGTGACCATACCTGTTAAAAACACCTGTGTTGAATGAGTGTTGAGCTTAAGTTGTTCAAATACATATAGGGCAAAATATAAAAATTCCTTATTATCGCTGTATTTAAAGCTATTATGAAGTTTTAAATCATTGCCGGATGTAACCAATATATCAAAATGAAATCTATTAATATCGATATGAACATGTTGACGAAGAGAATCGTTGGCTGTATACAGTAGTGCAGCTTCTACAAAAGGAGTGGTTTGACAAAAGTAATAGATGTTTTTATAATATTCTTCAAGTAAGCTGACAGTTTTTTGTGGCATACTATAAACACAATAGGAATCTGCCATTTTTATTTTATTACTAAAATATGAAGAAGGTTCGTTTACGTCTTTTCGAAAACAAAAATCAATAAACTCTTGTTCTTTTTCTTTTTCAAATAAGGCTGAGGGAATTAATGTGTTTACAGAGGTTTGATACATGACAAAAACTTTTTGATAGGGGTAGCCCAACAATTTATTGTTGGTTAACTCCTTCTTTAATGTGTCATATATATTTTCGTTAAAGGATAATGGGTGGTGGTAAAATTGAATGTACTCGTTGCTAATTGGATCAAGTACACAAAAAGAAAATCCATCCAGCGTTAACTGGATGGATAAAAAATATGATGTAGTAATGTTCTTATCGAAATTACTGTCCATAACTGATTGAATGCTCATAATTTAATTTTACAATAAAAGGCGTAAAATAAAATTACTCCCAGTTTCCTGCGTTGTTGTTTGTTTCTTCCAAAGAACCCACTTTCAATCCAGGATATTTTTCAAGTTTAGAGGCTTTATCATTTAAGTTGATTACTTCTTGTTCATCAAGACCTTCAAGGAAAATGTTATTGTGAACTTTAGCTTCGAAAACTCTTACTTTAACTCCAGAACCTGTTGTAACAACACCAGCACCCATTTCGTACTGCTCGTTCTCAACAAAAGGAACATATTTTAAAGAGTCAATAGGGAATTTTTTGCCAAATAAAGAATCAAGTACACTTACTAAAATGGTATCACGTTTAATCATACCTAATTTAAGTGCTTTTTCTTCTGTCCATCCTGCCTCTAATAAACTATCAGAAAGACTACCCTCTTTTTTTACTAACTTTAACGAATCTCTTTTTACAAAGTTGATAAGTGTATCAAAGCTGCCAGTGTATTTTTCAAATTGAGATTTATAAGCAACCTGGGCTGTTCTGATGTCCTTTAATTTTTCAATATTTGCATCAGTACGAACTTTTAGTTCTTTATTAAATTCTATAACACTGTTAATGCTATCATAACATAAATACGATAAACCGATTATAGCGATGATAAGAACGATTTGAATAACTGTTTTCATTATTTACAGATTTTTTGTATTAGTTTGAATGCACAAATTTAAAAAAAAAATCAAATTTTGAATTTTGATTCTATTATTTTATAACAATAATGATAAATAAACATTTAATTTCCATAATAAATGCTCATTTTGAGCATATTCCAACACAGGGACAAAGCAATGCAATTGAAAAATTTGCCGATTTTTTAACAACGGAGGCTTCTCAACCTGTTTTTATGATGAAGGGATATGCCGGAACAGGAAAAACTTCATTAGTGGGCGCTTTTGTTGCAGCCATGGATGAAATGAATTTTAAGCAAGTGTTAATGGCGCCTACCGGAAGAGCTGCTAAAGTATTTTCGGGCTATGCTCATAAACCCGCTTTTACTATTCATAAGGCCATTTACAGGCAAAAATCGGCTAATGATGGCTTTGGAAGTTTTAATTTGAATAAAAACCTAAGGTCTGATACCTTATTTTTTGTGGATGAAGCTTCTATGATTTCTGGATTTACAGGAGAATATTCAGGGTTTGGTACGGGTAACCTGCTGGAGGATCTGCTGAATTTTGTTTTTGAAGGGAAAAATTGCCGTCTGATTTTAATTGGTGACTCCGCTCAGCTGCCACCTGTAGGTAATTCTGAGAGTCCGGCTTTGGATATGGATACCTTAAACTATTATGGGGCTGCGGTAACCGAATGTTTTCTATCGGATGTTGTTCGACAAAAAGAACAAAGTGGGATACTAAATAATGCGTCTGATTTAAGATTGATGATTGAATCAAATGATTTTATTGAGGACCTGCCTCAATTTAATCTGGATGGTGTAAAAGATGTGCAAAGATTATCAGGAGAGGAGTTAATTGAAGAAATTAATAATGCATACGACCGCGTGGGTATGGACGAAACTTTAATTGTAAACCGTTCCAATAAACGCACTAACCTATATAATAAAGGAATTCGTAATTCTATTTTATATAAGGAGGAGGAAATTACGGCAGGTGATTATATTTTAGTAGTCAAGAATAATTATCACTGGCTTAAGGAAAGTAAGGAAGTGGATTTTATAGCCAACGGTGATATAGCCGAAATAGTGCGAATAAAAGGGTATGAGGAACTCTACGGCAGGCGATTTGTTAACTGTACTATCCGTTTAATTGATTATAAGGAGTTGGAGGTTGATGTGAAGTTATTGTTGGATGTTTTAAATATGGATACCCCAGGCTTATCCCAAAAAGAACAAGAAGCTTTTTTTTATGAGGTGATGCAGGATTATGCTGATTTATCTCCCAAAAGAAAGCAATACGAGGGAGTGAAAACCAATGATTACTACAATGCCTTACAGGTAAAGTTTGCCTATGCTATGACGTGCCATAAAGCTCAGGGTGGGCAGTGGAAAGTGGTTTTTGTTGATCCGGGATTTGTGCCCGATGAAAATATGAACCGTGATTATTATCGTTGGTTATATACTGCTTTTACACGCTGTACAGAAAAATTGTATCTGGTTAACTTTAAAGATGAGTATTTTGGAAAGTAGTTTATCCTCATTGATTAGCAGATAAAGATAAAATAAAAGTTCA
>JBFHEL010000279.1:0-5811 GCA_041584155.1 Saccharicrinis sp.
GCACAACAAGGTTTTGCTTCTTCGCTTACTTCTTCTTTTGCAGTTGCATTTCCAGCACAGCTTGTTGCCAATAATCCCAGGAACAAGGCAGATAATAATAAATTTTTCATTCTTTTGAGGTTTAAATAATTAGTATTTATATAATTGAAAATAGTGTTTTATTATATGCTTTTTGCTAAAAAGAAAATTGTATGGTTTGATAAAATACTCTTGCTAATCTTAAATTAATAAGGGGTAAACTTATCTGAAATACAAAAATAATATTTTTAACTTAAAGTAAGTACGGGGTAAGTATTAAAAAGTTACTTTTCCTATAGATAATAATTATATTATATTAAATTTATAAATCCTTTTATTGTCATGGCTTGTCTAATAAGTTATGTAAAGTTAATATTTTTTTGAATTATCCAATAGTAAAAGAATATTAAATTATATTTTTGTGGGTCACCTAAATTTATATTCTCATGAAGCATGTTTTTATTTTTTCATTGCTTGCCATTTTGTTTTCCTGTAAGCCTGCATCACATGATTATACCAAGATCCAGGGTTCTGTTTTTGGTACCTTTTACCATGTTGTATACCAATCGGTGCAAGATAATGATTCCATAGATGAGGGTATTTTAAAGGAACTCAATAAAGTGGATTGGGCCTTGTCTACCTATAAAGATACTTCAGGAATTAGTAAATTTAATGTCAGCGAAGTAGGGGTGAAGGTTGATTCCATGATGAAATATGTTTTTGATTCGGGCTTAAAGGTTTTTCATCAAACAAATGGTGCGTTTGATATGACAGTTGCTCCATTGGTGAATGCGTGGGGCTTTGGTTTTAAAAAGAAGGATAGTGTAACTTCGGAATTAATCGATTCCTTATTGGACTATATAGGTATGGATAAGGTGCATCTGCAGGGTGATTTTTTAAGAAAAGTTAAGCCGGGAATTATGCTCGATGCCAGCGCTATCGCCAAAGGTTATGGTGTCGATGTAGTGGCTGATTATCTGGCTTCTCAGGGTATTGCTAATTATATGGTTGAAATTGGGGGTGAGATTAGGGTGGCCGGAGTGAATGATAAAGGTCTTTTATGGCGCGTAGGTATTGACAAACCCATCGATGATCAGGCAGCTATAAGTCGCGAATTACAGGATATTATATCATTAAGTAATATGGGCATGGCAACCAGTGGCAATTATCGTAACTTTTATGTTAAAGATGGTAAAAAGTATGCTCATACCATCGATCCTAAGACTGGTTATCCCGTCCAGCACTCGCTTTTAAGTGCAACCATAGTAGCTCCAGAATGTATGGTAGCCGACGCTTATGCAACGGCTTGTATGGTTATGGGGCTGAGTAAGAGTATGGAAGTTATTGAAAATCTTAGCGGCGCGGAGGCTTATTTTATTTATATCGATGATAATGGTGATACAAAAGTGAAGTTCACTCAGGGATTTGGTAAGCTTATTGTCCAATAAGTTGAACTTAGTATAAAAAATGAATAGGAAGAGCCTGATTGATCAGGCTCCATTACTCTGGCATTGTTTTAGCAGCTGAGAGTTTGACTATCTCCTTCCTTGTCCAAATGCAGGGGTTTAATTTTGATTGAGGCCTTTTGTGCCAGTCTGTCCTGTGTTGTAGCGCAGGAAATACCCCTTTTTCTCATGTCTTTATTGCTTCCGATATGAATGTTCGGGAATTTCCCGTTTTTTTTAATCAATATGCTAATGGCCATTAGTATAAAAACTATCCCTACTAATACCACACTTAATAATAATACCTTTAACATGGTTATTCGATTTTTAAAGATGCAAAAATACGCTTTTTTCTTTCTTAATAAACAAAGTAACTCTTAATATGTTTGAAGAGTGGAAAGAGCAGGAAAAATCTTATTAGTTTTGTAAACGAATTAAATGAAGTTTAATTTGTAGTATTGAACCAAACAAAAAACAATTGGTATCTTTTTGTGATAGGGTAAGCAAATCACAGAAGGCATATTGTTATTCAGTCCTGATACTTTACACTTTATTACCTTGTGTATAGTTTACTAATATTTAATTGCATTAAAAAGTTATGATCTCAAATTCAGGAATCAGTTTTGATGAGTTTAGAAAAGAGGTATTAAATGATTACCGAACAGGTTATATAAGTCGTAATTTGAGCCTTATTGGAAGAAAAGAAGTGCTTACCGGTAAGGCTAAGTTTGGTATTTTTGGCGATGGGAAGGAAGTGGCTCAGTTGGCTATGGCGAAACAGTTTAAAAAGGGAGATTGGCGATCCGGTTATTATCGCGATCAAACATTTATGCTCGCTGCAGGCATGACAAATCCCTTTGCTTTTTTTGCATCTTTGTATGGAGAAACAGATACCAATTTGAATCCTGATAATGGAGGGCGCTCTTTTAATAACCATTTTGGAACGCGTACCATCACCGATTCAGGAGAGTGGAAAGATATTGCCAATATTAAGTGTACTTCGTCAGATATTTCACCAACAGCAGGACAAATGCCCCGTCTGGTTGGTTTAGCTTACGCTTCTAAACTCTATCGTAATAACCCGGCCTTAAGAGAGTACAGCCAGTTTAGTCATGAAGGAAATGAAGTGGCTTTTGGTACCATAGGCGACGCCAGTACTTCAGAGGGGCATTTCTTTGAAACCTTAAATGCTGCAGCGGTTCATCAAATACCTTTGGCTATTTCAGTTTGGGATGATGGTTATGGTATTTCGGTTCCCAAAAGTGTACAAACCGTAAAAGAAAGTATCTCATCGGCTTTAAAAGGTTTTGAAAAAGCAGCGAAGGATAAAAGTGGAATCGTTATTTATAAGGTGAAGGGCTGGGATTATGCAGGCCTTTGTCAGGCCTATGAGGAGGGTATTGGTAAATGCCGTAAGGATCATGTGCCTGTTATGTTTCACGTAGATGAATTAACACAGCCTATAGGGCATTCTACCTCGGGTTCTCATGAACGTTATAAGTCAGAAGAGCGTTTAAGGTGGGAACAGGATTTTGATTGTCTGTTGAAGATGAGGGAATGGATTTTAGAACGTACCTTGGCTAATGCCGAAGAATTGGATCAGATTGAGAAGGAGGCATTGGAAGAAGCTAAAAGTGCACAAAAGAAAGCCTGGAATCAGTTTTTAAGTACCATTAAAAAGGAACGAGATGACTTGCTGGCGGTGATTGACCAAAAGACATGCGTTTGCAACGAAATAAATGATGGCAAGATTAAAGAGCTGGTCAATAACATGAATAATGCCTATCATTTAAATAGAAAAGAAATTTTGTCAACAGCGCGCAAAATTCTCCGTCATATATGTACTTCCTGCGATAAGCCGGGCAGTTTAAAAGGAGCCTTGCAGCAATGGATTGCTGACTACAGAGCAAAAGCACATGTGTTATATAACGACCGTTTGTATGCCGAAGATGAGTTTGCTGCCATTAAAGTACCTGTTGTGCCTCCTCATTATCCGGCCGATGTAGAAAAAGTACCCGGTCGCGAGATATTAAGAGATAACTTTGATAAGTTGTTTGAGCAAATCCCTCAGTTAGTGTCCTTTGGCGAGGATACGGGAGTATTGGGTGGGGTTAATCAGTCGATGGAAGGTCTGCAAAAAAAGCATGGAAAGATGCGTATCTGGGATGAAGGCATACGTGAGACTACCATTATTGGAACAGGATTGGGATTGGCCCTTCGGGGATTAAGACCGATAGCTGAGATACAATATTTTGATTACCTGATGTATGGCTTGCAAACATTGAGCGACGATGTAGCTACCTTGCGCTATCGTACCAAAGGAGGGCAAAAGGCACCTATGATTGTACGTACACGAGGGCATCGTTTGGAAGGTATATGGCATTCAGGTTCCCCAACAAGTATGGTCATTAATTCCATACGTGGTGTTTATGTGTGTGTGCCTCGCGATATGACACGAGCCGCCGGGATGTACAATACACTGCTTAAGGGCGATGACCCCGGATTGGTCATTGAGCCCCTGAATGGATACCGTATTCGTGAACCACGTCCTGATAATATAGGGCAGTTTAATGTGCCGCTGGGAATACCGGAGATATTGCATGTGGGTAATGATGTAACCTTGGTTACCTATGGATCTTGTGTGAGGATTGCACAGGAAGCGGTGGAACAATTACTGGAGGTTGGAATATCTGTGGAGCTGATTGATGTGCAAACGCTGTTGCCTTTTGATAGGTATGGCGTAATACTGGAGTCTATCAGAAAAACCAATCGGATAGTGTTTTTTGATGAGGATGTGCCGGGAGGTACTACCGCTTTTATGATGCAACAGGTTATTGAAAAGCAGGATGGCTATAAATTCCTCGATTCAACACCTAAAACGGTGACTGCCAAAGATCATCGCCCTGCCTTCGGGACTGATGGGGATTATTTTTCCAATCCCAGTGCTGAGGATGTGTATGAGACTATTTATGATATGATGAATGAATCAGCACCGGGTAAATTTCCCGAGATTTATTAAGTTTCAGGCAATGTAATGATTCTAATGTAACTACTCATCAGTTAACTATGCGTTTAAATCCATAGTTAACTGATGAGTATTTTTTGTGCTTATTAGTGGCGTATTGGCCAGTATTTATCAGAGATCTCATTGATTGAAAAGGGAGTCAGTAAATCAAGGCCTTTAGGTTTTATTTTTTTCTCAAAAGGCATGCTGAACTCACCACTATCTTCAAACATTAATCTGCCATTGAGCTCAGGAAAATCTATTCTTGTCAGGTCTTTTATTTTATAAATAACAGCCTTGCTTTCGTCGTAGGTAAGTGCTACGTTTTTAATTTGTTTGAACGGGATGATTTGTCCCTTAATAAATTCCCCTTTTGTATTGGTATACACTTTAACGATGGGGGTTAGTGCATTGGGACCGGTAAGGTTAAAGCGCGAATAGGTGGCAAAATTGCCCAGACTATAAGCGATAAATCTGTTTTTGTATACTTCAATGGCCCGGCAAACATGAGGGCCATGACCAAAAATAATATCTGCACCGGCGTCAATCATAGCATGTGCAAATTCATAAACGTTGCTTCTGTTTTCGCCGTAAAAGGTTTCTTTTTGGCGGGTAATGTGTTGGTGTTCAGCTCCCTCTGCTCCTCCGTGAAATGAAACGATAACAATATTGCAGGAGTCCTTTAGATTTTTAACCAGCTGTATAGCAGTGGGCAGATCATTAATGTCTACGGTGCCTGTGTTAGGCGAAAATGCGGCTAAACCAATTTTAAGTCCTTTGTCACTTACAATTGCTGTTGGTTTATCGATTAGGCCAGACCAGGCAATATCTAGTTTATCGAGATGATAACGTGTGGTTTGCATACCCGCCTGACCAAAATCTCGAATGTGATTATTGGCCAGATTCAAAAAATCAAATCCCATCTCTTTGAGCACCAGGCCATATTTCTCAGGCATTTTAAACGCATAACATTTGGTGGTGTCCTTGCAGCTTTTTACCACAGGACCTTCGTCCAATAAAGATGTTTCCAGGTTACCAAAAGTTATGTCGGCACTTTTTAAATAAGGAATTGCTTCCGATACATAGGGCATGGGATCATTGTTGGGAGGCAGGTATTTCTTATCCGGAAAATCAGTGCCCAGCATCATATCTCCCACACCAATAAAGGAAATAATAGAGTCATTTTGTGCAAAAAAACTACTTGTACCAAGAAGTGTAGTGAGTAAAAGTGTAAAAACAAATTTCATGTGTTTATAATTTTCTTTCAATGGTCATATAGCCTGTCCCGCGAAATGCGGGAGAACTCGCCAGAATTAATCATCCTTTTGTGTGCGAAACAATTCC
>JBFHEL010000280.1:0-5759 GCA_041584155.1 Saccharicrinis sp.
TAAAGAAATAAGGTTGCCGATTCAATCGGAGAGGTTCAGGGTTGAAGAAATGAGGTCGCCGTTTAAAGAAATGAGCTTGCCATCTCAATCGAAGAGCTTGCCGGGTAAAGAAATAAGGTTGCCGATTCAATCGGAGAGGTTCAGGGTTGAAGAAATGAGGTCGCCGTTTAAAGAAATGAGCTTGCCATCTCAATCGAAGAGCTTGCCGGGTAAAGAAATAAGGTCGCCGATTCAATCGGAGAGGTTCAGGGTTAAAGAAATGAGGTCGCCGTTTAAAGAAATGAGCTTGCCATCTCAATCGAAGAACTTGCCGGGTAAAGAAATAAGGTTGCCCTGATAATTGCATAGCTTCTGATTTACGGATATTTAAAATTTAAGTGTTATTGTCAATTGATTGCTTGGATTTTTAGGAGACAAGGGGTTTGAGAATTGAAATATTGACTTTTATTCTTAAAAAGTTTAAATTGATTAGTGTTTTTACCGATTGTATTATGAAGTGAACCTTATCAGTGTTTCATTTGAAATACTTAATCCTTCTTTCTCTGGCATTGAACTGAGTGCTAATGTTACAAAAAGGATGGTATAAAAAGGTTTATTTCAAAATGGTATTATTGTTAATTAAAATCTTAGATCATGAACAAAGAACAAACCAATCAGTTTCGCATGTTTTTAAGTACCCAGTCATACCTTGATGCGAATGTAACATTATGGAGTGGGATACCTCGAATGGTAAGTTACAAGAACATGTTAGATGAAATTATTGCCCGTATTCAGGAAAAAAACGAAAAAAACCAACAAGGGGTAGGTGTTACACAACAAAAAGAGAAGCTTAGAGAATCCATTGGTATTAAGGCTTCTGTTTTATCGGGTGTTTTACAGGTTATTGCTACGGAACAAAACAATAGCGATCTGGCTTTATCAGTTAAAATGACGCAATCAGATATCGCCAAGTTAAGGGAGTCTGATTTGGGCGCTGCAGTGAAGAATATTATAGGCAAAGCCAACGAAAATTTGGAAACACTTGCCGAGTTTGGTATTACTCAGGATGTGATTACTGAATTAAGCACCAGTATCGATGACTTTAATGTATTAATAGGTCAACCCCGCACCATCCTAAGTCAAAAGTATGCTGCCTTAAAAAATATAGAAGAGCTGTTTAGTGAAGGGAATTCTATTTTAAAACTTCAGCTCGATAATTCGATGCTTTTATTTCGTATCACACAATCTGAATTTTATGAGGGCTATCAAAATGCGCGCACAATTATAGATAATTAAGCTTATAAAAAACGAGGTTATCCTAAATGTTTGTATGATGGTTTTTACTATTTTCGATAGCTTCGTTTTTTTTGTATCCAATACTTTTCTTTACACACCCTGACATTGCAAATATGCCTATGAATGAAAACATATTATTATACCATCTTATCATTAGACTTAGTGCTGTTTTAGGTGCTTCACTGCTTATTGAGCGGATACTTAGCTTTATTAATGTGGCCATAGACCGGATGTTTATTTTTCAGTACACCAATCAATTTACTAAAATTGATAAACTAAAAGAACAACTTAAAAGAGAACAACAGGCCATACGGGAAAGTGAATTTATCGGCAAAAACACTCTTATAGATAAGGATGCAGAGGAAATTTCTTTTCATCCCGATTTACCCGATGAAAAAAAAGTCAATTCCTCTTTTGAGCTTGTACCTATCCGTCCCATAAAAGAACTTCTTAACGACCAAAAGCGCTATCAAAAGTACAAGGAAAATATTACGATCAGGAAAGAATTCTGGATGCAGATTTTTGGAATGCTTATCGCTATTTTTATGTGCAGGGCATTGGGATTTTCTATCTGGGAATTTTTTAGTTATACTCCTGAAGGTGGTTTTCCAGAACCTTCTACTTTTGGGTTTATTTTTACAGGTGTACTCATAGGAGCAGGAAGTAAACCGATCAGTTTTTTGATGAATTTTCTGTTGCATCGGAAAATTGAAATAGATAAAGAGGAGGTAAAAGAAGAATTTAAAAGTAGTCCGGATGCTGAAAACAAGCCATTGGTCAGTAAAGAAATAATCAAAGAGGGAAGCAGTAAGGCGAGTGAAACAGAACCTCCCGGCATAGAGGATCTGGTAGGTTTTCATTACGATGGAGGTGATCGTCCTGAACGGCTGCAAAACACCCATCAATATAAAAAAGAGGTCGACATTGATTTAATAGTGTACCACCATACCTGCTTGCACAGCGATGCACCTTTTGAAGAGGTAGTAAAAGAATTTGATCGAAAAGGATGGCTTACAGGTTACCATTGTGTTGTTTTTAAAGATGGTAGCATTCGGGTGCTTTGTCGTTGGGATCGATTTGGAAACCATGCATTAGGTCATAATAGTCACTCCTTTGGCCTTGCCTTTCAAGGAAACTTTGAACCCAACGCTCAAATCCCCTCTTCAAATCCCGATATGAAACTGGGCATCTTGATTCCTACCTCCAAACAATTGCATGCCGCGGCAAGGGTAATTGCCTTGTATGCACATATGCACAGCATACCTTTTGTTTTTCCTCAGACCATAAAACAAGGAGATCCTGTTCAAGGAATCATTCCTCATTATTTAATTGCCAATAAAGCTTGCCCGGGCGGAAACTTCCCTCACGACGAATTGAAGGAGTATATCACTAACTATTATAATACATGGAAGCAGGATGTACAATTTAAGTCGGCACTCAACTTATTTAAAAAGAAACCATTGGTAATGCCTTAAAAAGATATTTATGCATATGTTTATCATAACAATACATCCCATTTTAAGCTCTATACTAACTACAGCTGGTGAGCCAACAGAAATAGTATCGACAACAGCAGTTATTACTAAAGTTACCTATCTCTTATTTCTTTTTCTGATACTGGCACTCTTTGTAGAACGCAGTACGGAGATATTTATGAGCGTGGTAAAATATATCGATTTAAAAAGAGGCTGGTATACATTCTGGAATCATCAGGCTGAGAAATATAAGATTCGGTTGGATCGCTTATTTGGCTATCAGGGATCAGATACAGAGGATAAAAAATTATTGTTTCGTTGGGTATTATGGAGTATTATTTCAGAAAGTCTCTATACCGGAGGCAAAGATATGATTGCTGCCCAAACAATACGTACGCAATATTACCGCATTATTAGCCGGGTGTTCGCATTGCTGCTTTCCGTTTTTTTCTCTGTTTGGATGTATATTTATTTAGAGGTTGATTTGATAAGTATTTTAAATAGGGTAAGTGAAGAAGAACTGATTGCTCACCTTCCCGATTGGGTAAAAATAATATTAACCGCCGGAATTCTTACCGCGGGTTCCGAACCTTTGCATCAGTTAATTTTACGTTTTGAGCGTGTTGGTCAATCAAAAAAAACAAAGGTATGATACAGGCATGGAAATTTATCACTACTAATATTGATCTGCTGGTGATCGCAGCATTACTTATTGTTGTGTTTTTACTCTTTATACGCGATTTTGATTTAAAAAATAAAAGATCGTGGATGATACTGCTGGCTTTATCTACCTTGGGAGCCTTTGTTTTTTACCGGGCTATAAGAAAAAATCAGTTGCTTAAAGAGTTAGAAAAACGCGAAAAGGAACTTGAAAAGCTGGAGGAAGAATACAAAACGCTTGCTCAAAAGGCTGCAATAAGCAACGAAAACCTGGAGAAAGCCAGAGAAAAGCTGATGGATGCTAAAAAGAAAACAGCCCTTGACATACTTCGAATAGATAAAAAGTATAATCAAGAAATACAAGAGATAGAAAAAGAACTTGATGAAATAAAACCGGAGGATATGATTTTACGTGTACGTGAAATAATTAATAACTGAAAAACATGAAATTACTACTGATAACCCTATGCTGTATTTTTACCATTAGTCTGTCACAGGCCCAGGAAAGTATAAATGTAAAAGGCAAAGTCATTTTTGGAAAAGAAGCACGGGCTGATTACTGGTTATTTAGTGATGCACAGGATACCCTTGTGGCCATTGATTACGCAGAATATGTGCAGATGGTACGTAAAATGGAAACGTTGCGCTTGCAAGCTGCTGCTCTCGATTCGGTAATAAAAGCCAAAAATGAGTTGTTATCTGCTTTTGATAATTATGAACAAAAAGCTCAAACACATATCCTCACTCAAGATAGCTTGCTTATGTATGCCGATTCATTATATGTTGGGTATAAAAATTTATACCACGATATGAAATCACTTGCAGATAGTAAACAGCTTGGATTAATATTGGGAACCGGTGTGTATAAATACGATGCAAATAACTTAAAATATTTGTTTGACTTTGGGGTTGAATATAATAAGATACAACTGAGTAGCCAGTTTGGCGAAAAATTTAATGCCTTAACAGTAAGCTATAGATTATCCTTGTTTTAGTTGGCCTGAATGCTTAGTTGCAATTATGCAGCTGTTCGATAAAGGGTATTTAGATTTAAATATTTAGTCATTATGTGTTTACATGAATGGCATAGTAAATTCTAAATATTGATTAACTATACTCCGGTAGTCCAGAGTGGCGTTTTTATGCCAGAAAGACTAACCAATATAAAAATCAAATCACAGGCAACGCAACAATCCATTAAATTATAGTTTAGGCAATGATGGTTAACTATACTAGCCGATAGGAAAATATAAAAAACAGAAGCTAATGATACATTAAGGTAGGTGCGAAAAGTTTAATTTGGATTTTTGCTTTTTAAATAAGTACTTTGAAACTCATGCCAGAGTAATAAAAAGATTATTATAAGCAATGTAAAGGTTTCGCTTATATCGAATTTAGGAGGTTGGGTTTTTAAATCAGCCTATCGAACCAGTGGATATTGAGGCCTAAACATTGGTTGTATATATACTTAACCATAATTTCTTTCTGCAACTGGTGTGGCTAATTAAAAATATAGTAATAAGAAAAATATTTTATATGAATGAAATTAGGCAATGGAGTAGAATAATTATCCTCCCAATTATATTATTGTGTATAAGCAATCCGCTTTTTAGCCAGAATAATCATTCTAAATCGAAACAACAAAATCAAACCTATATTGTAATTGAGAAGGAGGCTTACTTGCTTACAGAAAAGGCAATTGATAAAATGGAATTAGGATGGATACTCAGCGTCTCTATTCCGACAGAAGAAAATTTAAAAAATGGAGACCCAATAATTTATTATGGAAATAACTACTATAAAGAACAATTATATGCTGTTATAGGATTGAAAGAAGATAATAATATTTATACAACATTAAACGCTTATGCTGATTTTAAATATAGTACAGGAAAGACTATGGAAGAATCAATTGAGTTATTTTTTAAAGAAAACTATAAGGTTCCAGAGAAAAAACAAAGAAAAAAATATTGGTGGAAAGCCTACATATCTGCAATCGTAGAAAAGGATGGATCATTGAGTAATATTACGATTAATAATGATGGAATTAATGCAATAATTGATACTTCGATCATAAATTTTGTGAAGCAAATGCCTCCATGGATTCCTGCTCAAAAAAATGGGGATAATGTCAGGTCAAAATGCATGTTCGGTGTTTATTTTGAATGGTTTAATGAGAAATAAATGGGTGAGCTTAAATATTACAAGAGTTATGAGAATAGTAATTTAAAAGAAAAAAAGCGTTAGGATAAATGAAACGAGCCATGGGAATTGTTTCGCACACAAAAGGATGATTAATTCTGGCGAGTTCTCCCGCATTTCGCGGGACAGGCTATATGACCATTGAAA
>JBFHEL010000281.1:0-5735 GCA_041584155.1 Saccharicrinis sp.
CTTTTTAAAGATAATTTCAATACCCCTTTAGTTTAATAAATTCACCCCTTGATATTTTTCTAATGAAATATATTAAGGGGTGTTTTTTTTATAAGCTTCTATGTATGTCCTAATTGCTTATTCTCCTTATTAAACATCAGCCTTAATACATCATGACTCTAATCCGATTTATAACAAAATAAAAACATCCCTCAACCACAAAAATCGAATTTAATCCAAATTATTAGCCTGTATAACAGAGAATTATCTGATGATAAAACACATGCTTTGCATATAGCCAAATACAAAAAAACAGCTGCCCGCCGAAACCTTTATGGGGATAAAAAATTTTTAAGAAGTCTCAAAATATAACCCCGAATATAGTTTTTATTTAAACTTTACGCATCCAAAACCAGGGAATATACAATTGAAAATTGGATATTTACATAATACATTCAATAACTTTAAACACACCTCGCCTGTAGAATATAATGTAAAACAAGCTTGATACCTCTTAAAATACAATACATATATTTTACAGAAAAAAATGAAACCATATTTTATCCTGGGACCTATAATATATTTAGAAAAACATATAAGCATAGTCATTATTTTAAGGATAAAGAGCTAGCAGGTAACGTTTTTACATATGACATTAACACAAACATTAGGTTGCTCATTAAGTTAACAAATGCAATTGATTTTAATACAAATAAATCGAATTACAGAGTCAGTAACTCGGGTTTTGAAATTAGTTACACCGAATACATACTTCGCTTCAATGCTCACCTTCGATTGGTATATCATACTAAAACACACAGGTAAAACATAAAAAACATCATAAAGGTCACTTATTAGTGCCTAAATGATGTTTTCCGTATTAACCCCAACTCACTGACAAACAGCAATTCGTTTAATCAATCTTTAGTCAACTGCATATTTCTTTTACATAAGCTCAAATCCTTACACCCTTAAAACTTAAACTTCTGGTGAGGTGGCATACTATAGTTATATCCAACCTTGGTTTTGATAAATCCTCTTATAGCATAAGTACTCCCTTTTTTGAGCTTATTTAATGGTATTTTAACAACAAAACTACCCTCTTTTACTGCTGTGGTTTCAAATAAATCTTCCTCAACATTTAAATATGAAATATCACTTAAAGCAACACCATAAGCATCTACTAACTTATCTTTCATATTATTAAAATGAACAGTTATTTCAAAACCATCCTCTTTCTGTTTTATTTGAGTAACTTCAATATTTTGTACTTTATCGTATTGGATAACGGTAGCTGTATTTGGATAGAAACTACATTCCCCGTCAGCATTATAGGCCTTTACGGTGTAATAATAGTTTTCACCAGCCTTTACCGATGTATCTAAATAATGATTTTCTTCTATCCCTTCGGCAAAAGGCCTGTAATCATACAATTTTTCTCCTCTGTAAATTCTATATTTCACGCCGGGATTAATCGTATCCTGGGTGATCCATTCGAGGTAAACAGCACCATCTTTAGTTTCTTTAGCAGATATATTTCGGGGAGGAACAGGCAGCTGTTTCTTACAGGTCACAACAGCTGATTTGGACGCCATACCTTCTCCTAATCCATTATAGGCAGATACTGAGATCGAATAAGGAACATCATATTTAAGCCCTTCAATACGGTAACCATAAACATTATTGGCATCATATTCCTTTGCAAAACCCTTTGCTTTAACCTTAACTTTATAGCCCAAAGCATTAGCCACACTTTGCCACATAACAGTAATGGTAGTGTCTCGTTTGGCTGTTTTAAATATGCTAGGTTGCTTAGGAATTTCCATGGTTAGTTTAACTAAATCGGATTGCTCACTTATACCTGCTTCATTAATGGCCTGTACCCCAAAATAAAATGTTTTTTCAGCGGGCAGATTAGGTATCACACAGTAATTTATTTCTGCATCATCTATCAACAAGGATTGATTTAAATTATCTGGAGATTCCCCATAAGACACACTGTATTTTAAGGCATTATCTCTTTTCCACCAGGTAAGTTCCACGCCTTTACCAGTAATCTTAGATTTATATATTCTGGGTACCGAAGGCAGCTCTGGCCTCTCGGATGACCATTTGAGCAATACAACAGAATAAGGAGGTACTTGCAATTTGTCCAGCTGAACCTGATCGGTAAACACCTGAACATCTTTATTTTGTGCCTGTTCAGAAAACATATAAGTACGTTGTGCTTTCTTACTTAAAGCTTTATCCCCCATCATCACTGAAAAATCATGATATATACCCGAGCGGTTGGTAACCAATAGATAGTCAAAACCATCTAAACCCTTAAAAGCGCGGGCATAAAGTGCCTCAACCATAGCTCCTTTCATGCCAGCTACCTTTGCGCCTCCTTCAATTTGCACATCCCAGGTATAGTTAGAGTGATTGGTCGCTTCATGCACTAATTCCAAAGCCTTACCCTCATCATCTTTTACTATCCCGGTTAATAGTTCATTGGTATTTATCTTCTCTCCTGTCCTGTAGGCTTCGTTAATGACATTATTGTAATTTTTTGCTGGTCGATACTTATTACTTATCTCATGCGATGCAATATAATAAGCATTGGTGTGATGAAGTTGACGTAAAGTATACTCAGCATTATATATGGCCGAAAAAATACCATTCAAAGGAGTATTCCAAACGCCAAACTCTGTAATAAGTAATGGTGCACCTTTCCAGGTATAAGATTCTATCTCATCCATGGCTTCTGGACTTGTGACCTCTATAATTTTGCTGTTGGCACGTTGATAAGCTTCTTCAAAGGTTTGTTTTTTACCCACATGCGGAGCATAGGAATGTTTTGAAAATACATTCCAGTAAGCACTATTTTCTTCCTGATACTGATGAATTTCTTTCATAAATCCCCAAATACCATCCCAGGTGCAGTTTAGGGCTAATTTAGCATCAGGAAATACTGCCTTAATAGAATCGGCATAGGGTTTCATTTTCGCAGCATAGTCATAACCATCGTTCCACCAATATAAGTTACGTTGAGGAACATAAAAATAAGGCTCATTACAAAACTGCCATACCTCAACCTCAATGTTATTATTTTTACAAAAACGCGCCATCTCACCAGCCACCTGAGGTGTTTCTGAAAATCCATTAATAGTAACCACTAATTTACCTCCTACCTCACCAAGCAACTCATATAAATCAATTATTCTATGTGGTCCCTTTACTTGCGTATATTCATACCCCTTAATATATTGCTTTTGATGATTAAACATCCAGGCATAATCCTTATCATATAATCCTGTGGCTCCATTAAACGCATCTCCCATAGTACCTGAAAAGTATCTTAACCATCCGGGTTTTAATCCATGTACTGCAGCAATAAAATCCGGATGTGAGTAACTCCAAACCTTATCAGCAATCCTTACATTAAAACCACTACTTCCTTCCTGAATCTCATGTCCCGAATTTAAATCAATAATTAATTTACCTGAAGACTGTTTGCTATAAGAACAACTCATAGAGAATAATACTCCCAAAACAAGTATCCCGAACAATAAAAATAAACTTCTACTACGTAACATATAAATAAATTCTGTTATTTCTGTTATTTCAAATTCATCCTCAAAGAACGGGATAATACATACCATTCATTAAAAGGTATCATGCAAACAAAATGAAAATTTATTCATCGCTTAATCAATTACTATTCGTAATTATTTCAAATAGGAATATTTATTCAAATACTATAACATATCACTCACCACACCACACTATATTTCTGGCTATAAATACTTTGGTAACTAATCTACAGGTTTAGATAGACTTAAATACTTAAAGCATATGGCGGAATTATACCATTCCGTTTTAACATTATAAAATACTTTTACCAGCTGTAAAAATCATCTTTTAACAAATCATTAGGGTAGAAAAAAACCAGGCATAAAGCGTATTTAGCATCATTACCGGATGTAATCTACCTGGCCTACCTAAGGTATTTTTAAGATTAATAATTTATTTATGGCTGTGTATTTTAAAAAATTAAATTTCATCAACCTTTCTGTCAGAAAGAAACTAATGCTTGGATTTATTTTAAGCGCGATATTTATAATATTTATTGGCAGTTTAAGTATGCTATCCATTTATAAAGCATCAAATGCAGCCATGGTACAAAGTGAAATGGAGCACCAAACCTCTTTGATCCGGAATATTAGAATTCACTTTATTTCTAATAAGGCCAACAGGGTATTCAACACAAAAATTATTGAATCAAATTATAAAGAACTATTAAAATCTAACAAACGTATCATTGGTTTTCTCGAATCAGAGGAGAAACAAACAATGGATACATTGCGAGATTGTATCATAGAACGTCGTGAAGCCATGCTGGCCTACTTCGATAATATGCTGATTTACGATAGCCTGACAAATAATTTAACCCATAAGCTGGAAGCTCTCAATAGTTATGTAATAAACCATATGAATAACTATAACACAATGCATACTCCATACTCCAATACTACTTTTCTAATGAAACAAATAGCCAAGGCCAGCCTTAATCCTTCGGCATTTAAATTTATCCAGACAAAAAAGAGTGCTGAGGAACTTAAACTGAAGGTAACGATAAACAAAGACAAGGAAGCAATAAAATTGGTTACTCAATTTATTGATGCTTTGGATCGTTTTAAGGAAATTCATGAGAACGAATGGAAGATCACAAGTAAGTCATATCCCTATTTAACCAAAACAGTTGGCTATACCAATAAATTAGTTAAAATACACCATAAAAAAATAAACCACGAGCTAGATATACTAAGAACCCTGATCATTATTATTTCTTTATTAGGAGCTTTAGTTGTTTATATAGCTTCTCACATGGCGTCGAACTCCACTATTAAAGCAATTGATAGCCTCAAAGAAATAGCTAACCATGTTTCCAAAGGCAAAATAGGGGCCCAGATACCTCAGCAATTACTACAGCGCAAAGACGAAATAGGCTCCCTATCCAATTCCTTTTCTGCAATGCTGCAGGAATTTAAAAATACAGTGCTTAAAATTAACGCCTGTTCGGGTCAGATTTTAGACACGGGCAATGAATTGAAAGAGAGTTCTCAATTAATATCAGTATCATCTAATCAACAGGCCTCTTCCTTAGAAGAAATATCAAGCACCCTGGAAGAAATAGTGGCAAATATCCAACAAAACACCCATAATTCACAGAAAACAAAAAGTAAAGCAATGGCTACTGCAACAGGCATAAAGCATTTAAAGGAACAAAATCACTTAATGTATACCTCTTCGGTTGAAATTGACCTTAAAACAAAAATTATAAATGAAATTGCATTACAAACAAATATTTTATCGTTAAATGCTTCAGTACAAGCTGCAACAGCAGGTATTTATGGAAAAAGTTTTTCTGTAGTTGCTGCAGAAGTTAAACGACTCTCTGAAAAAAGTAATGAAACAGCAAACAATATTTCAACGCTAACAGGAAATGGTTTAGATATAACCCAGGAAGGTAGTCTTTTGGCAGAAAAACTTGTACCCGAAATAGAAACAACCTATCAGCTGGTGAGCGAGATCGCAGAAGCTAGTAAAGAACAGCAAATAGGTGTTGAACAAATTAATGATGCACTGGTATCATTAAATAGCGTTTCACAAGAAAACTCCTTCAGCGCTGATAAACTGGCTCAAAATGCCAATCATTTACATCAACAATCCAATGAATTAAAATTGGCCATCAATTTCTTTTCCATTGAACC
>JBFHEL010000282.1:0-5719 GCA_041584155.1 Saccharicrinis sp.
AAACATATACTTGATAAACCAAAGATAAATTCAAATCCAGAAATTATATGTGATGGATAGAAAAAGATCAGTATTTAGGCATCTTGTAAGTTATTCTTTATCTGCTGGTTCATGATTATCGCAGCTATAACGACCAGTTTGCATCGCTGGGCCAAAATTACATACTGCATAAAAAAAGCCGGTTTAACTAAAAACCAGCTCTTTACACATATAGGTGGGAAACATATTATATACCAAATAATCTATAACCTACAGTAAAAGTCAATACATTTGTTTTTTGACCAATATTATAATCCTTAAGATCTGAGACATCTTTCAACCCCCATTCATAACGAACGTCAGCAGATAACTTCCACACCGATAATCCTGCTCCTGCCTGAAAAGTCCAGTTAGAACTTTTTAGATCGTTTAAATCATCTTTAGATATAAAGGAAGCCACAGGACCTGCAAGGCCATAAACTCTGGCTACTTTTAAATCGAGCAATTGCAAATTTGCTAATAAAGGAATATCCCATGTTTTTATATCTCCACCTAAATCTTCATCGCCATAAGTTAAACCCGCCTGCTTTTTGGCATAGTAAATTTCTGGTTGAAATGATAGATCTCCGAAAAGTTTTAATTTACCATAGACACCAAATAAAAAACCTGATTTTACCTCTTCCTTAAGAGTTGTTTTATCTATATCGCTGCCTGCATCTAACTTTAATTCAGTACTATTAAAACCTGTTTTTAAACCAATTTCTATTCTATTTTGTGCCTGAACACCAATCCACATCAACAATAATGAGGATAGAATCATTAATTTCTTCATAATTTGTAAGATTTGTTTTTTAATGTGTTTGTTTAAATGACAATTATAATAAAATAAACACTTATAATATTTAAATAAAAAGCAAAAAAAAACAGAAGTGCATTTAAACTAAAACTTTTAGTTTATATTTAGTTATATCAATACCATATCTCATCAATGAATAAAAAACACAAGATGAAATACAAAATATTCTTCTTTTTAATTACTTTTCTTACTGTGCTTCGGGTTCATGCGCAGCACAAGGAAATGGCACAATCCATCAATAACTATTCTCTTCAACTGTATGAACAAGTAACAGAGACTAACGAGAACCTGTTTATCTCACCTTTAAGCACATACTGGGCCTTATTAGCTTCCTATGAAGGTACACAAGGCAATACCAGAAGCGAATATAAAGATGTTTTATCCTTAGATAATAACACAGAAGAGACTAACTTTTATACCTTCTCACAAAAACTGATAGCTAGCAAAAACCAAAGCGATATATTTAGCATCTCCAACGCCATATGGATGGATCAATATTTTCAAATTAAAGATGGATTTAAAAAACAGGTAACCGAAAACTATGCAATCGATCTATACAGGCTTGATTTTAGCAGAAAAAACCCAAGCTCCGACACCATAAACGATTGGGTTTCTGAAAAGACGAACCATAAAATTAAAAAAATCATCTCGCCTCAGGATATTAATAGAGATACGAAACTGATTATTACGAATGCCATCTATTTTAATGCAGAATGGGACAAGCAGTTTGATAGAGATTTAACCAAACCAGCACCCTTTTACACCATCAACAAAAAAACTGAAATAATTGACTTTATGCACTCAAGGGAGCCTTTAAAATATTATGAGAACAATGATTTACAGTTTGTATTAAAACCCTATAATAAGAGTATTGGCAAATCATTTTGCATCATCTTACCAAAAGAAAAATATGGCATTTCATGTGTAGAAGACAAAATAAACGGTGCCTTGTTGGATACTTTATTCAATAATTGTTCGCATCGCGAGATAAAACTGTCGATGCCCAAGTATAAACTAGAAAAGGATTACTCTTTAATTAAACCATTAAAAGCAATGGGTTTACAAATGGCCTTTTCTCCTCAAGCCAACTTTTCCAGATTATCAGCACAAAAACCTTTATTTATCAGCAATATAAAGCATAAAACCTTTATTACAATTGACGAAGAAAGAACCGAAGCAGCAGCAGCAACCAGCATCAAAATATCTACTACCTCGATAAAAGATCCCCTTACAAAACCTATTGAATTTATAGCTGATCATCCTTATATTTTTATGATTATAGATGATGAGACCAAGACGATACTTTTTATGGGAAGATATGTAGATCCTGAAGATTAAAGTGAAGAAGGTAATTTAATACGCTTGAAAAATGACTACCTCAGTGTGTCAAAAACAATATTTATCATTTTTTTTACAAGAGAACAACCTTCAACACTACCCTCATCCCTTGATAAAGGGGTTTAAACCTCCTTTTTAAATAAGGCATAGAGGGTTGTGTTGGAGATTTGTTTCAATCAGCCAGCATATACGCTTAAGCATAATACCTGGTCAATCAGCTCCTGTATTGTTTTCTTATCTTCTTACTTTTTTGGGAGAGGAAGTACTTTTTGAATACGAACTCTTTGGTTTCTTTTTAGCAGACACAACAGATTTACCATTTTGCCTGGATGATGAATTATTTTTGCGGCGCGGAGCTCTTTTTACCGGTTGGGGTTCCTCTTCAGGTTCACCCGGCTCAAACCCTTCCATAATCTCAAGTGGAATATCTTGCTTTAGTAGTTTCTCAATGCCTTTTAAATAATCCAATTCCTCATGACCTACCAAGGAAAGAGCCATACCATTAGCTCCTGCTCGTCCTGTACGTCCTATACGATGCACATAATCTTCAGGCACATTAGGCAACTCAAAATTTACCACATAGGGTAAGTACGGAATATCTAATCCTCGGGCAGCCACATCGGTTGCCACAAGTGCACGTATAGAACCCTTTTTAAATGAATCCAGTGCTTTCACGCGGGCATTCTGACTCTTGTCGCCATGTATCTCATCGGCCAGCACTCCTCTTTTATTCAACTTTTTGCTTAACCTATTGGCGCCACTTTTGGTACGGGTAAAAATCAATATCTGTTTCCAGTCACCCTCATGAATTAATCGCACCAGAGCGGCTGTTTTATCCACCTTAGCCACATGATAAGCTTTTTGAATAATCTTCTCTACCGTTGTATTTTCCGGTGCAGCTTTTACGGTAACCGGATGACGCAATAACTTATCGGCCAATTTAATTATCTCCTTGGAGAAAGTTGCTGAAAAGAGCAAGTTCTGTCTTTGTTCAGGTAAGAGGCCTACAATTCGGTTCACATCTCTGGAAAAACCCATATCCAGCATCCTGTCCGCTTCATCCAACACAAACATTTCTACCTTTGATAGTGAAATAACTTTCTGAGATTGTAAATCAAGCAATCTGCCGGGTGTAGCCACCAATACATCCACTCCATTTCTAAGGGTAGCAATCTGGGGTTTAATATTTACCCCACCAAAGACAACTGCAGATTTTATATTTAAGAACTCACTGTATGCCTTCACATTCTCAAATACCTGGGCAGCCAGCTCACGCGTTGGGGTTAATACCAGGGCTCTAACCGGTCTGCGACGTAAAGGTGGCGTTTGAGATAAAATTTGAAGAATAGGTAAGGTAAAACCAGCTGTCTTACCCGTTCCTGTTTGGGCAGAAGCTAAAACATCTTTTCCTTCTAATATTTTTGGGATAGCTTTTTCTTGTATTACCGATGGTTTAGTATAATTTTTCTTTTCTACTGCTTTTAACAAAGCAGGAATTAATCCTAAAGTTTTAAATGTCATATAATTTTCTATAAATAATCCGTATGAAATCAAGTATCAATCAATTGAATAGATATTGCTTAAACATCTTTTCAATAATTAACCTTAATCATTTATGTCTTTAATAAGAAGGTGACAAAGACGAGGATTTCGATTTTTGAAACGGAGGTATTATTGATATTGTGTTTCAAAAAAGAGAATAACCTATCTGCCTTAAAGGCATGCGTAGTATTTGGTATTTTCTTTCAAAGACCATTAAAAAGATAAGCAGTAAACTCTAAGCTGTTATCTTAAAAATGCGCACAAATATACATCAACATTTTAACTATACACTTTATAACGCTATTTATTTTAAGGAAAAGAAACTATTCCCCCAAGGCTACATAAAACAAACATCAACTAAATTCCTTATAAACAGGCCTCTTTAACTACTATTTAACCATGCAGCTATTCACCCTAAAATTAACCCAATGCTTTTGCTGAACTACTAGTAAGCAGTGCTGCATACCTATATCTTATTAAAACTTCAGAAATACATAGTTTCGTTACTGGCTAAATTAAAATACATAACGCAAGTCATCTAAGGTATCACCAATTCCGTTTCATTCACAGTATTTAATTACATATAAACCTCACTATAAACACCTAACAGCAATCTGCTCCATATATAAATGGCAGTCTTTTGCTGATATTTTTTTCCAATTAGTTGATGTTTTTTTCTCATTTGGTACGATTTTGGCTAATTCGTTCTCGATAATTAGTTTTTAACATTTAAAATCTATAAAGAAATGAAAAGGATACTTTATTATTTTTGTATGACAGCCTTTCTCATCCAGATTTTTACCAGCTGCAGTGAAAATACGGAAGAAAACATTGCAATCAACGATGAGAGCACTGAACTGAACGATGAAAGTATAAGTACTTCCACCACCAGGCTATCCACAGCTATTGATGAAATTATGGGCGATTCAGGTTATGATTTGCTGACCCTTAGCGAGTCTGAAACATCTTCTATTTCATTAAGCTCCACAACCGACGAAGATTCTTCCATTATAAGTATCTCTCTGGATGATATACAAGGAGAATATGAATACTCGCCTGAGATTAAAGACTCCATCCGCTATCGCAACGGTTATAAGTATGTGTATCAGTATTTTTCCAAAACCAACGATTCAGAATATTTCACCATCAAATTACCTGAAGAAAAAGCAACAAGCCTTAAAAATTTATATTCGGTAAGTGATGCAGACACAGCTCTAAGCAATAATTTCGTCATCACCACAAACCAATTTGACTATGCCGATTACGAAGGATATAAAACCTATAGCTATGTACTTAACAGCGAAATTGATATTGATGATGAATATGCTGCTGGTATATATGTAAACAAGGATTACAACGGATACAATGATATCAGTTACCTATCGACCTATGATTTCAGCAATGATTATACCCTAAGTGTTAGCTACGAAAGAGCGGATACTATGAGCTATTCCTACAGTCTATATACGAGTGAAGATACCCTATACCAGGAAGCTGTTTCATATGATGCATCCAGTGGGTTATCGGGTATCGCCTCTTCCTATACCTACTCACTTCAAATTGGGGATATTAAAATTGAACGCACCACAGCTGATGAGAGTGACAGCATTATTTATAATGTGTATGTAAACGATATCCTGCAAGAAGATGCTACTGTAAGTATTATTACCACAACAGTAGGTGAGGGCAGGCGTTTTTGTCATAAAGAACTGGATGTGCTGATCACCCTTGAAGATGGCACCGAATATTACTTGTCGGAACTCATGGGAGATACTCAGGACGAACTGAATACTTTATTTGAATCGATGGAAGATGTATATTTTGCCAAATACATCATTAACAAGTTGGCCTGGAGGATTTATCAGGAACAATAACAGTATGGCTTAGCCGCATACATTTGCAGTCTACAAGAAGACACCTTATTGTATCATACTATAGGCAGTTGGAAACAAATATTTATTTCCAACTGCTATTTTTAAAGAGCTTTTAATGCCAATACGAAAC
>JBFHEL010000283.1:0-5675 GCA_041584155.1 Saccharicrinis sp.
GGAGATTTAGCTGAGATGGATGAGGATGGTTATGTGAAAATTGTAGGCAGAATAAAGGACTTAATTATAAGGGGAGGGGAGAATATCTCACCTTTTGAAATAGAAGAATTTTTGCATAATCATGATCAAATTAAGGATATTCAGGTTATAGGAGTGCCCGATGCCAAATATGGTGAGGAGGTAATGGCCTGGGTTGTCTTAAAGGATGGAGAACAGGTGACTCCGGATCAATTAAAAGAATACTGCAAAGGTCAGATTGCTACATTTAAAATACCTAAATACTGGAAATTTGTAGATCAGTTTCCAACAACAGTTACAGGTAAGGTGCGTAAAGTTGAAATGCGCAAAATATCTGCAAAGGAGTTGGGGCTGGAAGTAAGAAAATAGCAGACTGCTTTTGGGCGAGAAGATGATAATTTTAAAAAAAGCCATTGGTTTTGCATTTATAGCTAAACAATGGCTTTTTAATTGATATATCTTTCAATATATCATTGCCAAATGAAACTATATTTCAAACCTAATACCTTGCGAAAGAGGTAAGTCGTCAGAATAATTGATGGTAACCGTTTGTCTGCGCATATAATTTTTCCATGCATCACTGCCGCTTTCCCGGCCTCCTCCAGTTTGCTTTTCTCCTCCAAAGGCTCCGCCAATCTCAGCACCCGAAGTGCCAATGTTGACATTGGCTATGCCACAATCGCTGCCATTGTGCGATAGAAAATATTCCGCTTCCTGAATATTTGTAGTCATTATAGTCGAAGATAATCCTTGAGGAACATTATTCTGAAAAGCGATGGCTTCCTTTAATTCTTCATAAGTAATGATATACAGTAAAGGAGCGAATAATTCTACTTGAAGAATGGGTGCATTTGCTTTCACTAAAGCAATAGAAGGTTTTACATAGTATCCGTTTTCCAGTCCGCTTATTTTTACAATACCGCCTTCTAAAATAAACTGCCCTCCTTGTTTTTTACACTCCTTAATGCCGGCTAAATAATTTTCAACAGCCAAATTATCCACTAAAGGACCCATATGGGTTTTGCTATCCAGCGGATTACCAATAATAATTTGTTTGTAGGCATGTGTCAACCGTTCAATAACCTGATCGAGAACAGCGCGATGTACAATTAACCTTCGGGTAGAGGTGCAACGTTGCCCGGTAGTTCCAATGGCACCAAAATAGGTAGCTGGTATAGCTATATCCAGGTTGGCATTTGGGGTTATAATCATCGCATTATTGCCACCTAATTCCAATAGTGACTTGCCAAATCTCTCAGCTACATTTTGAGCAACCGCTTTTCCCATTTTAACAGAACCGGTGGCGGATATTAATGCTATATTTTTATCTTTGCTCATCCATTCACCCACCTCCTTTGCCCCGGTAACTACAGAACTTATTGCCTGGGGTAGGTTATTTTTCTTCAGGATCTCTGCAATCAATTTCTGGCATGCTAAAGCTGTTAACGGTGTTTTTTCTGAGGCTTTCCAAACACAGGTATTGCCACAAACCCAGGCTATGGTGCTGTTCCAGCTCCATACGGCAACAGGGAAATTAAAGGCTGAAATAATCCCTGTGATACCCAGTGGGTGCCATTGTTCATACATTCGGTGCATGGGGCGTTCGCTTTGCATGCTTAGTCCGTACAACTGACGTGATAAACCAACTGCAAAATCACAAATATCAATCATTTCCTGAACTTCGCCATAACTTTCCTGCAGGCTTTTACCCATTTCATAAGCTATGAGTTTACCTAAGTATTCCTTCTCCTCCCTTAGTTTATCTCCGAACTGTCTGACCATTTCACCACGTTTGGGAGCTGGTATATTTTGCCAAAGCTGAAAAGCTCTTTTTGATTCTTCAATAATCTTTAGGTAGCTGTCTTTGTCGGTGTATTTTATTTTTGCTATTAAACTGCCGTTTACCGGAGAAAAAACCTCTAATAAAGATCCGTTTGATTGTACAGGAGTGTCACCTGTCCAGGCTCCTTCATTAACTTCCGATAGTTGAAAATGATTAAGTATATCTTGTAACATAGTCTATGTTTTTGTATTTAAAATAATTCCTGACTGAGTTTATTGTCTTGTCCTTCCTGTGTCCTCCAGCACAAATGAAGACGGTGTGCGGAATAAAAACGAAGCTATCCATCTCTATTTTTTACCGGTTTGGCTCGAATAAGTGCTTTCAAATATGTTATCGGCGTTGGATGTTTCAAATCCGTCTTTTCTATGTTCTCTTTTGATTTGGTTTTTAGGAATATGTGAGAATTGTGGCAATATTTTTCTTTCTGCAAATTCTACATAGCTTCCTGATATCTGATGAATTTCATTGTCCGAAAAAGTAGCTTCAATCATTGGAGAAACTGAAGAGCTTTGTTTCAATAAGCCATCCTTACTGGTTTTAATGATTCCTCCGGAATTATTAAGTTTTATGCCTATGGAAATCAGTAGCTTATTAAATTCTTCTAAAGAACTGTAAGGGTGGGGTAGATTGTGAACGCTGATGGTAAAATGGTTTAAATAATATCTGTTAAATATGGTCCAGGAGGCATATTCGCTTGCAGCACCCAGTACATTATATTCTTTCCACGTAGGGGTTTTCCATAAAGGTGTGTGTAAGAATTGATCAACCGCAGTAGCATTGCTTAAATCTAATTGATCAACAGGGTCATTGGGTACTTTGTCGGTAAAAGAATGAATTAATGTTTGAATGTCAGCAGAGAAATCAGTGACGCGTAATTCACTGATAAATATTCTTGGTAATCGGTTTTCAGGAGGTGAATACCAGCGTGCATTCAGTTTTTTTTTCTCA
This sequence comes from Saccharicrinis sp., assembly GCA_041584155.1. GTDB lineage: Bacteria > Bacteroidota > Bacteroidia > Bacteroidales > Marinilabiliaceae > Saccharicrinis. Next base: position 2,810 of record JBFHEL010000283.1, read on the forward strand.
AAGTAAAAATCGTCCCTTGCTTTGTATCCGTGATATAAAAATATTTTTTCCAGTGACTGAATGCCTAATTGTGGTACCCCAATGGTCCTAAAGGCAATATGGTCGTTTTCAATATCTGACAAATCATTTATAATGCCTTTTTCAATAAGTGCATGAGTAATCTTATTAACATCTGTAACCCTTTGTTGATAGCGGGTCATTAATCCCTCTAATATTTTATCCAGTGTATTCATGATTACATTTGATTTTTATAGTATTGACCATAGCTTGTCGAAAGAAAATCCTCAAGGTTGATGTCTTCTTGTTTTAAATAACCTTTTGTTGTGGTTTTTTTATGATGAACAAGTTCAATAGTGCTGCAAACACTAGCCGCCGTAGTCCAGGATATAGCTCGGAATTCTTCACCATCAATTTTTTGGGGTAAATAGGTATGAAAGAACTCTTCTCTCATAAGTTTGTCTTCCTGCCAACCTTCAACGGCCGCATATACATGTACAAGATCTTCTTTAACAGGTGGCTTTGCAATGGTTAGAATTTCCTCCAGTATCTCTTTTTTATCCTTCAGGATGAGTTCTGTAATTAAAAAATGCATTAAACGTGCATGCCCAGGATAACGTATAGTTTTGTAATTTAAGGTATCCACCTTGCCATCCAGTGTTTTGCAAAGGGTTCCTAAGCCACCGCTTGTATAAAAAGCTTCATATTCGCGTCCTTCTATATTAATGGTTTCCAGACCCAATAAGGAGGATACAAATTTTCTTTTTCCATTTGAAATGACTTCTGCATCTTCTATGTATTCATTAATAACCCCGGCAGGAGACCAGTTAAAAGAATATCCTAATGATCCGTTCGGGTACCTGGGTAAAGCTCCTACTCTTAACTCAACGTCTCTGAGGCGTGTGAATCTTTTAATCAGATCGTAACCTACAATCGCAATAAACCCCGGAGCAAGTCCGCATTGGGGTGCCATAATCCCCTTGGATGTTTCGGCAAGCTTTTTAATTTCTACGGAGGTCTTGATGTCCTCAGTTAAATCGAAATAATGTATGCCTAAGCGGTGAGCATTTTTTGCAATAGAAATATTATATTTATATGGTAGGCAGGATACAACGGCATCGAATTTTCGGAGCTGATCTAATGTGGATGCCTGATCAGAAATATCGATACCTGCAACAGGGAAGGTAAACTTGTTTGGATTGGGATGTGAATCAAATCCGTGTACCTGAAACGATTTATTTAATAAAATGGCAACCAGTGATCCAACCTTGCCAAGTCCTACAACTGCAATGTTTTTAATCATGATAGATAATGTTATGATTTTTAATCTATTAAAGTTAAGAAAGAATTTAATCAAAAGCATTAATTTAATCATTTATTCCTATGGCTTAGAACGCGATGTGTTTTCTGTTTTAATTAAAAGATTAAATTATAGTCAGGTATCCTTGTTTGTCGTGGGTTTTTGGTAGCTAAAGAAAAGGTGTTGAAATGATTGCTGGAGAATAAGGTTGAGAAATGTTAAACAATTTTTGGATTCGGCTGTTATATATCTGATTATTAACCCCAATAACCTTTTGATAATTATGGATCTGAAAACAACTTACATGGGGATTGAACTTAAAAACCCCCTTATTATTGGTGCGTGTAGCTTGACTACAGATATCAATATGGCTAAAAAACTAGAGGAAGCAGGAGCTGCTGCTATCGTTTATAAATCGCTTTTTGAAGAGCAAATACATCTGGAGGCTGCAGAACTCGAAGACGATTTGCATGAGTATGATGATCGTAATGCAGAAATGACCTCTTTATTTCCTTCTATCGAGCATAGTGGACCTAAAGCCTTTTTAATGGGGCTTAAAAATCTGAAAGAAGCAGTTTCTATTCCTGTTATAGCAAGTTTAAATTGTGTGTATGATGTAAGCTGGGTTGAGTATGCCAAATTTATTGAACAAACAGGTGTTGATGGTTTAGAGCTTAATTTTTATCATACAATATCCGACAGTACTAAAAGCGCCGAAGATATAGAGAAAGTGCAGGTAGAGATTTTAAAGAAAGTTAAAGGAGCAGTAAATATTCCTCTTAGTGTTAAGTTGAGTCCTTATTATTCAAATCCATTAAATATGGTCAGAAAACTGGACGAAATTGGAGCAAATGGATTTGTGCTTTTTAATAGATTGTTTCAGCCGGCTATTAATATTGAAGAAGAAAAACTGAAAATGCCTTATAATTTAAGCAGTAAAAACGATAATCGTTTGTCGCTTCGTTATACCGGCCTGTTGTCTGGAAATATTAATGCAAGCATATGTGCCAGCAATGGTATTCATGATGCAGAGGATGTGATTGCCGCTTTATTGGCGGGAGCTGATGCTACACAGGTGGTAAGTACCATTTATAAAAATGGAGTTGTTCAGGTTACTACAATACTTGAGGATTTATCTTTATGGATGAAAAGTAAAAAATATAATTCTTTGTCAGATTTCAAAGGTAAATTATCTAAGGCCAATGTGAAAGAACCTTTTGCTTATAAACGAGCTCAGTATGTTGATTTTCTGATGAAATCAAAGAAGATTATGAAAGATTATAGTTTGTAAATTATTATTTAATTGAGTTTGAGGGTGGCTGTTAGTCACCCTTTTTTGTTGTATGTTATCAAGGCTCCGCTCTTATACATTTTGAATTTGCGATGAGGTTTGTAATGTTGGTTATAGATTGGGACCGAAGGAGTTCATAATAGGATGCATTTAGTATGATGGCTAGGTAAAGTTTCTTTCCGGGAAACAAAAACACTAATAGGCATAGCCAATAATGGATATTCAGGTAAATATCATTATCATCCGGTATTTAGTCGCAAAATCACCAGGGCAGCTAA
>JBFHEL010000284.1:0-5662 GCA_041584155.1 Saccharicrinis sp.
CATGGTATTCATTATCTGAAAAAAAGGGAAGCATCAGGTTAAAGGCTGTTCAAAATGTTACTCAGGAAGGTAATTTATGGACGGTGCCTAATTTGTTATTACAAAAGTTCCCGGCTCCGGCATTTTCCGCAACAACAAAAATAGCGTTTAACCCTGAATTAGCAGGTGAGCAAAGTGGTTTAGTAGTAATGGGGCGTAAATGGGCTTATGTGGCACTTGTGAAAGATGAGCATACAACTAAGGTAGCCATGTTTACTGGTGAAAATCAAAAGTGTGAAAAAAGTACCCGGGAAATAGAGAGTATTCCTGTTGATGCAGAAAGTGTTTATTTAAGGGTTAAAGTAGATGCTGAACAGCTTTGTCAGTTTGAATATAGTTTGGATAATAAAAACTTTATGGGAATAGGGAAGGAGTTCAGAGCTAAAGAAGGCGTTTGGATTGGTGCCAAAGTAGGTATTTTCTGTATTAACCCTAATATGGTAGAGAGTAATGGATATGCCGATTTTGATTGGTTTAATGTGCAATAGAAAGTAGTTGTACTATCTTGCCTATGGCTCGATTGTCTTTATTGATTGTAGTTTGTACCATTCTGATATAAACATAAAGAGTAAGAATCATTTGAAGTTATAGGGAAATGAACACACAAGAGCCTGGATAAAATTTACTGAGGAGTTTTACATGGCCTTTGAAAAATTAATTTAATGATATGAAATCTACATTACTAATTATCGTAGCAGGTATTTTTGTTTTATCATCTTGCTCTCAAAAAGTAAAAATATACCCTGCACCCCAAGGCATTGAGCTTTCTGCAGCATTCGAAGTTAAGGTAGAAGGAAAAGAGGTACCTGTATACAAAACCAAGGTTCCTCCCAAAGATCCGATTCCTCGGTTAAATCACTCAAGAAGCGAATTTGGTTTTGCATCGCTGGCTTCGTTTGATATGAATGAACCTGTAACAATTACGGTGAATTATCCAGGGGCAATTGATACGGTAAAATTTTTACCTACTTCTTTTAATATTGTTCCTAAAATAGATGGACAAGCTATAACTTTTACGCTTGACAGGCCAAAGCATGTAACTATAGAAGTGAATGGCGACTGGCAGGAATCGTTACATATATTTGCTAATCCATTCGAAGAGAATATTCCAGATAAAAACGATCCTAATGTTGTGTATTTTGGACCAGGAGTTCATGATATTGTAAATCTTAAGGTGAGTGATAATCAAACCGTTTATATTGCTGGAGGTGCTTATATCCGCTGTGGTTTTAACGAAAATGAGAAGCAGGCTTTGAGTACCAATAACCAGAAGTATTTGGCAAGCTTTATTTTAAACGGAAAAAATGTAGCTTTCAGAGGTAGAGGAATTATTGAGCAGGCAGCCATACCAAGAGCAAAAAGAAGGTATACCGTTTTAGCGGAAGAATGTGAAAACGTTACCATTGAAGGGATAACCATACTTGATCCGAGTCGCTGGACCATCCCAATTAAACGATCAAAAAATGTGCATGTAGATAATATTAAAATTATAGGATGGAGAGGTAATGCCGATGGGGTAGATATATCAAGTAGTGAGGATGTATTGGTAGAGAAATGCTTTTTACGCACTCTTGATGATCTTATTGTAGTGAAATCGCGTACCGGTCAGGGAGAAGCTAAAAATATTCATGCACGTAATTGTGTGCTTTGGAACGAACTGGCTCACGCATTAAGTATTGGTGCCGAGATACGACAGAACATAAGTAATGTGCTCTTCGAAGATTGCGATATCATACATGATGTGGGGCGTGAAACAGCCTTGCGTATCTATCATTGCGATTCTGCTACAGTGAGTAATATTACCTTTCAGAATATAAGGGTGGAAGAGGCACGTCGCCTTATCTCCTGCTGGATTGGCGCAACGAGATGGACTAAAACAAAAGAGCGGGGTCATATCAAGAATGTTGTTTTTAAAGATATCACAGCTACTTCTGCTCCTATCGATACCACATTAACAGGATTTCAGGATGGTGCAGATTGGAAACCTTATATCATTAGAGATCATGCCAGCATGGAACTGATAGGTTTTGATAAAGACCATATTGTGGACGGTGTTTTGTTTGATAATGTTGTGCTTGACGGAAAAAAGATAGGAGCCAATGATGTTATAAAGAATGAATTTGTAAAGAACGTACATTTTGAATAAATAAAATAGAGATAGTCATGGTTAAAAATAGTATGCAGTTAACCTTCATTCATACATTGCAAAAAATAATGCTAACCGGATTGTTCTTGTTTTTTGTTTGGATATTAAAGGCCGAAGAGACAGAACAAACTCAAGAGTCAGAAACATCTTACCTAACAACAGAAACCCTTTCAAAGCCTGGTTTTGCCAACGATACAATATGGTACGATTTTGAAGTGAGTAATTTATCTTCTTATACTCAGCATTTTGTTTTAGGTATTGATAAAAAAAGAGAACTGGCGTGTGCTACGTTTTTATCAGATTCAACAGTTGATCTTCAGGCCGGAAAAAAATATCAGGGCAAACTGGCAATAGTGGTAAGTGATAGAATACCTGCTGGAGGGTATGAAAACTGTAACTTACAAGCAAAAACAGTAGAAGGAAGAGTAATGTCAAATCTGGAATTTACAACAGTACATTCAAAGCAGCATCCTTTTCTTCTGGTTACGAATGATTTGTTTAGCGAGGTAAAGGAGAAAATTAAAAATTATGATTGGGCTGCACGTAATTATAATTCCATGCTTGCCGAAATGGATGATTTTCAATTTCCAGAACAAAAAATTATTACTAAACCGCGACCAACAAAAGTATGGAGTAGCCTAAATTATGTGGCAAGCGATGGTGAAAAAGCATTTAAACTGGCCATAGCTTATAAACTCAGCGGAGAGCAAAAATATTATACTAAGTTTATTGATTTCATTCATCAATTAACAGATAAAGAAAAGGGTTATCTTTCTGTTGGAGCAGCAACCACTGGTGTCATGGTACATGAGGGTAATTTCTTTTTACATTTGGCTGCAGCTTGTGATATTGTTTATGATCAGCTCACACCCGAGGATCGTGATCATATTGTAGCTATTTTTCGTCATTACCTAAAGCAAAACCGTGAGGATATGAACTCCCTGGGGATTATGAATCATCAGGCAAGTGCTAATGCAGGAGCTATTTTAGTAGCTATTTATTTGCAGGATATTGCAGAGGTAAATCACCTGACTTATGCCGATGGAGGCATGGCCGATCAAATAGGAAAAGGCGTTATGGACGATGGCTGGTGGTTTGAAAGCACAGCAAACTACTGTTATCTGGTAACGCAACGCTACTGTTTGGTTGCCCAGGCTTTTGAAAACTATGGTTGGGATTTGTATCATAAACGCTTCCCGGCTAAATATAAAAGTAAGGATTTTGATAACTGTAAGGAAGGCTTTACCGGTATGAAATTTGATATTTGGGGACCTGCAGGTAAAAATACACGGGGGGTGGAGGATATGGTAAGCCCGTATATCCCTTTTATGGATGAACAGGCAGTGGTGGTTTCCAGTAATGATTCCAGAGCAACTGCTCCCGACCCCTTTTATGAACTGGCCTATCGCCAATATCGTCATCAAGAGTTAGCATGGGTATTAAGCAAAACTAAACGTAGCTCATGGATTGCATTAATGTATGGGGTGAAAGAATTACCTGAAGTGGCCGATCCTCGCACTCAATCAAATTTTGCTCCTAATGTGGGGATTACGGTTCTGCGTTCTCAAAAACAGGGGAGAGAAAAGGAAGAACAGATTAACGCTTATTTTAAATATGGAACCCACGGAGGATGGCATGGCCAGTATGACCGAACAGGGATGTTGGCCTTAAACCGTTATGGTTACCGTTTTTTTGGCACCGAAATGGTGTGGTTTGGCTATGGTCAACCCGGATATAAGGAGTGTGTTCAAACCTCTGCATCACATAATATGATCATGGTGGATGAGATGCAGCAGGAAGCTGTTCCCTCGGAACAAACCTTGTTTTTTGCAGGTGATAGGATGCAGGTGAGTGTGACAGAAACTCATGCACGATGGCGAAAAATTCCTTCGTTTAATATCGAAAAATTCCCACCTTGGGATGATAAAACCTTTGATCCAGCATTTAAACCTGTGCTCCAGAGAAGATTATCGATAGTGACCGATGATTATCTTGTTCTGGCAGATTATGTAAATGCCCCACAGTATCATACTTATGATTGGTTGTTGCATCCTGTGGGCTTGAAAAATTTTAATGGATTACAAAAATACGGTTCCGTGCTGGATACCGTGAATACAGACCCGGACTCACCATATAAATATTTTACAAGAGGACAGTGGTATAAAATGAAAAAAGGAGCTAAAGTAGCCTTTGAAGATGAGGGGGTAAACCTGGATGTTTATACATTATGGCCTAAAAAGGCTGACGTTTTAATAGCTAATTATCCAGTAGGAGGTAAACAGCACGAAATAAAAAATAATCCTGATAGGCGCACAATAGCTATCAGAACAAAAGAGGATCAGATGGTATACCTTCATGTATTAGAGCCTTATAAGGGTGTTTCGGCAATTCTTAAAATAGAATCCAAATCACCCGATAGCCTAAAGGTTTATTTACGCGATGGAAGGGTGCAAACTATTTTTATGAGCAACTTACAAGGCGATAGTCATGCGATAAACGTAAAATTAACAGAGGAGTTTAATCATACTGTAACAAGCGAAGAAACCCATCTGTAATACCCCATTCATAGGTGTTTTAGTGTTTAGTACTCCTGTTTATAGTCTTTAGTCTGATAAACTGTATTCAAAAGCTGCCAAAGAGTGGCTTCGAGAACATAATCCATCTCATAATATTCAAATAATAATGATTGTATAGAACAGGTTTACCATAGTAAAAAGGAGGGGCAAAAATAAATTTTAATACCCGAAGATATGGATGGAATGAAGGAGGCTTTTGCAAATGGTAACTATGAGCTATAACCCGAAGATGGTATAAGGCATATTTTAAAGGCTGTGATTAATATTTTTTTTAATAGAAAATAAGTAATAAACTCATCAGATTACCTACTTTTATTGAATATTAGCTAATCTTTAAAAAAATAGGATGGATAAATTAAATATACTTTGGACAACAGATAACAGGGATACCATAAGCAAAATGATTGTCATGTATGCTTCAAATGCAATTCTAAAAGGCTGGTGGAAAGAAGTGAATGTAATTATTTGGGGTGCATCGGCTCAAGTGGTAGGAGAGAACGCAGAGGTGCAACAGGAAGTGCGTAAGATGATAGATGCAGGTGTTCATGTAGAAGCTTGTCAGGCTTGTGCTGAACAGTTTGGTGTTGCTGAACAATTAAGGCAGTTGGGAGTGGATGTTCTATATATGGGAGAACCGCTGACCAACTATCTGAAGAATAATGAAAAAATATTGACATTTTAAGCCTTAACTCTTTGGTATTGGTTAGCAAATAAGCTTTCAGACTGTTTTTACATACGCTGTTAAGCCTGAAGATAGAGTCATAGGATTTTCTTTTTAAAAAACTTGCTTGTTTCATGTTATGAATAATAAGATCGATTTGTAGTTTTGGTAGTTATTGGAAAATTTGAGTTTATACAAGGCATAAAAATGAGGCATAACCTGTCCCGCCAAAGCGGGAGC
>JBFHEL010000285.1:0-5606 GCA_041584155.1 Saccharicrinis sp.
AAGGATAGCAGGGTCAAGGAAAAAAACAAGAGAGCTAATGCAACTCTTGTTTTTTTGAGTATGGTATAGTTCATGCTAAGCAATTTTAATTCTGCTGATGTTTAACTCATTGAGGTTCATATTTCCTAAGCCCATTTCGTGTGCTATTTTAATATGATCCACTTCATTGGGTTCCAGTCCAAACATTTTGGCGGCTGCTGCATCGGTTGCTACAATATCGGTTGAGGCTATGAGAGCTTTCAGGTTAACAACATCTGCAGTAGATACCCCTCGGGGACCATTTTTACTCATCATGTTATATCCATCAATAATGGTTAAATCAGGTTTTTTGAAGCTAATAAAGTCGGCAATACATTGATGCAGATCGTTGCTGTGGTAAAATTTTCTGTCCCAGACAACACCCATTAGGTTTTTCATACCTAAAGATAGTTTGGTAGAAGAGTGGTGTTTAAGAACTGGTACATTAATAAATACATCTGATTTTTGAATTAGCTCATGCACTTTGACGTCTTTTAAGCTTTTGCCTCGTGGGACTTTAACTTGGTTGTAATAGCTTTCTGTGTTTCCGGGTACCATTTTAGCTCCTGCATCTTTGGCATATTTTTCTATCTCACTATTTCTGTAACATCTATCCCATTGGTTACAGGTTTTATCAAATACATTAACTTCTGAAGCACCAGCTTCAAAACAACGTTTTACAATATGTCCTATTAATTTAGGATTCGTGTTGGCAGCTCTTTCTGGAGGAGCATCCCATCCTATATTGGGTTTTACAACAACGCTTTGGCCTTTTTTTACAAAACGCTCCATTCCTCCCAGCGCTTCAATGGCCTTATCAAACATTTCTTCGGGTTCACCACCGCGAACGGCTGCTAAATCTGCTACATTATTGGTGGTGTTTGCCATTAGTGTATCTAAGCCACCAAAAAAAGATCCTACTCCTGTTAACAGGCCTAAGCCAATTCCTGTGCGTAAAAAATCTCTGCGTTCCATCATGATAATTGTCTTAAAAGGATAAAGTGTTTAATCTGCCACATGTTTAATGCCTTATATAACACTAATACATGGTGCGGAATAAAGACCTAAGTTATTAATTTTAAGTCATAATTAATAGACCGTAGAATTATTTAAAAGTAGTATAAATAAAAAGAGGCTATGCGTTCTGATAGCCTCTTTGTTTTTATGATGATAGTTATGATTTAAAATGTCTTCTCGGATTGGAGATTGCCTTTCTCATCAAATATTTTCCAGGTACCTGATTTGTTGCCTTCATTATATTCCATGTCGTATCGCAGCTTACCATCTTCGTCATATATCAACCACTTACCGTGTTTAAGTCCGTTTTTGTAGTTGGCGACACCTATTTTAACTCCCTTTTCATTCCATGTTTCCCAGAGGCCATCCATTTTGTTGTGCTTGTATGAACGAATCTCCTGTTTAAATTGGTTATCGAAATAATAAGTAGATACGCCTTGTTTTTTTCCATTAACGACAGCCAGCTCTATCTTTTTATTTCCACTTGAATAGTATTCGGTATAAGTACCTGTGTAAAGTTCACCTTCTGAATTGTAGTATAATCCATCTTTTAAGGTTAATTGTGCATGGCTTGTGGTTAATAGACCTACCATTACCAAAATTGTCATCAGTATTCTCATGGCTTTTTATTTATATATTAATAAAAGCCTCCCTGTGATGTGTAGCGATCACATATATGTATGCATTCCTGTGTGTAACATCAAATTAACATCAAATTAACATTAAAAACAAATATTTAATGTTAAGTTTTCAAATTGCGGCTGAGGTGTATGCGTTAAGTAATTGATTAATACTAAAAAAGCTACAGGTGTAAAATGTAGCTTTTTTAGTATTGTTTGTTAAGGTAATGTTAATTAACGTTTTTCATGCTAATTTTTAAGTTGTTGTTTTTATTCGCATCAATTCGTATCTCTTTTTGAATAGTTTCTTTATATGAGATAAGTTTAGCAGAAATAGTATGATTACCAACTGGCACATGATCAAATACAAAGTTGCCATCGAAATCGGTGTATGCCTTTTGTTGAGTCTCATCTAAAAGTATTTCTGCCCCAACCAATGTCTCTCCACTGCATTCATCTACCACAGTTCCCCTAATTGTTGTTGTGGTATTTTCGGAAGAGCTTTGGTTAGGCTTTTCTTCCTTAAAACTGTTTAAGGATACAATGGCTAATACTGCCAAAATGATTAACTGTGCTTTCATATTTTCTGTTTCTTAAGGATGGATATCATTATAAATGTATATGCACAAAAGTAACTTAGGGATATTATACATTTGTTAAATGTACTTTAAAGCTGTATTAAGTTATTGATATGCTGTATTTTTGTATATTGTATGATATGATTGAGTTAATAGAGTTATGCGGTATCTGGATGATTTTTTTAATCTTTTTTTTCCCAATGTATGTTGTCTTTGTGGGAGAAGTTTATTTCAGCATGAAAATTTGATCTGCCGTTTATGCGAAAAAGATTTACCTCGGTCCTATTTTCATTTTTTAGCCAAAAACCCGGTAGAAATGACCTTTTGGGGTAGGGTTGATATTCAAAAAGGCACTTCCTTTTTATTGTATGTTAAGGGAAGTAAAGTGAAAAATATTCTCCATGCCATCAAATACAGGAATAATAGACAATTGGGGTATGAACTGGGTAAATTATATGGTTTAGAGCTAAATGAGAATAATTATTTTGCTGATATAGATCTGGTTGTTCCTGTTCCTATACATCCAAAAAAATTAAGGATAAGGGGGTATAATCAGAGTGAATATATTGCCCAAGGCTTGTGTGATAGCTTACAAAAGACATTACAAACAGAGGGTTTGCGTAAGGTGGTGAATACTAAATCACAGACTCGTAAAGGAAGATTTGAGCGTTGGGAGAATGTTAGTGATGTATTTAAGATAGATGACGATTCGCTTTTTTGTGGAAAAAATATATTGCTTGTTGATGATGTTTTGACTACCGGGGCTACCCTCGAATCATGTGCCAGGTGTTTTAGTAAGGTGCCTGATGTTACCTTGAGTATTGCTACGCTCGCTTATGCTACAATATGATTTCTTTAATCAGTAACTATTAATAATGCGTTGTGTTGGACTTTTAATACCGGTCAGAAAATAATTTATCAAACTCATAATATACCGAAAGAGATACTGTATGGCTGTATTGGCCTGCCTTTTTCTCGCTCCAGTGTTGTGGGTAAGTGTCGTCATATATGCCTCCATAGGCCTTTCGAATACGTGAAAGGGAATAGGACCAGCGAATATTTGCAAACATATGTTCATGAAACTGGTAATTAATGCCTACCAGCGAGCTCCACTCGTAATCCTCAAAAGGAATGGAAGCATTCACATCTCCAAATTCATCCTTTTCGCTTGAACGGATTAAGGAGCCAAAAGCAAACCCTCCTTCGAAAGCAACCTTATTTAGGTTTACCTTTATTATCAAAGGAATTTCAATATAATCGAGTTTCAAATCATATGTTGAGTAATCGCCTATGGATTCATCTCCGGTAAATTTGCTTCCTTTTTGTTTATAAACAATTTCAAGCTGAGCTAACCAGTCTTTAAAAAGATCATGTGACACATATAGGCCACCAACAGCACCAAACTTATTAAAACCATCATAGCTATCTCCATCTACCTGACTAAAGACTGCACCTGCTAGCATTCCGGCCTTAAACTCCTGTGCATCAACCGAAAAATGAATGAGTAAGATGAAAAGTAAAGAAATGAATCCATTTTTTTTCATAATCGTAAATTTTAATTCGCAGTGTACCCTTTCAATGTGCTTAGAGCCTGTTTTGTGTGAGGTGTCAATTTTTGCTTTTAAAATCAGCTTGAATACCCTTCTTTAAAAATAGAATAATCTGTTATAAGATGCAAGTTAACTTATTGCCAACAAAAAAAGCAACCTCAGTTTGAGATTGCTTTTTTGATGCTATATCGAAAAATAGATTTTATTTTAATAACTCAACTACCTGATTGAAGACATTATCTGCAGTAAAGCCAAATTTATCATCTAACACGGTATAGGGGGCAGAATAACCAAAGTGATCTAATCCCCATACTTTGCCATTTTGTCCTACCAGACCTTCTAGAGTAACAGGTAAGCCTGCGGTTAATCCAAATCGTGGTACATCGGCAGGCAATACTTCTGCCTGATATGTTTCATCCTGATTTCTGAATACTCCTTCTGAAATGACAGAAACAATCTGTAATTTTAGTCCTTTTTCGGTTCTTAATTTCTCAGCGCCAGCAATCAGTGTGGCAACTTCTGAGCCACTGGCAACAAGAACCGCATCCAAAGTGCCTGCATCTTTTTCAACAATGTAAGCTCCTTTTTTAGCCTGTAATGCTTGCTTGTAATTGCTTCCTGGTAAGTTAGTAATGTTCTGACGAGAAAGAATTAAAGCCGAAGGAGTGCTGGTGTTGTTTAAGGCCATTTCCCAAGCCACAGTGGTTTCTTCAGCGTCGGCAGGACGTAGTACCAGCATAGCATTATCACCGTGGTGATTTTTCATTTTTTCCATTAAACGGATTTGAGCTTCCTGTTCAACAGGCTGATGGGTAGGTCCATCTTCTCCTACACGGAAAGCATCATGTGTCCAGACATATTTAACGGGTAATTGCTGTAAGGCAGCTATTCGTACAGCAGGCTTCATGTAGTCAGAGAAAACAAAGAAGGTTCCCACTACAGGAATCACACCACCATGTAAGGCCATACCATTAGCTATAGATGCCATAGTTAATTCTGCCACCCCACTTTGTAAAAACTGACCAGAGAAATCACCTTTAGTAAATACCTTGGTTTTCTTTAAAAAGCCATCTGTTTTATCAGAGTTGGCCAGGTCGGCAGAAGAAACAATCATGTTTTCTACCTGCTCAGCAAAGGTTGCTAATACTGTGGCTGAAGCAGCGCGTGTAGCCGAACCGGCTTTTTGTGCAATGGCACTGAAGTTAATTTCAGGAGCTTCTTTTGCAAAGAACTTTGCGAACTTGGCTGCTAATTCAGGGTTAGCTTTTTCCCATGCAGCCTGCTCAGCCTTCTTATCAGCCGCATAAGCAGTTTTTTTAGCATTGGCAGTGGCATATAGCTCTGCCACATCGTTGAATATGGCAAATGGGTTTTCAGGATTACCACCCAGATTTTTAACTGTGCTGTTAAAACAAGCTCCGGCAGCAGATAAAGGTTGGCCGTGAGTAGATACCTTTCTTTCAAAAGAAGAACCATCGGCGGCAACAGCTCCTTTTCCCATAATTGTTTTACCAATGATTAGGAAGGGCTTTTCAGTTTCGGCCTTGGCTGCATCTAAAGCATTGCGTATCTCATCTGCATTATTGCCATCGATAGTCATTACTGACCATCCCCAGGCTTCATATTTTTTAGCAGTGTTTTCTGCAGTAACCACATCTGTAGTGGTGGAAAGTTGAATGTCATTTGAATCGTAAAACATTACCAGATTGTTAAGACCCAGATAACCTGCAATACGACCAGCTCCCTGTGAGATCTCTTCCTGGATTCCACCATCCGATATAAAAGTATATATGTTATGCGACATCCATTCGCCAAATCTTTCT
>JBFHEL010000286.1:0-5581 GCA_041584155.1 Saccharicrinis sp.
TACATCATTAATAGACCGCACCATTATTGTGCTATGGCGTGCGCTTGTGTTTGCAATCCCTGCAGGAGTAGTAATCTGGTTGGTTGCCAATATTCAGATAGAAGGAATCAGTATTGCCGAATATTTTATTAATTGGTCAGATCCTTTTGCTTTGCTATTTGGATTAAACGGGGTCATCCTATTGGCTTATATCATTGCTATCCCTGCAAACGAAATTGTAATCCCTACCATTTTAATGCTGACAGTTTTAAGTACAAAACTTACCGGAATAGGAGCTGGCTCAGGAGTGATGTTCGAATTGGATTCCTTTGCTGATACTGCTAATATTTTGCATACCGGAGGATGGACCATACTGACAGGCATCAATTTAATGCTGTTCAGCTTATTACACAATCCTTGCTCTACAACTATTATGACAATATATAAAGAGACAAAAAGTACCAAATGGACATTGGTTTCAACATTTTTACCCATTGTTTTAGGTTTTACAGTAACCTTCTTCACTACTCAGATCTGGTTATTGTTTCAATAATTAAATAAGGATGATTGAAAATGCCTTACAATAACGCTAAAATAAAAATACCCGGGAACATGCATAACTTGCTATGTTTCCGGGCATTCTCTATTCCCAAGTATAATGATTACAAACCAAAGGCATAAAAATACACTCCTGGATAATCATCATAAACCCCTTCAATCATTACTCCTCCTTTTTTATTTTCCAGGTATTTAACAAATTCCTTTACCGTAGAGCATGTGTTGCCATCTACTTTTGTAATTACAAATCCTGCCCTCATATTGGTGTTGCGTTTTATTTTTCCATTGAAAAGTTCTGTCACCCTCAAACCATTACCTACACCAATCTTTTTAGCCGTTTTGGCATCAATTTCTTCCAACTTAACACCTAAAACATCTAACACCTCACTATTGTCACGTTCATCCATTTTCTCTTTACCATTCTTATTACGCAAGGTTACTAAGATGTCGTGTTCTTTACCCTTACGATCTACTGTCAAGGTGACCTTATCACCAGGATGATGACCTCCTATTATTTCCAGTAAAGATGAGGATGATTTTACGGAACTATCATCCACTTTTAGTATAACATCACCTCTCTCAACACCTGCTTCTCCGGCAGCACTATTTGAGGCTATACTATCCACATAAACACCTTCGGTAACATCCAGATCTTTTTCCTTAGCCAGATTTCCATCCACATTACGTATCACAAGTCCCAGGTAACCACGCTGTACCATTCCATACTTCTCCAGATCAACCACAACTTTAGAGACAATATTAGCCGGTATGGCAAAACCATAACCCGCATAAGAACCGGTAGGACTGGCAATGGCAGTATTAATTCCCACTAAACCTCCTTTTAAATTAACCAGTGCACCACCACTATTACCAGGATTTATTGCAGCATCGGTTTGAATAAACGATTCTATAGCACTTCTGTCTTGCAATATATTGATATTTCGTCCCTTTGCACTAACAATTCCTGCTGTTACTGTAGAGTTCAGATTAAAAGGATTTCCAACTGCTAAAACCCACTCTCCCACTTCAACCTCATCGGAATTTACCAGAGGAACAAAAGGCAAACCCGTCTCTTTAATCTGAATCAAGGCTAAGTCGGTAGATGGATCTGTACCAATCACTTTTGCCTTGTACACTCTGTTATCCTCAAGAGAAACCTCAATATCATCAGCATTATCTATAACATGGTTGTTGGTTACAATATATCCGTCCTCATTAATAATCACTCCAGAACCAGTAGCAACACTTACCTGTGGCTCCTGTTGTCTGCTCTGAGGAATAACCTGTTGATAATTGGGGCCAAAAAAGTGCCTTAACATTTCTTCGTTGAAGGAGTTTCTGCCTTCGCTCTGGTTATACCTTCCCTGCTGTACCTGAGTTGTTTTTATGTGAACCACAGCTGGCATTACCTTTTTAGCTACATCCGTAAACTGAAGAGGAATAACTTCTCCTTCCTTATTAACCGTGTAGGCTGCTCCCACTACAGGCGAATCTGATACATGCTCAATTTTAAATATTTTTCCATCTTCATGGTTAAAAATTTTATAGGTCCCAATTGTTAAAGCGCTGCCTAATACTGCAGCTAAGACTAATAAACCAAAACGTTTCATAATCAATCTTCTTTATATTAGTAATATTATTCTGCTAAAACGACTTCCAGCCTGCCTTTAAACTCATTAAATCTGCATTCTTTAATTTTTAAATTATCTTGAGGCAATTTGAATCTGTAACTACTTAATTTTTCATAATCGGTATTGGTTAGCATCTCTAATCTTATATTGTGCACATAAACAGGCTTAAGTAATTCCTTTTTCTCTGACAGAATGATACTTAACTTATCTTTATTAATAATAAGTTTATAATTATCATCACTAATAATATGAGAATAGAAATATAAAATAGAATGCTTATGTTGTTTTTTGAATTCGAATTTTGATGAACTCGTGATATCTTTTAACTCCATACCCTCCATTTGAATAATTCTTTTTTTATAAGGCATTGTTTTATGACTTCTTTTTTCTAATAATTTCATAACTAAATATATTATTGTACTAACAAATTGGCTGAATAGTCCAGCTTTTGATATAAAAAAATCTTTATAAACTCAGCAATATCAGTTGCAAAGGCACGCTAACTAAACTACTGTAAAACTGCCTGCTAAAACCTAATTGTTAGTTGATAAGAAACTAAATTGATCATTTTATGGTTACTGCCAATTTTATAAGAGCTACACTAATACACCAATTAAAAAGTGGCACTTAACCCATATAATTTTACACAGATAAAGGAGGAGGAGGGATATCAGTAACTAATTCATTTAACAAAAAGGTATTAAAAGCAGTAACCTTATTTGCACAAATAAATACCTTTTTAACACCCGTATAAATATTATCTTTTAACGATAAAAAACCTTCCGGAAAATGAAGATATTCGTCTCCTGATTCAATAGAAATAAAGAATACGCAGGGGTTTGAAATAGCATATAAAGAATAGTCGTTATCGAGGGTTATTAACCTGAATTTATTACAAACTTTAGTTAGTTGTTTATTATTTATCTCACAAAAAGCAGTTGTACTAACAATAAATATTGCCATAAAAGCTATGCTTATGCTCAATAATTTTATTTTAGTATTAACTTTCATCATCAAAATAATCTTAACCTATTCTTTAAAATATAATTCTCTTAATCATTACAGCTATTAAATAACTTTCTGGAACAAATTTAAGCGTAAAATATACGCAAGAGAGTTAATGTTCAGTTAAAGAAAACCTAAAGTTTTACTATTTAATTGGAGAAAAAGGATGGCCAGAAGAATATTATTAGCCAACTTAAAAGTGCATCAACAACAGCCTTCCGTTAATTAAGCGAATAAAGCATAAATCAACGCATAGCCAGGGAATAAACCCCAACATTAATTCATTTATTAACGAAGCCTAAATTACAATCGCCATCAGGTAAGTAAGTAAAAACCACCCGAACTGTTTCTTGTTATCAATTAAATGGTTTTATAAAGAATCTGCAAAACTATTTCCCAAATCACCTTCTGGTTATCCTGAGGTAAAATAAAGGTTTGCGTAGCCGTTAAATGAAGATGGCATATAACCCCATTTCAAAAATTAAAATAATCCTTATTGGATATTGCTATCAATATATCAGATGCACTTGTTTGAATATATAAACTGCTTGTTTTTATCCTATTAATTTTTTTATCTTTTCTATAGCCTCTGCCGGATTATTATTATTGGTAAAATCCTTATCAAACAAATTCGTTACCAGAGCATTTGACATTTTACTGAATATCATATCATGACCTACACATAACCCCATTGAAATATTCAACTGTGTCTGCTTTTTATTCAAATAATCAGCCTGCCCGGCAGGATTGCACATTATTCGGCTTCCTACACCACCAATCACATCTTTCTGAGAGAGTCTTCCGTATTTACAATCCACCGTATAAACATCAAAATATTTCGAAAAATATGTCTTTAATATCTGAGCATCATGTGAAAATGTAATACAGTGAGCAATACCTATCCTTTCAAATTTAATGCCCCGGGCAAAATTCTTTATTTCTTCAATACGATTTGATCTCATATTGCTGTAATCGTAATTAACACGCATTATTCTGCGAAATTCCTCGGTATATAAATCATTCATCTTAGTCATCATATTTTTATATCTCTCTAAAATTTAAACTAACTATATTTACATAGCTTCCAATTGAAAAATATGTATTATTGAGCTTTTATATTTGAGAAGTAAATCTTATCCTTAAAAAAACTGCTACAAATATAATGAGAATATTCTCATTTTAAATCATTGTAGATTCTTTTTTATTGTTTAATTTCAATGATCACAATAGAAACACCCTAAGACTAATTTTTCACTATAACTCTTGCTAATACGATCAAAAACGTATTTTAATAAAAACGTTTCATTATATCTTTACTCCATGGAATTAAAAATAGCCTTATTAATATCTGTAATGGTGCAATTTATTGCCTTTATCATTACTGTAAGCCTCATCCCCAAAACTAAATTTAGCATTGCCTGGATTAGCATATCGATAGGTTTTTTATTAATGGCAATACGCAGATTAGTAGAAGTATTATATTTTTTCAAGGAAATACCTACGGACAAAACAACCATTATAAATAGCTGGATTGCCATAGTTATTTCTTTAACCATGCTACTTTCTTCAATTTACATTCGAAAGATTTTTGAAGTACTTAATCGCATACATCAGCTACGAAAAGAAAGTGAAGCCAAATTACTTTCGGCAATTATATCTACCGAAGAAAAAGAAAGAAAACACTTTGCAAAGGAACTACACGATGGCTTAGGACCCGTGTTATCAGCTGCCAAAATGACTATTTCGGCAATAAACAAAACCCACTTTGAGGAACATAACACCAATTTACTTGACAAAGTAGAAAAACTGGTAGACAATGCCATACTAACCACAAAGGAAATATCAAACGATTTAACCCCACATATATTGGCCCGTTATGGTCTAAAAAAAGCCATAGAAACTTTTATTCGTAATGCAATGGTAACAGCAGAAACACAAATTCACTTCTCCAGCAATATTGACAAAAAAAGATATAACGACAGCACAGAGGTTGTGCTGTTTCGTATTTGCTGCGAATTGATCAACAATACAAAAAAACATGCTTATGCTTCTCTCATCTCTATACAGCTGACTGATAATAAAAATCATATAGAACTTAAATACAACGACAACGGCATTGGATTCGATAGTAAACACGATAAATATGGAATGGGATTAACCAATATAGTATCCAGAGTAAAATCATTAAATGGCACTATAAAATTAGTTGGTGCTCCAGGGAATGGTTTTTTTGCCTACATTAATTTGCCATTATAAACAATAGGACACCTACTAATATTCTATTTGTTCGATGTCCTTTAGAAAGACCAAGTTAAATTTCCAGCTAAAGAACTAAGGTAAATGCCAATAAAATTAACTGATAATTAAATGTAACTAATCAATCTTGATATAAAACCATTGAAAACGAA
>JBFHEL010000287.1:0-5577 GCA_041584155.1 Saccharicrinis sp.
CATAACCCTGCCTACTTCTATCCATTTGCTCCACCTGAATTGTTCCACAATAAAAGGAATATTTCCTGCTTCTTTTATGGTAGACCAGTATATTTTGCTGTCCTTAATGTCCAGTGTGGTTACTTCGTATGTTGAACGAGCATTAAGAACCTCGGGATTTAAAATGATAGGCAAGCAGTTCTCTTTATATTTTATGGAGACAGTAATTTCCTCTCCTACCTGAAATCCATATACACTCAAATCAATTTCAAAGGCACTGGAGTTAATTTCGTCCGTTGTAGTTTGTCCGTTTACATCTACCTCGTATACGCAAAAACCTACACCGCTGGGGGCAAATGGATTTTTAACGAATATATTATCGCCCTGAAAGGTGCCGTTGAGAACAATATCTTGCGAAAAAGAAGCGGAGCTAAAAAAAGCAGTTATAAAAAATGTATATATTAATTTTTTCATCGGGCAAAAATAGGGTTAACTTATTCGTGGCAATTTTCTAATAAACATAAGTCGTGAAATGACAGATGATTATTGCATACAGGTTCTAAAAATACATTAATTCTTTTAATACTATAAAAAAAGAATGATTTTTTATGTGAGTTTGCTATAAAATATGATGTTAGCCCTTCTTTTGTAGATTAAAAATCATATGAGGTCCATCCAATCGCCTTTTTCTTTGATGAGTTGAATAAGTTCGTTAACGGCTTCTTTCTCGGGTATATTTTTTTTAATGATCTGACGATGATAGTATAAGGTGATTTTGCCGGGACCAGAGCCTACATATCCATAGTCAGCATCAGCCATTTCTCCCGGACCATTTACAATACAGCCCATTACGGCTATTTTTAGTCCTTTTAAATGAGAGGTTTTTTCTTTGACTTTTTTGGTTGTTTCTTGCAGGTTATATAATGTGCGGCCACAACCGGGACATGAAATATAATCTGGTTTAGTAAAGCGCACTCTTGCGGCTTGTAAAATGGAAAATAGAGTTGCGTTTATTGGGGTGCTTATCTTTCCTTTGTGCTCAATCCATACACCATCTCCAAAGCCGTCCATGAGCAAAGGTCCGAAATCGCTGGCTGCATTAATTTGGGTGGTATCGTTAAAGTTGTTGTAGCATTTGTGTATTACAACAGGTGTTTTTAAGTTGTGATTAGTGAGCCATAAGAAAGCAGCTCTTTGTTCTGCTACACTATTAATGTTCTCGCTTTGAAGTATGAGAATAATATTGTCTGAGTCTGCCAGTTTTTTAGCAAGGGCATCATTCATTTGCGAGTAAAGTACTTTTACAAAAAGTAGTTCTGCATAGATTTCATCTTGTAAAAAATCCTGTAATTCAACCAAAGGATAAACATTAGCTTGTTTTTTTGCTTTGTTCCATGTATTATAGGGAAGAATGAAAGATCCTGAGTGTGAAATGGCACTGCTATTGGTAGTGTAGACTATATCAGGTTTATTATCATTAGGAAATGTTTCTCCAATAATTACGGGATCCTGTTTGCCACCAATCATCCCTGTTTGCGACGATTCTCTTTTTGTATAACTAAAGGGCGAGTAGTTAGCTGTGCTAATAGCTTGTATGGAGGGGTGGGCGTTTGCTTTGTTGATATGTTGAATTATCTGGTTTGCAATAGGAATTTCGTTTTCAGGATTTTCTGTTAATGAAACTCTAATGGTGTCTCCCATGCCATCGGCCAGTAGGGTTCCTATTCCAACTGCAGAACGAATTCTGCCATCTTCGCCTTCTCCCGCTTCGGTGACGCCAAGATGTAAAGGGTAATTCATTCCTTCGTTATGCATATGTTGAACCAGTAGACGCACCGTATGCACCATTACGCGGGCATTGCTCGATTTTATACTTAAAACAATCTGATTAAAATCCTGTTCTCTGCAAATTCGTAAAAATTCCATGCAGCTTTCTACCATACCTAACGGTGTGTCGCCATACCTGCTCATAATTCTGTCAGATAAGGATCCGTGGTTGGTTCCAATCCTGAGTGCAGTATGATTTTCTTTACATATGTTGATCAGTGGAATAAGTTTATCTTTAATTTGTTCCAGTTCTTTTTGGTAGGATTCTTCTGTATATTCGATATTCTCAAAGCGCTTAGTGCCATCTGCAAAATTACCCGGGTTGATACGTACCTTCTCAACATATTGAGCAGCCACATTAGCGGCATTGGGGTTGAAGTGTATATCGGCCACCAAGGGGATAAAATACCCTTGAGCAACCAAGCCTTTTTTTATAGCTTCCAGACTGCGTGCCTCGCGTTGTCCCTGGGTTGTCATTCTGACTATTTGACCACCTGCCTGGCTGATGGTTTTAATTTGTTCAATAGTAGCCTCGATATCATTGGTATTGGTGGTTGTCATTGATTGAACAACAATAGGGTTATTTCCCCCAATTTTAATATCTCCAACCTGTACTTCAGTTGATTTATATCGTTTATATTTAAAGATGTCTATACAATACTGCTTTAAATCCATTCGATTGTTTTTTAATTTTAGTACAAAAGTAAGAATTTTTGGTTGCCGTGTTTCAAGATTATTCGTATGATATTATTTAAGAAAATAACTTGAGCAAGTTTTG
The DNA here is from genome assembly GCA_041584155.1 of Saccharicrinis sp. GTDB lineage: Bacteria > Bacteroidota > Bacteroidia > Bacteroidales > Marinilabiliaceae > Saccharicrinis. Next base: position 2,585 of record JBFHEL010000287.1, read on the forward strand.
TGGCATTTGTTAAGCTTTATAACTTTACGGCTAAAATTAAAAAAACTCCATGTCTATATCTGTTTCGCATGTTACCCGCACTTTCGGTTCGCAGAAAGCACTCAATAATATATCCTTTGAGATTGCTGCGGGAGAAGTAGTTGGTTTTCTTGGTCCTAATGGTGCCGGAAAGTCAACCATGATGAAAATTATTACCGGTTATCTTCCTCAGTCATCAGGAAAAGTGATGGTGTGCGGTATGGATGTATTGGAAAATTCCCTGGATTATCGGCGTAAGATTGGCTATCTGCCAGAGAATAATCCGCTTTATTTAGATTTGTATGTGAAGGAATATTTAAATCATATTGCAGGTATTTATAAATTGGGGAGACAAGCGAATAAAAGGGTGGAGGAAGTGATTGAGATGACGGGTTTGTCGCCTGAACGAACAAAGAAAATTGCCAGTTTATCGAAAGGGTACAGACAGCGTGTTGGATTGGCACAAGCATTACTGCCTGATCCTGAGGTGTTAATTCTGGATGAGCCTACTACCGGTCTGGATCCTAATCAGATAATAGAGGTGAGGGATTTGATAAAACAGGTGGGGCAGCGGAAAACTATTATGCTGTCCACACATATTATGCAGGAAGTGCAAGCCATATGTGAACGTGTGATAATTATTAAAAAGGGTGAGATTGTCGCCAACGAAAAGGCATCGGATTTGACTAAGATGGTTCATCAAAAGAATTGTGTGATCTCTTGCGAGTTCCTGAACCCAATTAATGAAGAGGAACTGAAGAATATAAATGGAGTTATTCGGGTTGTTAATTTGTCGTTGAATAAATATAGTGTTGAATGCAATGTTGATATTCGTGTTCAACTGTTTGATTGGACTGTATCTCATCATAATAAAATTCTGGAGCTTTCGCTTAATCAGCAGAGCCTGGAGGATGTGTTCAGGGATTTAACAGCCTAAGGTAGAGTCGTTTTTGTATTCCTTAGCTATGCGATGCTTTTATTTTTGATAAAAAAGTTTTTTTTGTTTAAATTGTGTTGAAGACGTTTTTTATTTCTCACACCAGTTCAACCCAATTGACATGTTAGTAAAAACTTTTGGTGCTGCGGTGACAGGTATTGATGCCGTAACAATAACTATAGAAGTAAATTTTTCTCAGGGGATTAAGTTCTTTTTGGTTGGTTTGCCTGATAATGCAGTTAAAGAGAGCCAGCAAAGAATTCAATCTGCACTAAACGTATGCAAGTTTAAGTGGCCTGGGAAAAAAATAGTGATTAATATGGCGCCTGCAGATATTCGTAAAGAAGGATCTGCTTATGATCTGCCTTTAGCCATTGGTATTTTAGCTGCTTCAAATCAGGTATCTTCTGATAAATTAAGTGAATTTATTATGATGGGAGAATTGTCTCTTGATGGTAGTTTGTGTGCTGTTAAGGGAACCTTGCCCATTGCTGTTCGTGCTAAAGAAGAGGGTTTTAGAGGGGTTATCGTTCCCGTGCAAAATGCACGTGAGGCTGCGGTGGTTGAAGGCCTTGAGGTGTATGGTGTGGAGAATATTGAACAGGTTGCCGATTTTTTAAATGATGAAATAGCCTTGGCGCCTGTTTTGGTAGATATTCAAAAAGAATTTTACGGACAGTTGATGTATGAGGATCTGGATTTTGTAGATGTTAAAGGTCAGGAATCGGTAAAAAGAGCCTTGGAAATTGCTGCTGCAGGGGGGCATAATTTAATCATGATTGGGCCTCCGGGAGCAGGAAAATCAATGATTGCAAAACGCTTGCCATCCATCCTGCCACCTCTCACCATTGGTGAAGCTCTTGAGACCACAAAAATTCATTCGGTTGCCGGTAAGTTACAATATAATCACTCTTTAATTACGCAACGCCCTTTTCGTAGTCCACATCATACTATATCAGATGTGGCGCTTGTGGGTGGGGGTAGTTTTCCTCAGCCAGGAGAAATATCATTGGCTCATAATGGTGTTTTGTTTTTGGATGAATTACCAGAGTTTAAAAGGACTGTGCTGGAAGTAATGAGGCAACCTTTAGAGGATCGCGTGATCAGTATCTCACGTGCTAAATTCAGTGTTGACTATCCTGCAAGTTTTATGTTGGTATCAAGTATGAACCCGTGCCCCTGTGGTTATTATAATCACCCGGAAAAGAAATGCGTATGCAGTCCCGGAGTGGTTCAGAAGTATCTGAGTCGTATTTCAGGTCCTTTGCTTGATCGTATAGATTTGCAAATAGAGGTTGTGCCTGTGCCTTTCAAAGAGTTGAGTAATGCTGCTTCATCCGAGAAAAGTAGTGTGATCCGTGAGCGGGTAATTAAGGCTCGAAAAATACAGGAAGAGAGATATAAGGGTATGAAACATGTTTTTTGTAATGCACAAATGACCACTAAGCTTCAACGTAAATATGCTAATCCAAATGAGCAAGCTATGCTCATTCTTAAAAATGCCATGGAAAAACTAGATTTGTCGGCCAGAGCCTATGATAGAATATTAAAGGTAGCACGTACAATAGCCGATCTGGAGGGAGTCGCAGAAATTGAATCGCATCATATGGCAGAGGCTGTTAATTATAGAAATCTCGATAAAGCTGGCTGGTTAGGGTAAACCAATTTACACCATACTTGTTTAGTTTATTAAATGTATTGTTTTTAACCTTTGTAAGGAAATTGTTTCTTGCCTACATTTGCGGTTCAAAAATATAATCAATTAATATGGCAGACGAATTTACAACGAACAGTTTGATGGACCCTATAGGGCGTTTAATGGGTTTACGCTATAAATCTCATCCTTGGCATGGAATTAATATAGGAGTGGAAGCTCCAGAAATAGTTACTTGTTTTATCGAAGTGGTTTCAACAGATAGTATTAAATATGAAATCGATAAGGTAACCGGGTATCTGAAGATTGATCGTCCTCAGAAATATTCTAATGTAGTTCCTGCTCTTTATGGTTTTATTCCGCAAACCTATTGTGGTCAGAAGA
>JBFHEL010000288.1:0-5570 GCA_041584155.1 Saccharicrinis sp.
CAAAAAGGTATTGATGCCACTATTAAACTTGCTGAGTCACCCAATGCGAAAGTAGTGGTAATTGGATCAGGTAAAGATGGGCTCCCTTTAATTTTAGGAGACAACTAATATTATTCAATAGTCATTGGTCATGAGCTACAACGGTTGACCAATGACTATTGACAAAATACCTAATAATAGGCCTGACTTCCAGTTGTGCTGGTTCCTGTAATTAATATACTACCATTCCCAAGCTTCAGTGATTTCTTTTTTGACTTACCCATAGCACGCAGAAAGGAGTTTTCAGATTTCAAAACAAAAGCCAAATCCTTTTTTGTATTTGTCTGCACTTTTATAGCCCCCTCTGTACTTGTAAAAAATGAAGAAGCAATAAAAACAACCTTATTACCTGTAATTGTTCCGGAGGAAGATTGCACCGTATAAGTTCCTTCAGTTTGAAATAACTTTTGGTTACCTGCAAAACTACGGGTAACAATATTACCCTTTACCTGAGAGAGTTCTATATCACCATCGCTTGATTTAAGAGAAACATCTCCCTCTACATTTTCAACATCCTGAACACCTGACCCACCAATAGTTTTTAAGATTCCCGATAAATGATCAATGATAAATTCACCTTTATCTGATTCTGCTACAACATTACCTTTTACATGACGAAGAATAACTCTACCTGTTTTTGAGTTAACCTCAAGGGTACCCTTATAATCATCCACAATAAAATCACCCGCAGGTGAATTACCAATTACTGTACCGCTTGCTGAAGCCACCTGAACATGACCCGAATTAGATTCGATACTAACTGTACAATCTGCAAGTCCATCAATATCTACTTTTCCTGATTTCGTATGTATATCCAATACACTTCCATTAGGCACCATCAGGGTAATTTCACCCCAATGCGAAGTCCAGCTTTCAGGCCTCACAACCGCAATATTCAACTCACCATCAGTCAATTGCGTAACGATGCCATATTCCTCTGGCTTCACATCCGATTTAAGTATACCACTATAGGAAACAAAGCTGCTATCACAACCTTGTATTTTAACAGTACAAAAATCAGCATCAATTGCTATATTTGATACTTGATTAAAAGTAGCTTCTTCCTGAAAAGCTATTTCTTGTCCATAAACAAAGGAGGTAATTGTTAAACAACAACATAAGAGTACTAGAATAGAAAAACGTAAAGGTTTATTCATAATTTTCAGCTTAAATAAAATAAGACAATTAAAAAAATACATGTTGGAGATTCAATCTGGTCAACAATTAGTACGCTAAGAGTTTTTTTTAGTTTCAACTTTTAGTTTATTTGTATTTACAAGGAAATAGTTACTTTTATATTTTTACTTAAATAAAAAAGCATAGTGGATTTCAGCAAGCTCAAAATTTTATTTGTATACAGCAGTCAAGGTTTGTTTGCTCGTACCCACCTGGTTACTACACAAGGCCAATCGCTTGAAAAAGCAGGTATTAGTGTAGAATATTACGATATTCCGGGTACCGGAAAATACACCTATTTTAAACATATCAAGTTATTAAAACAGCATATTAAAAAAACACATTTTGATTTGGTTCACGCCCAGTTTGGATATTCTGGTTTTACATGCGCTCTGGCAGGATGTAAGCCACTAGTGGTATCTTTGATGGGAACAGATTACCGTCTTGAAAAGGCAAGCTCTTTTCTTACCCGTATTTTTGCTAAATTCTTTTGGGATTGCACCATCGTGAAATCACAAAAAATGTATGATGCCCTAAAGTTAAGTAAGGCCCGCATTATCCCCAACGGAATTGATTTCTCGCGTTTCAAGGTGATTGACAGAGAAATTGCTCGCCGCCAGGTAGGATTTAACTCTTCGGCCCATGTGCTATGGGTATCTGACCCTGAGAGAAAGGAAAAAAACTTTGACCTTGCCCGGGAAGCTCTGGCTCACTTAGACACTGAAGATGTTGAATTAACAGTAGTCAATAATGTAGAACTGGATCAGGTACCTTTTTATTATTATGCTGCAGATGTACTTTTAGTGACCTCAAAATGGGAAGGCTCTCCTAATGTGGTTAAAGAAGCCATGGCCTGTTCATTACCCATTGTCTCAACTGATGTTGGCGATGTAACCAACACCATTAATGACACTAATGGCTGTTATATAACTCAGGCTATACCTGAAGCGGTTGCTAAAGCAGTAGACACAGCCTTACATTATGGAAAAAGAACCAATGGCAGAGAAAAGGTAAAACATCTTGATGTTGATTTCATATCAAAAAAACTGATGGAAACCTATCAATCTATTTTAAAAGAAAAACATCTATGACTAAGATCCTTAACCAGCTAATTATCCCCCTTTCTTTTATTGCTCTTTCGTTACTGCCTGCAAAGCTCAATGCTCAGGACGTTCCTTATCACGTTGATAACGAAGTGGTATATGATTTTATTGATGAACTAAATAACATAGGAGTTATTGATGTAAACAGCGTGGCGAAACCCTATTCCAGAAAACAGATTGCCACCCTTTTAAATCAGGCCAAAGGAAATCTATTATTGTCGCAAAGGCAGCAACAGGAACTCGACTTTTATCTTAAAGATTTTAATAAAGAGTTAGTAACCGGGAAAGACTTCAACAAGCGATTTGATGCATTTTACTACAGTGACTCACTATTCAAATTCTCTGCCAATGTTATTTTCGGAGGGAGAGGTTATACTAACAACAATGGTTTTGAACAACACCGCTGGAATGGAGCTGAAATACATGGAAGTATTGGCAAAAACTTCAGTTTTTATGGAAGTCTTCGCGATAACTACGAAAGCGATTCATTAGGAGCACCTGAATTTCTTACCCGACATAGGGGTGCAGTATACAAGTTAGGATCAGATGGGAAAGACTACAGCGAAACCCGCGGAGGCCTGGTGTATAGCTGGAAGTGGGGAAGCCTTGGATTGGTAAAAGATCATCTTGTATGGGGTAATAACTACAATGGCTCCAATATCTTTTCAGGACACAACCCTTCCATAGCGCATATCAAATTCAATATAAAACCTGTTGACTGGTTTGAACTGAACTACACACACGGATGGTTATGCTCAGAGGTTATAGACAGCACCGAATCATATAGCTTATACGATGATACACGTGTTGTATATACCACCAAGTACATTGCAGCTAATATGCTTACCTTTAAACCATGGAAAAAACTATATTTTTCGGTAGGAAACAGCATTATATATAGCGATTGTAATGTAAATCCGGTATACCTGATTCCCTTTTTATTTTATAAATCTGTTGATCACACCTATAATGCATCCCATAATGCTGCAGGCCAAAATGCCCAGATGTATTTCGACATCAGTAGCCGACAAATCAATAACCTGCATTTATATACTTCAGTATTTATTGATGAAATATCTCTGTCTAATATTTTAGATGAAGAAGAACAATCGAACTTTATCAGCTTAAAAATTGGCGCAAGAGCTACAAACCTCATTCGCGATTTAAGTGTCACTGCCGAATACACACGAACCAATCCTTTTACCTATACACACTACATCCCTTCTCTAACTTTTGAGAGTAACCGCTATAACCTGGGGCATTATTTAAAAGACAATGCAGATGAAATTTATTTAGCTGCAAGATACAAACCCATCAAAGGGCTGGACATCAAGCTTTCGTACACAAGAGCCAGAAGAGGGCGTGATAACGAGGAAATACTTGAAGAAAGTGGAGAAATCACTAATCTTTGGGGAGATGACCGTAAAGGGTATACCTTTATGGAAGAGGTAAGATACAAACGCACTTCAATTAAGCTCAGAGCTTTGTATCAAATCATTAACGATGCTTACTTTTTTGCCGAAATAGAAAGCTACAATATATCAGGAGAAGATGCTGCTTTATATACACCTAAACCATATCTGAATGATAACAAGATGTTAGTTTTTGGTTTAAACTTTGGATTTTAACCAACAATCAGGGACCACATATCCATCAAACAAATTGTACTAACAATCAAAAAAAAACTAATATTTTTCTTAATCTGTTAACTTTACTATAGATTATTCTGAAATAATAATACACCTGATTTAATTACAAAACTATATGTTACAAAAGCTTCTTGACAAAGAAACCACACTTTCTGTTATCGGACTGGGATATGTTGGTTTACCTATTGCGCTTGAATTCGCACGTAAAATGAAAGTAGTTGGGTTTGATATAAAACCAGACCGCATTGAAATGATGAAGAAAAGCATTGACCCCAGTAATGAGTTAGAAGAAACTGCGTTTAAGGATTGTGATATTGAGTTTACCTGCCATATAGAAGATTTAAAAAAAGCCACATTTCATATTGTAGCGGTACCTACACCAATCAACTCCCATAATCTCCCCGATTTAAACCCCCTATTGGGAGCAACACACAGCGTAGCTAAAATTCTAAAAAAAGGCGACATCGTTGTTTTTGAATCAACTGTGTATCCCGGATGTACAGAGGAAGATTGTGTACCCATACTGGAACGCGAATCAGGCTTATCCTTCGGTAAGGATTTTAAAGTAGGATATTCACCCGAACGTATCAACCCGGGCGACAAAGAGCACACACTCACCAAGATATTAAAAATCGTTTCGGGTAATGATCAGGAAGCTTTAAGTGTCATTGCAGATGTTTACCAGTCGATTATTAAAGCCGGCATCTATAAAGCCAGCTCCATTAAAGTGGCCGAAGCAGCTAAAATTATTGAGAATACCCAACGTGATGTTAACATTGCCCTCATGAATGAGCTTTCGCTCATCTTTAACCGACTTGATATAAACACCTATGAAGTATTGGAGGCTGCTGGCACGAAATGGAATTTCCTGAAATTTTTCCCCGGATTGGTTGGAGGGCATTGTATCGGGGTTGATCCCTATTACCTTACTTATAAAGCAAATGCTCTGGGATATCACACTAAAATCATTGACGGAGGAAGAGTCATCAACGATTCCATGGGAAGTTACATTGCAGAAACAACCATAAAAAAACTGATACAAAAAGGACATAAAATAAATGGTTGCAAAGTTCTGATCATGGGCACTACTTTTAAAGAAAACGTGAGCGACATTCGTAATTCAAAAGTGGCCGATGTATACAATGAATTAGTTTCTTTTAGTGCCAATGTTGACGTAATAGATCCATATGCCAGTTCCGACGAACTAAAAGAAGAATATGGCTACGGACTTATTTCTGAAATAACAGAGAAGTACGAAGCTGTTATACTGGCTGTTAATCACAAAGAGTATCTTAATCTTGATGAAAACTACTTTAAGAGCATCACAAAAGAAAATTCTGTTTTTGTAGATATCAAAGGTGTTTTCAGAGGTAAGATAAAAGATTTAAGTTATTGGAGTCTTTAATAAAGCAATGCAATATAACCACTCTGGCCTGAAATATTTTTTTCAGGCTTTTTTATCCCCATTCATTTAATTTTTCGAACCAAAATAAAAAACAACAATTTCAGCTCTTCTTTTTTTATTCGTCAACAGTAAATTAATTTTCCTCAATCTTTCTGAAATTACTGAACAAATTTGCTTACCTTTTAGTTATAAATATAG
>JBFHEL010000289.1:0-5540 GCA_041584155.1 Saccharicrinis sp.
AGGATTGATTGGTATAGAAACCCTTGAAGCTCTTAATCTCGCTGGTATTGAGTTGACTATGGTTGAGCTTTTGCCTCAGTTGTTGACTTTTCTTGATTGGAAAATGGCTAAGATGGTTGAAAATTATCTCAAAACGAAAGCTAATGTGATTACAAAAAATGGGGTGGCAGCATTTTTAGGCGAAGAGGGAAAACTTACCGGGGTGAAATTACAAAATGGAACCCAGATACCATGCGAATTGGCTGTTGTGGCCATTGGTATTCGTCCTAATGTTAAACTGGCTCAGGAGGCCGGATTAAACATTGGTGAGTTGGGAGGTATACTGGTAAATGAATATATGCAAACATCCGATCCGAATATTTATGCGGCAGGAGACTGTTGTGAAATTAAAAATATTATTACTGGTAAAAATGTATTGGCTCCTTATGGCGATTTGGCTAACCTGGAAGGTCGTGTAGTGGGCCAGAATATAATTAATGGAAATATGGTTACTTTCCCGGGAACTCAGCAAACCGGGATATGTAAGTTATTTGATTATGGTATTGGTATCACAGGTTTATCAGAAACAAAGGCGAAAGATGGTGGTTTTGAATATGTTAAAGTAGTTAATGCTAGCCCTGATAAACCTGGTTTTATGGATGGTAAGTTATTGATAACAAAACTTGTTGCAGAAAAAAAATCGGGTAGGATTTTAGGTGCTCAGTGTCTGGGGCCTGGTGATGTGAGTAAACAGTTGGCTATTTGGGCTACAGCCATTAAAGGTGGTTTAACTGTAGATGATATGGTTAATGCTGATTTTCCCTATGCACCACCTTTTTCCCTAGCCATCGATCATAGTATTGCTACTGCTCATATCCTGCAAAATAAAATGAATGGTGTTTTTAAGGGTATCTCATCTCTCGAATTAAAGGAACGTCTGGATAAGGGTGAAAAAATTTTTATTTTAGATGTAAGAGGTGCTGATGAATATGAACAGATGCGTTTAGGTATAGGTGAAACTTTGATTCCACTGGGTATGTTACGTAAACGTTTAAATGAACTACCTGAAGATAAAAATACTGAGATAGTTACCTACTGTAAAATTTCATTAAGAGGTTACGAAGCGGCAGTGATGTTACAGGCTCATGGTTATACCAATGTAAAAGTAATGGAAGGTGGAGTTGTTGCCTGGCCTTTTGATCGCGAAAAGTAAAGTAAAAAAGGAGTTTCATTTTTCAGGTGAAACTCCTCATATGCTATTTTTTTTGCTTCTTGACCTTAAAATAATTAATATATCAGAGGCTAAAATAATTTTTGATATAATTAATACCTTTTTTTCCATAACATTTTAAGTCGTTCTAATATTTTAATTTCCTGTGGGTTTTTTTGAGGTTCGTACAGTTTGGTGTTTTTAATTTCTTCGGGCATAAAATCCTGCGCCACAAAATTATTTTCGTAGTCATGCGAGTATTTATAATTCTTACCATAACCTAATTCCGTCATGAGTTTAGTTGGCGCATTGCGCAGATGCAATGGTACCGGCAGGTTTCCGGTTTGTTTAACCAATTGCTGTGCTTTCTTTATGGCCAGATAAGAGGAATTACTCTTAGGACTGGTAGCGAGGTATACGGTAGTCTGTGACAGTATGATTCTGCCTTCTGGCCATCCAACACGGGTGATAGCGTCAAAGCATTGGTTAGCCAGCAACAGGGCATTGGGATTGGCCATGCCAATATCTTCCGAAGCTGAGATGACTAGTCTTCTGGCTATAAACTTAGGATCTTCGCCTCCCTCAACCATTCGTGCCAACCAATAAACCGCGGCATCCGGATCACTTCCTCGTATGGATTTAATAAAAGCAGAGATAATATCATAATGCATCTCTCCATTTTTATCATATGCAGAGGGGTTCTCTTGCAGGCACTTGGTTACAATGTCATTTGTGATCACTATTTTATCGTCAGACAAGGCATTGATAACCAGCTCCAGAATATTAAGCAGTTTACGGGCATCACCTCCTGAGAATCGAAATAGTGCTTCTTCCTCAGCTACTTCAACCTGCTTTTCTTTTAATACCGGATCGGTAGTAAGAGCCTTGTTCATCAAATCTTGCAGATCTTTGCGTTCAAGTGATTTTAGCACATAAACCTGACAGCGTGACAAAAGAGGAGATATTACCTCAAAGGAAGGATTTTCGGTGGTGGCACCAATTAAAGTAAATATACCCTGTTCAACTGCCCCAAGTAATGAGTCCTGTTGGGATTTGCTGAAACGATGGATTTCATCAATAAACAAAATAGGATTGGGACTATTAAAAAACTTAGATTTTTTGGCTTTTTCAATCACCTCTCTCACATCTTTCACGCCTGAATTGATAGCAGATAAAATATAAAATGGACGATTGAGTTGGTTGGCTATTATTTTGGCCAGTGTAGTTTTTCCCACTCCTGGAGGACCCCATAAAATAACAGAAGAAATGACCCCTGAATCAATCATTTTACGTAAAACCGCATCCTTACCCACCAAGTGGGTTTGTCCGATATATGTTTCCAATGATGTGGGGCGTTGTCTTTCTGCCAATGGGGGATAACTACTCATTGATTTGTGGTTTATGTGGTTGATGAACAAAGGGCAAATTTACAAAACCCCTTTTTAAAACAAAGCCAAATCGAACTAATCTATTCACATGTTTGTTTGGTTTAAGTTAGATATAAACCCAAAGAGATTGTTGTCAATAAAATGATTATTATTGCAGCATTCTTATAATTATTCTGTAATGATGAGTAAAATAGGAATATTAGTATTAATAAGTTTTTTGAATTATATGGTAACAGAAGCGCAAAATAAAGAAGTTGCAACATTGGGAGCAGGGTGTTTTTGGTGTGTAGAAGCTGTTTATGATCAGTTAAACGGTGTTGTTTCGGTGGAATCAGGATATTCGGGTGGACATACTGACAACCCAGATTATAAGTCGGTTTGTACCGGAGAAACAGGTCATGCCGAAGTGTGCCAGATAACTTTTGATCCTGAAGTGATTTCGTTTGGTGAGATTTTAACCGTGTTTTGGAGTGTTCATAACCCAACTACCTTGAACCGTCAAGGTGCTGATGTGGGTACTCAGTATCGTTCTGTAGTGTTTTATCATACTGAGAAACAAAAGGAAATAGCAGAACAGCAAATAAAGCTGATTAATGAACAAAAGCTTTATGCAGATCCTGTTGTTACTGAGATTACTCCTTATAGTAAATTTTATCAGGCCGAGGATTATCATCAGGAGTATTTTGAAAATAATCCCAATAATTCCTATTGCCGAATGGTTGTAGGACCGAAGGTTGAAAAATTTCAGAAGTTATTTAAAGATCAGCTAAAACAAGATTAACAACAGATAGTATACCATAGTACACCTGTTAATTAGTATTTAACAGGTATACTATGGATTATCGCACTTGTTGTTGGGTTAACCCCGAATATAATGTATAGTTAGGATTAAGTGATAGTCTTAAAATTCAGTTCATTCTGTTTGCTATCAAACAATTCATTTTCATGCTGCTATCTAATTTGTGTATTAGCCTATTAATTGGTATTTAGAATTTTATGGGTAGTTATAATAGTCTTTACATTTTGAATAGTTAGTTTTTTAAGCTTAATGTATTATAGTTGCTTAAGTATCTTTCGGGCTCTGCTTTTAAACCCTACAGAGTTGAATGGTATCTGTTCCTCCAATACTATTCTTAGCTCTGCTTTTAAATCCGGATATTTCTGAGTGAGATGAAATAAAATTTGTATGCAATGTGCCTTAACAGCAACAGGTATTAATTCTGATTTTAACCATTCAAAACAGGTGTTTATGAAGATTCCGGTGGCCATATTATTGATGTCTGTTAAGGATAAAATTTTTGCAAAATGCCGTTTTACACCATTGTTTTCAATGGTATGGAATTCCGAAACTATCTCTTTTATATAAGGTTTTATTATTTCGGGTTTTGCTATAAAAATATGTTCAAAAACCCATGCAGCGTGCCATTGTAGTTTAGGCTTGTCGCTTTGAATTAAATGATAGAGGGGCTCTATAAGATATGGGTTCTCAAGAACATATTCACTAATGAGTACCGCTTGTGTTTTACCGCTAAGGGTTTGTAAATATTCTGTTAAAATAACTATTCCCTGATCTGCAGGCATACTTATGTTTTTAAATATGATATGGTAAGTAATCCAACATAAAAAACCGGAACAATATACTATTATTCCGGTTTAAAATTTATTTAAGGGGTCATTATTCTTCTTCAGGCTCATAACCAATGGACATATGCGACTGAATAATTTTCCATTGATTGTTAATTTTTAGCATTACACCTGTATGCCTGAATCCTTCCAGCCGGAATGGATCTCCTTTGGTTTCAATACATGTATCGATCAACTGAGAATACCAGGCTACATCTCCATTGGCCGAAATGCTTACATTTGTATTTTTGGCATTAATTGTTAATCCTTTACGTGTTTCAATCATTTTGCTCATATAGGTATAAAATGGTTTCCAACCTACCCAAAACTCATCAATGTCGGTACCTATATTTATGGTTTCACTATCCTGTTTAAAACACGCTGAAAATTTCTCCAGATCACCGGTTTCCTGAGCCACAAGCAAATTGTTTAAAACCAATAAGGCCTGTTCTGTTTTTACTGAGGTTGCATTGATTTCCATATTTTTTGTTTTGATGGTATATTACTTATTGGATATTTCTTGCTGATTAGTGAGCGGATAAATCATCTTTATATCAATTTACAATACTTAAACGTATATGTCAAGTAAAGTACTATTTTTGCGTTAACTATATTTTTTACTTAAAATTTAGCTGGTGATACAAAAAATTAAATTAGCTGTTCTATTCCTTATGGGGTGTTTGATTTGGGTACAACCTGTTTTTTCGCAAAGGTTAACAACCAAATCAAAAAAAGCCGAGTCTTTGTATAAAAAAGCAGGTGCTTATTATGCTCAGGATAATTTTGAGTTAGCTAAAGAACCCTTGTTATTGGCCATAAAAAAGGATCCTAAATTTTTAGAAGCTTATCTGTTGCTTTCAGAGGTGTTTTATGAACAAAAAGAATATCAGCAACAAGCCAATCTTTTGGAAAAAGTTGTTGGTATGGACTCCACGTTTTTTGTATTTAGTTTTTACAGTCTGGGGGTTGCCAATTTTCATTTAGATAAGTTTGATGAAGCCATGATATGGTTTGAAAAATATTATCAAAAAACTCAGAATAAAGCATCGCAGCAAAAAGTAAAAGAGTGGCTTAAGAAAACAATGTTCGCCAAAAAAGCCAAATCACAGCCCTTGGATATAAAGGCAGTTAACCTGGGTAGTAAAGTGAACAGTAGTTATAATGAGTATTGGCCAAGTATTACGGCCGATGAGCAGATACTGGTTTATACCGTCATGGTTCCCCGCGATTCTGCCGTAAGTAAAACGCCCTTTAGTCCTTCTTTAGCCAATTATTATCAGGAAGACTTTTTTAGATCGGTAAAGGATTTCTCGGGCGAATGGGGGCAGGGATTAGCCCTA
>JBFHEL010000290.1:0-5513 GCA_041584155.1 Saccharicrinis sp.
CTTGTGTTCATTAAATTTATGATGAGAGAACATTTTAGATTCAATCTCAAAATGCTTCAGTAAAAATCCGGTCTTTCGGGTATCCTCAGCTAAAATAAAATCTACCTCTTTTAAAATCCTTAAGGCTCTTAAGGTAATATCCTCCAGGTTTCCTATAGGAGTTGGCACTAAATATAATTTACCCATTTGTTTTACTTATGACAGCTTTTTTTTAAAAAAAATTATTTATTGATAAGGTTATTCGCAATGCATATCTATCACTTTAATTACTTCGGAAAGCACAAAACAGGTATGTATTTTCACCTTAAAAAAACAACAAACAAGCCATTTATTTATAGCTGCGAGTATTCATATTTTCGCTTAATATAACTATAAAAGGCCTGAGTTACTTCCTGCTCTTCATCCCACCTAAAATGAGCAAGTATAAAGGAATGTGCACTCGAAAAATCAGGCAATTCATTAAGCTGTTGTAAGGTTTTTAGCATTACATCGGCATTGCCCTCAAACAATTCACGTTGAAACATAAAACGATCATTAATACCCAGGCTCTTGGTCAGGTCATTTACAGGCTTGCCTAATAATGTTTTTTGCAATTTCGACTCTTTCGAAGAAGCCATCAGGTCGTTTACCGATTTTTTTTCTCCAACAAATGAATCGCCTAATGTTTTAGCATGATTCTCCAACTCCGCTTTATTGATCTCTTCAAAGGAAACATTTACCTCTTCTTCCTGAACCTTCCTTTCCGGGAGCATAGGTTCAGCATCTGGCGATTGTTTTTTAGATTGTTCTTCAACCGGAGCCTCCACAACCCTGATTTTTTCCTCTCTTACGGGTTCACCAACCTCTTTTTCCTGGCTTACTTTTAACTTGGTTTCAGCAGACTTTACGTCCTCCTGGCTCTGCACAACAGAAGGTTTCATAGGAGCAGACGATATCACCTCCTCCTGTTTATCTACTATTTTCTTATCAGCTGCTGCCTTATCAGGATTAGCTGCTATACTGCGTAACAAGGCAAACTCGTTAAGGATATGCGCCAGCTTTTGCTCTGTGAGTTCAATAAACGCAGAGGGAATAACCTCATTGCCTTGAAAAGACTTCACCAGCGTTTCCACTTCACCAATGTCGCTCAAAATAATTTTTAATAATGCTTCTTTATCCATAATAGTATCAAAACAAATGCTTTTTTTCTTACTTTGCAAAGTTAGTGATAATTAATAGTATCAAAACATAAAGGCAATAGTATTAATACATTGCAAATTAATACGTATGTATTTTATCTTTATATACTTAATAAACAATGTTTTTAGAAAACAAAATAAACTCAGATAGAAAGCATGGTTGGATCGAAGTGATTGCCGGATCCATGTTTTCAGGTAAAACCGAAGAATTATTACGCAGATTGCGCAGAGCAAAGATTGCAAAACAACATGTTGAGATCTTTAAACCACACATAGACATCAGATATAGCACCGATGAAGTAGTATCGCACGATGCCAACTCTATTTTATCCACGCCTGTAGAAACATCTGGAAACATACTTCTATTAAGTGGAAATGTAGATGTAGTTGGCATTGATGAAGCTCAGTTCTTCGACAAAGGATTAACAGAAGTCTGCCATAAACTCGCTAATCAGGGCATCCGGGTTATTGTTGCCGGACTGGATATGGATTTTAAAGGTAAACCCTTTGGTCCCATGCCCGATTTGATGGCCTGTGCAGAATATGTAACCAAAGTTCACGCTATTTGCATGAAATGTGGCGACCTGGCACATTTCTCCCATCGTCTCTCCAAAGACGACAAGCTGGTTATGTTAGGTGAAAAAGTGGAATACGAACCTTTATGCAGGCGCTGTTTTACAAAAACTTTATCATCGTAAAATATATGATCATGAAATACGGGATCGCATTAATTGCCATACTTGCTTTGTAAAAGAACTCATATATTTGAATTTGCATAACATACAAAGACTGATTAAACAATTATTATTCGCACTGGTTCAAATTAAAATACAACCACTCACTTCCCTGGCAGCCAACTGTACTGGGAAACTGATTATAAAAAACACAAGATGCAAGCATATCTAATAAGTGAACTGAGTCAATGGATCACTTGTCAATCCATCATCAATAACGACATAAATATCAGTCATTTAATCACAGACAGCCGTTCTGTAACTAACCCGGAAAATTCATGTTTCATTGCTATTTCCGGCAAAAATCATGATGGTCACCATTACATTTCCGGGCTTTACCGGCAAGGCGTACGTTGTTTTATGGTAGAACGGGATTATATAATCAACCCAACACTTTCCCAAGCCAACTACCTGATCGTTGATAATTCGCTAAAGGAATTTCAGAATCTGGTTATTCATAAAAGAAACAGGTATAACTGTCCTGTTATTGGCATTACCGGAAGCAATGGAAAAACAATAGTAAAAGAATGGATCTCTCAATTAATCGGCTCCACTAAAATATTGGTACGTTCTCCCAAAAGTTATAACAGCCAGATAGGCGTTCCTTTATCTGTATGGCAACTAAATAGCAACAGCGAATTGGGTATTTTTGAGGCAGGCATATCGCAAAAAGGCGAAATGGAAAAAATTGCACCCATCATCTCCCCTACCATTGGATTAATCACCAATATAGGAGCTGCCCACCAGGAAAATTTCAGTTCAAGAAAAGAAAAGCTACTCGAAAAATTAAAACTATTTACCAACAGCCAAGTCATTATATATTGCGCTGACCTTCCTTTTATCCACGATGGTATCAAAGAACTCTATCCTGATAAAAAAAGCATCAGCTGGGGAACTAATAAAAAATCTGATCTTCGGGTAGTACATAAAAAAAGTTCCGCCTCATTAACTCAGGTTGAATGCATATGGCACAACGAACTATTTAAATTATCCATTCCCTTTGGTGATTATGTATCTTTCGAAAACTCGATGCATGCGATAAGCGTTTTATTACATCTGGGATATGACTTAAAATACATCTCTGAGGCTGTGGAGAAACTGGTTCCGGTGGCCATGCGAATGGAATTAAAAGAAGGTATTAATGATTGCATTTTAATAAACGACTCGTACAATTCTGATATTTCTTCTCTGGCTTTGTCTTTGGATTTCTTAAATCAGCAAAGCAAAAAAGAGAATGAACATAAAACACTAATACTATCAGACATCTATCAGAGTGGAATAGAATCCACCACTCTTTGCAAAAAGATCAATGATTTATTAAAACAAAAACACATTACCCGATTAATTGGTGTAGGAAAAACCCTAAAACAACATGCCAATATTTTTGACATAGATGCTGTTTTCTATACTACTACAGGAGAATTATTAGAATCTATAACACACAATTCGTTTAAAAACGAGGCTATCCTTATTAAAGGATCTAGAGATTTTGAGTTTGAAAAAGTGTGTTCCTTTTTGGAAAAACAGCACCACCAAACCTGCCTGGAGATTAACCTGAATGCTTTAGTTGATAATTTAAATTTTTACCGCTCAAAGCTTAAAAACACCACTAAAGTATTGGCAATGGTAAAGGCTTTTAGCTACGGAAGCGGCTCTTATGAAATCGCCAATATCCTGGAACATCAAAAAGTTGATTATCTGGGAGTAGCCTTTGCCGATGAAGGTGTAGAATTACGCAAGTCCGGTATATCATTACCTATTATTGTCATGAACCCTGAGGCTAAAAGCTTTCCGGTGATGCTGGAGCATCAGCTAGAACCTGAGATATATAGCTTTAAAGTCCTTCATGAATTTTTAACCGAATTAAAAAAAGAAGGCATCTCCTCCTATCCTATTCATATTAAACTTAATACAGGCATGAATCGTCTTGGCTTTGTTGCCAATGAAATGGAGGCACTGCTTGAACTTTTAATGATCAATCCGGAATTAAGAGTTAAATCGGCCTTTTCTCACCTGGCTGCTGCCGACGAAGCTAAATTTGATACCTTTACCAAGCAGCAAATTGATACCTTTACGGCATTAACCAGTCAACTGGAAAAGAAATTAAACTACTCATTCATTAAACATATTTTAAATTCCGCAGGCATACTACGTTTCCCGGATGCACAATTAAATATGGTTCGATTGGGTATTGGCATGTATGGCATTGGCATTATTGAACAAAAAAAATTAAAAAGCGTCACCCGCTTTAAATCATATATCTCACAAATCAGACAGGTAAAAGCCCATGAAACAATTGGATACAACCGTAAAGGAGAACTACCTTATGATGCTGAGATTGCCATTGTTCCTGTTGGTTATGCAGATGGTTTAAACCGCAGACTGGGAAATGGAGTGGGTAAAATGATCGTAAACAGACAACATGCCCGTATTGTGGGTAACATATGCATGGATATGTGTATGATTGATGTAACCGGCTTAAATGCCAAAGAAGGTAATGAGGTTGAGATTTTTGGCTTGGAAAACCCCGTTGAAGAACTGGCTAACGAACTAAATACCATACCCTACGAGATTTTTACAAGCATTAGCCGACGAGTGAAAAGAATTTATTACTACGAATAAAAACAAGTATTATGCCCATTTTACGAACCATAAAAAGCGACTACCAAATGTATGAAAACAATCGCTTACAATGCCTGGTAGCCATAGAACAAACCAATTGTAAAACCATAAAAAACTGGTTTAAGAAATACAAAGGCAAAAAAGATCAACCCAAAGATACGGTGCCCGGTTATAAATTTGTAAATGACGAGGAATTTAATTCGCTAAAAATTGATTTTGAAAATTCATTCCTATTTGATATCAGAGACCTGGCTCAGGTAAAGTAAAATAAATCAAAACTCCATAAGGAACTTAATACTTTTCAACCATAAATAAGAATTATTGGCATTGACCAAACAGGCTACTCAACTCCAGAATAACAGCAAATACGAAGAAATACACCAATAAAAAATGACCTCGACTGATTAAGAAATGAGGTACAAAGCTCGCGAAACAAGGTCCGCTGGTCAGGAAATGAACTTCACCTGGCATTCGGAGAGGTACACCTGTAAAGAAATGACCTCACCTGATTAAGAAATGAGGTACAGAGCTCGCGAAACAAGGTTCGCTGGTCAGGAAATGAACTTCACCTGTCATTCGGAGAGGTACACCTGTAAAGAAATGACCTCGACTGGTTAAGAAATGAGGTACGGAACTCACGAAACAAGGTTCACTGGTCAGGAAATGAACTTCACCTGGCATTCGGAGAGGTACACCTGTAAAGAAATGACCTCACCTGATTAAGAAATGAGGTACAGAGCTCGCGAAACAAGGTTCGCTAGTCAGGAAATGAACTTTGCTGGTTACACAAAGACAGCAGCTCATACTACAGAAGTATAAGAGTATGGCATCCTCCAGAAGGTAACTATTCCAAAATAGTATACTAAGCTTCTAGTCCAGGCTATTTAATACCACGTCAACGGGAATATGACCACATTTAAAATGTCCCTCGGGGCAAGCAACTTTACCATGTGTACCACAAGGACGACAAGGCAAATTA
>JBFHEL010000291.1:0-5505 GCA_041584155.1 Saccharicrinis sp.
TGTGGCAGATATGAGCAAAAGTGCGGCAAGTGTCCGGTAATCAACTCTAATGGAGAACATGATTTAAGCTATAAACTCTTACAACATAAGAATAAGGTTTTAAATAGTATTCCTAATCTTACTTTTATAGGATTGAGTAGTTGGATGACCGATTCTATAGATAATAGTTTTATTGGCATAGGTAAGAATATTAAGCATTTACCTAATGGCATTGATATCAATAAATTTGCTCCTCAGGATGGAGAAAAACTAAGACGGGAATTAGGACTGCCTGCTACTAAAAAACTGGTTTTGTTTGCAGCTGTGGATGCCTTATCGGAAATCAGAAAAGGTTATTCATACATCAGTAAAGCATTGGAGTATTTAACATCTGATTTCGAGCTGGTCATTATTGGAGAAAAGAGCGATGAACATACAGTCAGTGGGTTAAAGGCTCATTTTATAGGTGAAGTAACTGATGATAGTCTGTTGGTGAAATATTTATCTGTTGCAGATGTAACAGTGGTTCCTTCCTTACAGGAGAACCTCTCTAATTTAATAATGGAAAGCTTGTCGTGTGCCACACCAGTTGTTTCCTTTTCAATAGGAGGTAACGGAGATATGGTGAAACATAAACAAACAGGTTACCTTGCCGAAGAACGCAATGTGGAAGATCTGGCCAAAGGGATAGAGTATTGTTGTAAGACCAATAATAATGAAAATCTTAGTGCCAATGCCCGCAAGTACATACTTAATCATTTCAATATAGAGGATGTTACTCATAAATACATAGAATTATACAGATCAGTACAAGACGTAAAATTAAATGCTTAATCTTTCAAAAATAACAGATTACTTGTTGGTTTACCTGCTGATTGCTTTTTCAGGAGTACCATTCTTTTACAAAGCTCATATTGTAATGATGATTGGGTTTCTGATATTGCCTTTATTTGTATTTATCAGTCGTAAAAAAAAGGTAAAAAGCTTTTTTATAGTTTATTTTCTAATTGTTCTATGTGTGCAGGTTGGTCAAATGCTTAAGTTCTATCAGTTACCTATGCTCACATTTCTGGGGATGCATGTTCGTATAGTCTTTGCTTATCTGGTTTTAGAGGCTGTAGGGAAAAAAACAATTCAGTATTATATCGATATCCTTGTCTTCTCGGTAGTAACCAGTTTGTTTTTTTATATATTTTCTTATCAGGGGGCTTTTAATAGCTTTTTAACCAATACAGTGGCTCCTTTGTTTACTAATCCACTGATTAAGGATCAGTCCTATGCCGTATGGCCAACAGTTATTTTGTATACTATCAACCCCAGTGGAGAAGGTTTAACCTGGTTAATGCGTAATTCAGGACCATTCTGGGAGCCAGGTGCTTTTTCGGGTTTTTTAATGATTGCCCTATTGTTTCAGATTATACAAACAGGAACCTTGTTTAACCGCAAGAGTGCTATAATTATGATGGGTGTTGTTTCAACCTTTTCTACATCAGGTATTATGGTGCTGGCTTTTGTTATTTCAGCCTATTTGTTCTTAAATAAAAATGCCTTCAGTAAGTGGATATTACTGCCATTTATGATTCTTATTTCTGTCATCCTTTTTTTATCAGTTGATTTTTTAGGGGCAAAAGTAGTTAGTAAAATGAATTTTACCAGTTCAACCTATAATACACGTTTTAAGAGTGCTATGCTTGATCTGGAGGATTTTAGCAGCAATCCTTTTTTAGGCTTGGGACGTGCTGATTCCACAAGATTTAAAGGTGAAACACGAGGTAGGGTTATTCATAGAAATAATGGGGTTACTTATCATTTGGCTACATATGGTTTGATTATTTTTTTACTGTATTTTTCACTGATTTATATCGCTTTTTACAGGATGAGTTTACACTGGCAAACGGATACTCGAATGGCATTGTTTGCATTTATTACCATTTTGTTAATTGGTTTTTCGCAAGTGTATTTTACAAAGCTGTTTTTTATTGCTTTAACCATGTTGCCTATGCTATTTGAGCATAGAGATCAGTCTTCACTGCCTTAGTTGTTGTGAGCTAACAGCCTTTATATGTTTGTGATAAGGATTAAATTAGAGCGTGCTTTATTATAATAAACTTATCAATAGCCTGGCTTTTTTGATAAAAGTAAATAGTCATTAGAGAATCTATAGCAGAGTAACAGGATCAGGATCCTGATAAAAATAAAATGAGAGAATCAGAAAGTTCCACCATCTTATTACTGAATTATTAAAATGAGAATATTTATAGTTATAGCAGTTTTTAACAGAAAGGAATTTACCCTCCAATGCCTGCTGATGTTAAAACATCAAACATATCGCAATTTTGGCATTGTAGTGGTTGATGATGGTTCAACAGATGGAACCAGTGAGGAGATTCAACGCTATTACCCGGATGTTGTTTTGGTAAAGGGTGATGGAAACTGGTGGTGGACAAAGAGTATGAACAGAGGAGTGCAAAAAGCTATTGAACATGGTGCGGATGCTGTAATTACCATGAACAATGATACTCAGTTTAATGCAAAATTAATTGAAGATCTGGTAACCTTGCATCAACAAGAGCCCAAAGCCTTAATCGGTAGTTTGAATGTAATTAAGAAAGAACAAGAATATATATTTTTTTCAGGTCTAAAGGATATCGTTTGGTGGAAAGCTAAAGAAGTGAAGTATCATAAGTCTTTTTCGCTTTTGCAGAATGATTTAACAGGTCTGCACCCTACCAGATGTCTTAATGGCCGGGGAACGTTGATTCCTGTTTCTGTGTTTCAGGAAATAGGAGGCTATGATGAAGTAAATTTCCCTCAATATGCATCGGATTATGATTTGACCTTACAGGCATACGAGCATGGTTATCCGGCCTTTATGAGTTACGATGTTAGGGTTTTTTCCTTTGTTGAAGAAACCGGAGAAGGGAAGAGTTTTATTAAACAATCATGGTCTACATTTTTTAAGTCATTCACCAATCCCTATTCAACTACCTCGCTAAAGATGTGGCGTAAATATTATTTTAAGCATGCCTCTAAAGGGGCCAAAAGAATTGGTTTTGTAGTGCAGATATTGCGAACGATATTGGCTTTTGCCCGTAAACGAAATATGTTAATCAAAATTAGGTAAAAGATAAAAAAGTAGTCTCAAACCAAATGTTTATCTCTGACCCATAGGGTGTAATAAGTTTGTAGCGAAATAGTCTCATATTCGTGTCTTATTTTCTAATTTATAAATAGTTAAAAAATTGATTTCATTTATCATAATAGGTCGTAACGAAGGATGGCGTTTAAAAATGTGTCTCGAGAGTGTTTCTGCTGCCATTCAGGAATGTAAACTGGACGCTGAAATAATCTATGTCGATTCGCAATCATCAGATGATAGCTTGAAAATGACCAAAAATTACCCTCAAGTTAAATCTTATTTAATAACAGGAGTGTGTAATGCTGCTATAGCCCGTAATATTGGTGCAAAAGAAGCCAGTGGAGAGAATTTTGTTTTTCTGGATGGTGATATGGAGATATGTGCTGATTTTATCCCTCTTATTTTTGATGAGAAACAAACTTTGAAATATGATTTTGTGTCGGGTAACTTTATGAATTATTACTACGATCACAATTGGAAATTTATCTCTAAAGATTATTATCGTAAAGTGTATTGTAGTGAAGATTCATACCAATATACTACAGGGGGATTATTTGCCATTAAGCGTATTCATTGGGAAAGTGTTGATGGTATGAAACCAAAGTTTAAGAAAGGTCAGGATCTGGATTTGGGTTATCGACTGGCTAAAAAAGGCGTGTTTTTGTTAAGAAAAAAAGAACAAATGGCCAACCATCACACCATTGATTATAAAAATGAAAAAAGATTGTGGAAGTCTTTTACAGATGGGACTTATGTGTATCCAAGGGCTGTGTTATATCGCGATCATTTGTTAAATAAATATGTAATTAATCGATTTGTTAGTAGCGACCCTACTTTAGGCGTATTGGTTGTTTGTTCTGTGCTTTCCTTACTGTTCACTCAGCCTCTGATCATGCCTGTATATCTGATATTAACCTTAATGGCTGTGTTGTACTCTATGCGTAAGACTGGTTTTAAGGGGTTTATTAATCGTTTTTTTAATCATATACTTAGAGACTTTATGAATGTATTGGCTTTTCTTCTATTCTATCCTTCTAACCGGATTGAATTAAATTATAAAAGAGTTTAAACTGTGAAGAAGATTAAAAAACTGATAAAGCATTTATTGTTTGTATTAGCCAGTTTATTTCCTCTTAAATGGTTGCGTAGGATGGCTGATAGGCAATTGATTGTTATTAACTATCATAGTATCCACAATGCTGATGTAGATCCGCTTATCAATGCAAATAAATATCGCAGTGTTAAGGAGTTTGAAAGGGATATAGTTTTTTTGTCCTCCTGTTATAATGGAATCACTTATCAGGAAATTATCAATTATATCAAAAAGGGAGCCGGTATTCCTCAGCATAGTTTTTATTTAACTTTTGATGACGGCCTGAATGTTGTTTATAAAGCATTTTATCCGGTACTTAAAAAATATAGGGTCAATGCTGCCTTCTTCTTGAATCCCGCCTTTGTGGATAATCAAGATCTTCATTTTCAAAGGAAAAAGAACTTATTGAAACAGTCACTACAAAAAAGTGTGGTAGAGGAGACCAGAAAGCAGTGGATGAAATTATTTGAAGAGGAGGGTATTTGTGGCGAAGATTTTTTTAAAAGTATAGAGGAGGTGGATTTTAGAAAGTCCTATATCCTGGACTCATTGATGGATTTATTTAAGATTGATCTTAAAAAATATTTGCAGAAGCATCAAATTTATTTAAATAGTGATGCGATAAAAGAGATGATTGATGAAGGCTTTGCTTTTGGAGGACATAGTATTAATCATCCTAAATACCAGGATTTAAGCGTGGATGAACAGGCAGAGCAAACCATTGAAAGTATACGTTGGGTAAAAGAACATTTTGAGCTGGATTATCGTTTATTTGCCTTCCCATTGCGCGACCAGGCTATTTCAAAGTCATTGTTTAAGGAGATAGCCGGAGAATGTGAGGTGACTTTTGGAGTGAACGGTATCAGCGATGATCAAATACCATTTCATATACACCGGATTGATGTGGAGAGTACAGGCGTAAAAATAGAATGGGTGTTAAAGTTTGAATACTTGAAGTTCCTTGTTAAGCGGATGCTTGGAAAAAACAGACTTCAACGAAAATAATCAGTAGGTTTTTAATGGGTAATAAATAGTCATGTCAGATATCTCAAATAAAAAAATTCTTATCAATAATACACTTTGGGTGTATGCAGGGAAAATAATTTCTCAGTTATTGGGTCTGCTGGCTACCATTTTGGTCATCAGAAAACTACCTGTTGATATCTACGGAACATACCTGTTTATATTCGGTTTGTTTTTTATTTATCAGATATTTATCACTAGTCCCGTCAAGAATTTATTGATCAGATATATTCCGGAGCTGGTTGAGAAGAATAATTTTTCTTTAGTAAAA
>JBFHEL010000292.1:0-5467 GCA_041584155.1 Saccharicrinis sp.
AGCCATTAAAACGGTAGCCCCTACTTTTACTTCTTTTGTAATTTTTACCATAACTTTCTTTTTAGCTTATAAATCTCAAAATTAGAAGATTTTTATAGAAACAAAAAAACTAAACAGCTAAGATGAGCTAACTGTTAACATTTAAAGTTACAGAGAAAATATAATATTCGCTTTAAATTTAAAATAACCTTTAAGAATAAACTGAATGACAAGCAACTATCAAACCAGCAACAATCATTCAAACCGATATTATACTCAAACTAATTAGTTGAATAATTTTTCAGACGACAAAAACAGATACCATGTAAAACCATAGCTTTACTCTATCTGCTTGTTTAATGATCAAACACAACAACATCCTTTAATAAGTTCTTTGGAAATTTTCTTTCCTGTCTGTAAAAAAAGCAAGCAACAAGCCTATCTTCATAAAAAACAAACGCTTTCCGAATGTTCACATTGAACTTCTGACATAGAATCCGCGTTTAATCATTAACTTTGCACAAAATATTTAAAGAATTGGAAAGAACTTTCGAAATACAGGATTGGCTCCCTACAACAGCAAAAGAAGTTAGGGAAAGAGGATGGGATGAATTAGATGTCATAATTTTTAGCGGTGATGCTTATGTAGACCATCCCTCCTTTGGCGCAGCGGTGATTGGAAGAATCATTGAAGCCGAAGGTTTGAGAGTGGCCATTGTACCACAACCTAACTGGCGGGATGATTTACGAGACTTTAAAAAGCTGGGTATACCCCGTTTATTTTTTGGGGTTACTTCAGGAAGTATGGATTCGATGGTGAATCATTACACAGCCAATAAACGCTTAAGATCGGATGATGCCTATACTCCCGGAGGGAAAGCAGGTTTCAGGCCCGATTATGCCACAGATACCTATACTAAAATATTAAAAAAGCTCTACCCCGATACCCCGGTAATGATAGGTGGAATCGAAGCCTCCTTGCGCAGAGTAACCCATTACGATTACTGGCAAGACAAGCTTCTCCCCAGCATTATTGCGTCTTCACAAGCCGACCTGTTAGTTTATGGCATGGGCGAAAAACCGTTAAAAGAGTTGCTTCGTCTGCTGATAAAAGGAGTACCCTTTAAATCTCTCACAACGATTCCTCAAACCGTCTTTCTGAGCTCCGATAAAGAAACTCCCAAAAACAAAAACTGGAATGATCTTACACTTTTTTCTCACGAAGAATGTATCAAGGACAAGGAAAAATACGCGCGTAATTTCAGACACGTAGAAGAAGAATCGAACAGGTGGCAGGCCGCAAGACTAATACAACCTATTGGTGATAAAAATATTATCATCAACCCACCATACCCGCCGCTCTCCGAAAAAGAACTGGATGCCTCATTTGATTTACCCTATACCCGCTTACCCCATCCAAAATATCAGAAAAAAGGCATTATCCCTGCCTTTGAGATGATTAAATTTTCAGTAAATATGCATCGAGGATGCTTTGGAGGCTGTAGTTTTTGTACCATCTCTGCCCATCAGGGAAAGTTCATTGCCAGCAGGTCTGAGAAATCAATACTGAAAGAAGTAAGAAAAATAACAGAGATGCCTGGTTTTAAAGGCTATATATCTGATTTAGGAGGTCCTAGTGCGAACATGTACAAAATGAAAGGCAAAGACCTGAAAATTTGCGAACGTTGCGCACGACCTTCGTGCATACACCCCAACATTTGCACCAACCTAAATACCGATCACGCTCCCATGACCGAAATTTATAAGCGAGTAAACAAGATGGCTGATATTAAAAAGGCCTTTGTTGGAAGTGGGGTAAGATACGATATGCTATATAATAAAATGGCCTCTGCCAAAGAACAGGAAAGCCATAAAATTTATATGGAAGAGTTGATTAGCAATCATGTTTCGGGTAGATTAAAAGTAGCACCCGAACACACATCGGACAATGTGCTTAAGCTTATGCGTAAACCCACCTTTAAACTCTTTTATCAGTTTAAACAAGACTTTGATCGCATCAATAAAGAACAGGGTTTAAATCAGCAAATCATCCCATATTTTATCTCCAGCCATCCAGGCAGCCAGATAGAAGACATGGCTAATTTGGCTATTGAAACCAAGAATCTGGATTTTAAACTGGAACAAGTGCAGGACTTAACTCCTACACCCATGACAGTTTCTACAGTTATATTCTATTCGGGTATTCACCCCTACACCCTGAAAAAAACATATACCGCAAAATCAAAGACAGAAAAACAAAACCAAAGAATTTTCTTATTTTGGTATAAACCTGAATACAAAAAACAAATTGAAAGCCTGCTCAAACAAAACCAACAGCAGGAATTAATCAATAAGCTCTTTACCAAAGACAATAAAGAAATATTTTTCTCTAAGAAAAGAAGTATTAGTACCGAAAACAGGAAAAATAAAACTCACTCAAAAAGAAGAAAATAAGCCCTCTAATTCATCATCTTTCTCACGTTAAAATAAAAAATGGAATGAAAACAAAACTCCTTACAGGAATTATTACCGCTTTATTATTTACAGCTTGTGCTGAATTAACTCATATTGTAAATACTCTGGAAACAAATACCCCTTTAAGCGAAGGAGAAATAGCCAACGGACTAAAGGAAGCCTTGAGGGTTGGAACAGATTCAGCAGCTCATAAATTAGCCTTAACCGATGGATACTTTGGAGATGAAACCGTTAAAATACTACTTCCCGAAGATGCCAACATCATAGTAAATAACATAGGTAAAATACCCGGAGGCGAAAAATTAATCAATGATGTAATTTTAAGCATCAACAGGGCAGCCGAGGATGCAGCCAAGGATGCCGGTCCCATATTTTATCAGGCCATTACAGAAATGACCATAAGCGATGCTGTTAATATTTTAAGAGGAAGTGATAACGCAGCCACTGAATATTTTAAATCAAAAACCTATCAAAGCCTATTTGATCTATACAGTCCGCAAATTAAAAAATCTGTTGACAAAGAAATTATTGCAGGCTACTCGGCCGGAGAAACCTGGGATGCCCTTACTTCAAATTATAATAAGATTGCTGGTTCATTTGTGGGACAAATGGCAGATATGGAAACCGTTGAAGTTGAACTTAATGCTTATTTGACAAAAAAGGCACTGGACGGACTTTACCTAAAGATTGCTAACGAAGAACAGAAAATAAGAACAGATCCGGTTGCTCGTGTCACCGATATACTTAAAAGAGTTTTTAGCTAAAAGCCAGTAGCTCATAGCTATTGGCTATGAGCTATATTTCTTTCCCTGCCAGGAATTTCTTTCTTTCAGGCGTTTTTCAACCTTAGCCACAAACTCAAAATTCTTTAATCCCCACACAGGAGCTATCAATAATTCTTTGGGTGATTGGCTGATAAATCGCTCCATAACAATTTTAGGATTTAACAATTCCAGAAAATTCACTACCAGCTCAATATACTCATCCACCTGGTACAGTTTAATTTCATCTGTATTTTTCAAATAGGCCTCTCCCATAACAGAGCCTCTGACCAATTGCAATTGATGCAGTTTTAAATAGTCCAGCGGTAGTTCTGATATCGCTATAGCATGATGATAGAGATCCTCTTCCGATTCGCCCGGCAATCCTAATATCAAATGTGCACCCACATTTAAACCAGCCTTAGCAGTTTTAACAATAGCCTCTTTTGCTATTTCATAATTATGTCCCCGGTTAATTCTTTTCAAAGTAGTATTCAATGTCGATTCTACCCCATACTCTACGGTGATATGATAATCCTTATTCAACTCCTGCAGATAGCCCAGCAATTCATCATCCACACAGTCGGGTCGTGTTCCTAAAACAATACCAATTACCTGAGGATGCTCTAAAGCCTCACGATAGCGTTGTTTCAACACATCAATATTGGCATAAGTATTACTATAAGCCTGAAAATAAGCCAGATAATTCTGTGTTTTATATTTAGGAGAAAAGAAATCTATACCTGTGTCTATTTGTTGAGTAATAGTTTTCCCTTCGCCACAATAGGAGGGATTAAAAGTAGAATTATTACAAAATGTACACCCTCCCACACCCTTAGACCCATCTCTGTTGGGACAAGAAAAACCTGCATCAACGGATACCTTTTGCACCCGCTCATTGAAAGTTCGTTTTATATAAGAACTATAATCATTAAATCGTCTGTCATGACCCCATGGGAATTTCATACTCAAAATTTTAGCCTGCAAAGATAACAAAATGCAAATTGAGCCTACAAAAAACTTAACTTATAAAAAAATTGCCATCACAAGATAAATAGCCAATTTGTTTAGTATATTTAAACTGCTAAAACTAAAAAACACAATTAATGATTACGGACAAAGACCAACAATACCTTAAGAAAAAAGGTATCTCCCTGGAAAAAGTTAACTTACAACTTAACCAATTTAAAAACGGATTTCCGTTTATGGACATCCAAAAGCCTGCATCCATATCCAACGGTATTATTTCATTGGACGAAGAGCAAAAATTTATGTTCACCGACCAGTACCGAAATGGTATTGACGAAGGATGTAGCATTGTAAAATTTGTTCCCGCCTCGGGAGCGGCAACCCGTATGTTTAAAGATTTGTTTGGATTTATAAATGCCGGAGCTGACCAGCAGGCTGAGATGAAAAAAGGCGGTCCTATTCAGGATTTTTTAACGCACATTAAGCATTTTGCCTTTTCGGAAGAGCTGGAAAAAGTATGTGGCATTAATTTTTCCGACGAAAAAACAGTGTTTGACAATAGCGCACTGATTATTGAAAAACTATTATTGCCCGATGGGTTAAACTATGGAAAATACCCCAAAGGAGTATTAAAATTCCATCTTACAGAAGAAAAAGCCATTACCCCTATTGAAGAACATTTAGCAGAAGGAGCTTTGTATGGTCAGGATAACGAAGGCATTGTAAACCTTCACTTTACCGTTTCCGAAGACCATATGCAATTATTTAAAGACATCGTTAACAAGAATATTTCTTTATACGAAGCACGCTATGATGTAAAATACAACATCAGCTATTCTATTCAAAAAGCCTATACCGACACCATAGCAGTAAATCCAGACAATACACCGTTCAGATTAGATGACGATACTATTTTATTTCGTCCCGGCGGACATGGAGCCTTAATAGAAAATCTAAATGAATTAGATGCCGACATTATTTTCATTAAAAATATTGATAATGTGGTACCCACCTATCGCCTCAAAGATACTATTCAATACAAGGAGGCATTAGCCGGAGTTTTATATTTTTATCAACAAAAAATATTTGATTATCAGCAACAGCTTGATCAGGGTAAAAACTCAAAAGAGCTTTTAGAAGATATACTTGATTTTATGAGCGTAGAGCTTTTTATCACTATCCCTGAATCAATACACCAAAGCTCTGATGATGAAAAAATAAGCTTTATCCAGTCAAAACTAAACAGACCTATCAGAGTTTGTGGTATGGTTAAAAATGAGGGA
>JBFHEL010000293.1:0-5445 GCA_041584155.1 Saccharicrinis sp.
ATAGCTGTATGGTAGGTGTGTGAAATATGTATATCGGAGAATGAAGCGTTTAAAACATATTTTTTATCCAAAAATGCATACCCTTCATAATCATTTCGATGGATATGGTGCCTAAAAGAAATGCAATGACACGTCCTGAGATATCGATATATTGCTCAATTAATTCTTCGTTTCGTTTTTGTACGTGATCGTGAACTTTTTTTAGTACTATGATCAGGGAAACACAGATACAAAGAGTAATGAAAATAGCTAAAACAGCTGTCCAGCCATTTAGTTTTTCTCCTATTATTACAGAATAGCTTATTGTTCCGGGGCCTATAAATATTGGCATGGCAATGGCTCCAATAACATGCTTCGATTCTCCCCTGAGGGCTTCTATGGAAGCACTTCCTTTGAAGATAAAGTGTATCCCTGTCAATAAAAAAATAATGCCTCCGAATATTTGAAAGGAAGCAAAACTGGCATTAAAAATACTGGTAAATATTTGATCCCCTATAAGGGCAAATAAAGAAAAAGTGATAAAGCTTATGATACCGGCTCTAAAGATAATCTTTGAAAATACCTTGTGCGTCTTACTTTTAATAATTTCAATAAGGTAGACAATAATCAGAAATGGATTTAAAAGAACAAGCAAAAAAGAGACTGACTGGATAATTTCCTCTAACATATAAATAATTCTATTTTTTGATGAACTTTGTTAATTTAAATTCGGTACGTATAAAGTTTATATTACCCTTGCATAGCAGTGAGGTATTGCTTTTGGAACCTTTTGAGTAAGATAATTTCATCTCTTTGTTAATGTCGTGTAAATGCATTTTTTTTGGTGTTTATCTTTTCTTTCGTATCATGGCCCTATGCAGGGTAAATTGTGTTGATATTTACAGGCATAGGTTATGGTGTTTTTGAGTCATCATTGTCTGGATTCGTATTGGAGGTATGAACGGTGTTTTCAAAAATTAAATAACGATTACAATTTCTCCATCCTTTATAGCCTCTATGGCAAAACACATTTTTATGTATAGTTAACTTGTAATCATCGGAAATGGTTTGTCCTTGATATACTTCGCATATTTTATGGTGGGAGCAAAGATCTTTAACTGCCATGATTTTTATATTTGTTTGTATAATATGTTCATACTCTCTATGTTACCCGATATGTTGGTGTTTTTAATTAAGGTTCCTGTATAGTGGTAACCAAAACGTAAAAATGTTTTGTTCATTGGTACAGAAGCTAACCTGGCTATGGTGTAGAGTGTTTTTATTCCTTGCTTTTTCATATCCTCTTCCATTTTGTTTAAAATAATGGAAGCAAGATGATTACCGGCATAGTCAGGATGAGTAGCAAAATCCGTCATTTCAGCATTCAGATATTCCTTATCCATCTCAGATGAAGCAATAGCAATTAATTTCCTGTTTTTTTCTATTCCATAGTAGCAAACATCCTCCTGCATTGTTTTTAAGATGTATGCCGGCTGATGAATGGGGAATGGATATGTGGTAAATACATGTTTATACAGTTTAGCAATGTTTTCTGCATCGGTATTGATCAGGCGACGAACTTTATATTTTGTTTGCTCTAAATTTTCAATAGAAACATTCGTTATATTCTTGTGCAACATGCCACTGAATGTTTCTAATTCAGGCTTTTCAATTTCTATTAATCTGTCGGAGTTCATAAATTTTGAGACAAAACAAATATCTCTTTTCCCTTTTATAAAACCAGGAATATATGCTTCTTGCAAGAATCCATTACCAATAAAAAGGGGCAGTACTTTTTTGGGTATCTTGCATATAATTTTAGCATAGCTATGGTTGTATGCCAATTTATTTAGTGCACTAAAGATGCCGGGTACATCCTTGTCATTTAATTTCATTAAATATATTCGGTCATTATGTTTACCGTGTTGCAAAACTGAACCGTTTTTATTGGCTTCAATAGTATCACGCATTATCGTTTCTTCTATGTAGTCTTTCATTATCTTCGGGTATTAATGATATAGTATCGCAGCAATCGGATAATAAGCTTTCTATACCAATGGAATTAATTTCTTCATTTTCGTTCAGAGATAAGTCTAAATCACACTTATCGCAATCTCTATCACAAATGCGGGCTTCGTATTTGTCCGGCTCTTTATAGGTGGTAATCACCCCTTCGTAATTTCTTAATATGACTTTATTGGTTGACCAGGAGATGATATAATTGGGCATTACGGGTATTTTTCCACCTCCACCTGGTGCATCAATTACATAGGTAGGCCTAACAAAACCACTGGTATGGCCTATGAGACTTTCCATAATTTCAATTCCCTTGCCAATTGGAGTTCTAAAATGAGATAGCCCTTCAGAAAGATCGCACTGGTACAAATAATAGGGGCGTACCCTGTTTTGAACTAATTTATGCAATAGGGACTTCATTATTCTGGGGCAATCGTTTATATCGGCAAGTAATACTGATTGGTTTCCCAAAGGGAAGCCGCCATCGGCTAACTTCTTCAGTGCCTCTTTGGATGAGGTTGTTATTTCGTTGGGGTGATTGAAATGAGTATTAATCCATAAAGGGTGGTATTTTTGTAGAATAGAAATGAGCTTATCTGTAATTCTATAGGGTAATACCACAGGCATTCTGGTTCCTATACGTATTATTTCAACATGAGGTATTTCACTGATCTGTTCGAGCAGCCAGTCTAGTTTCTCGTCAGGTAACATAAGCGGATCACCGCCTGAAAGAAGTACATCTCTTACCTGGGGCGTTGATTTAATATAATCTATTCCTTTTTTTAGCTGGTCGGTTGAGGGAACAAAGTCAACATCTCCTACTTTTCTTTTTCTGGTACAATGCCTGCAATACATTGAACATACATTGCTCACGTGAAAAAGAACGCGGTCGGGATATCTGTGTGTGATGCCTTCAACAGGACTGTCTTTGTCTTCAGAAAGGGGATCGGCAAGTTCATAGCTGTTGGTGGTTAATTCTTCAATGCCGCCAAAAGCTTGCTTAAAGACAGGGTCTCCTCTGAAATTTTCCTTATCAATGAGAGATAGATAATAAGGCGTAATAGAAAGAGGGAATTTCTCAAAGGTTTGCTCTAAGCCTTTCCTTTCTTGCGCCGAAAATTTAATGCCTGTTAAAAATTCAAATTTCTCTAAAGAGCGTATGGAGTTTCTTAATTGCCACCGCCAGTCTTTCCAATTGGAAGACTCTGGTTTGTCCTGTATCTTATTTGCAATCTCTTTTTGTACATTATTGTAAATCATTTTTTTCTTTTTTTTTACAGGTGAAGAAACCTAAGGTTAATTTTTGAAGCAGGTTGAAAGAGAGTTTGTTGTATGAAGGAATAATGATTGGGTTTAATTTCTTGCGCTCTCTTTCCATAATTAATAAGCATTATCTGAACTATGATAATTGCCTATCTTATATAGTTTCTATGCGAACAAAAGTATTAAAATTTCATCGTTCTTACAAATACCTGTTTTTTCTCCGGATGTATTTATTCAATTGCTATTTATTGTAAATGGTTAATAGGTATGTATATAAATCAATGTGAGTTGGGGCTGAATTACTACATAAATAATTATTAATTAGAGTTAATATAAATAATAAAGAGCCATGTTGAAATCATCGAAAAAATGTTTCTGTAGAAACAAAAGTTATTGTTTTTAAATAAAGGGTGAAATTTGGTATGGTATCCTTATGTAATTTAGTATTTTGTTAGGTGATTGTTTGTTAATTAAGGGGGTGTGGTGAATTTGTATGTATATTTATATGGTGTCAGGGGTGTCGAATTGATATAGAAACATATGGCCTGACTGTTTTCTTTCCTTGATTGACAGATTTGGGTTTGTTTACATCATTTTATTGAGATTTATCATTGAAGAATCATATTCTTATTGACAACTTTATACTTTAAATGTTTAATTCTTTTTATCTCGATATTATGACAAAAATGAAGGCGTTGGTAAAACTTAAGCCAGAAAGAGGTATCTGGATGGAGGAAGTCGATTTACCTGAGATAGGCGTAAATGATGTACTCATTAAGGTTGTAAAGTCTGCTATTTGCGGAACAGACCTGCATATTTATCTTTGGGACGAATGGGCGCAAAAAACCATTCATACCCCAATGACCATAGGGCATGAATATGTTGGATATGTAGCCAGAGTAGGAAATGAAGTTACGGAGTTTAAAGAAGGCGACCGTGTGACAGGTGAAGGTCATATATCTTGTGGCCATTGTCGTAATTGCAGAAGGGGACGACAGCATATTTGCGAAAATACAGTAGGTATTGGGGTAAATATTAATGGTGCTTTTGCTGAATATGTGAAAGTACCTTCCTATAACGTGATGAAGGTGCATGAAAAAATATCGGATGAGATTGCTGCCATTATGGATCCCTTTGGTAATGCAACACATACAACATTGAGTTTTCCTGTCATTGGAGAAGATGTTGTGGTAACAGGTTCGGGTTTAATAGGTAGTATGTGTGTGGCCATTGCTAAGTTTGCCGGAGCAAGGTATGTGGTTGCCACCGAAACAAATGCATACCGGGCTGAATTAGCAAAAAATATGGGAGCTACCTATGTGGTTAATCCCTTAAAGGAAAAGTTAAGCGAGGTGGTTAAGAGGTTAAATATGAAGGGTTTTGATATAGGATTGGAGTGTTCAGGAAATCCTATGGCTTTGAATACCATGCTCGATAATATGTATAATTCGGGTAAGATATCCTTGTTGGGAATTCTGCCTTCGTCAACACAAATAGATTGGAGTAAGGTGATATTTAAAGGCTTAACATTAAAGGGTATTTATGGTCGGGAGATGTTTGAAACCTGGTATCAGATGGAACAAATGCTTCTTTCGGGAATCGATTTAAGTCCTATGATTACGCATCGTTATGCCATTGATGATTTCCAGAAGGGATTTGATGTAATGGAAACAGGCAATAGTGGTAAGGTGATATTAAACTGGGAGTAATACCGATTGGTTCATGAAATGAGCCTTATCTGCTTTTTATATGAAATATCCTATCATTATTAAATGAGTATGGCTTATTTTTAATCTGAAAATAAGATGATCTGTGTTTTTTTGCAGTAACCTGCTATGGTTAACCGGATTGAGGCCGTTTAAGGGTGGCAGACATAGGCTTATGGTTATTTATTATCAATGAAATTTATAATCCGATTACGCAAGACCAATTGACTTATGCTTTTTTATTCTCCGAATTCTTCATAATTTCGGCCTGATCAATCAAAATACATCTTAGTATGTCTATTCGTAAGTTGCTGTTATTGTGTGTAATTCTTTTGTCGGTTGGGGTAAAAGCTCAATTGAAATTGGCTGATTTTGAAGTTCAGGTGAAGGAAATTTCAAACTTGGAGGATAAAAATGAGAAAGAATATCGTTTGGCAGAATTATCAAAAACCTTCTCGTTATTTATAAAAAAGTTTAGTAG
>JBFHEL010000294.1:0-5397 GCA_041584155.1 Saccharicrinis sp.
ACACAATCCGTCCTTTTAAATCAGATTTACAAACAAAATCACCTATAAATGTGGCCATTACGATTGTGGATTATTTTTTGTAAAAATATAATTTTTTTAAACCACTATCAACCACTTCATACCACTTTATTACACTTTGTTGATAAGTTTTTATTTTAAACCCAATAAACAGTGATAAATTAATGAATATCAATTGCCTTAAACAAAGGGCTACATGACAAATTAAAGCTATTTAGGAGCAAAAATAAGAAATACAAAACAGAACACAGAGGTCTTCATAAAGAATCAAAGCCATACTTCTTTTTAGAGAAAAAACAATTCTGAAAATTTGATTTAAAACAAACAATCCAATCAATAGTTATGAATAAATATTGCTTATTCATTCCAAGAAAAAGTCACCAGAATATCTCCTCAATTAACACTGTATTAACCACATAGACAACAACGAGTCGTACAGCACTTTACCAACAAAGGCCTTTCCAACCACAACACTCTATCAGTCAACTAAGTATTACAACATTACATCAGGAAAACAATCATCTAAAAACCAATCCTTTTATCCATAAAAAAAACAAAACGAAGCACAATGACAAGAAGGATTTGGCATCTCATTTTTTCAATATTTTTTTTCCTAAAGCATTTTTATTGAAAATAAACCATGTGAAATCCTATTTTTTTCCTAAAATTGAACCCCAAATACAAATTGAGAATGGAAGAAAACACGAATAAACCCGTTGTTAAGCTGGATGTAGAACAAATCTTTAAGGATAAAAATCCGGGATTATATCGATGGTTGCCGGGTTTTATTTTTACATATTTAAAAAAAATAATTCACCAGGACAGTTTAAACGAGATACTAATAAATTACCCAAACAGCTACAATATTGACTTTGGCGAGAAATGCAAATCCTTATTTGGGGTGAGCAGCTATGCACAAGGGTTAGATCAAATACCCAAAGACGGACGCTATTTATTTGTGGCCAATCATCCATTAGGAGGCTTGGATGGAATTATTTTTATGACTGAAGTTGGCCGGGCGTTCGAAAGCATCAAGTTCCCTGTAAACGATATCCTATTACAAATAGGGCGCTTTAATGACATTTTTGTTCCCATCAATAAACATGGTGGACAGGCTAAAAAGGCAGCCCGACTGATAGAGGATGCTTTTGCTTCGGATTCTCAGGTATTGTATTTCCCTGCTGGGCTAGTATCCCGTAAACAAGGAAAAATCATTCGGGATTTAGAATGGAAACAAGCTTTTATAAAAAAGGCCATCAAACACCATCGTGATATTATTCCGGTATTTATCGAAGGAAACAACTCTCAATTTTTTTATAATCTGGCAAAAATCAGAAAGAAACTCGGAATCAAAGCAAATATTGAAATGCTTTATCTAGTTAACGAAATGTTTAAGTTTAAGAACCAAAAAATTAAGCTTACATTTGGCCAACCCATTTCGTGGAGAAAAATAAAAAACGAGGAAACTCCCACATATTGGGCAGAAAAAATAAAAGAAACAGTCTACAGCTTACCAAAATTAATTTAATTTTGTAGCTGCATTTTAGCTATAGTTTACATGAATTCTATAAAACCCATTATCGCACCAGTTGAGAAACACATACTGGAAGCAGAGTTAACAAAGGAAAGATTTGTTCGTAACACCAACAAGGGCGGCAACAAAATTTACGATTTTATTGGCAACGAAGCACCCAACCTTATGAAAGAAGTTGGTCGTTTACGTGAAGAATCGTTTCGTCAGGCAGGAGGAGGCACTGGTAAAGAAGCTGATATTGACGACTATGACTTAGCTGAAGTTCCATACCGTCAATTAATAGTTTGGGATCCTGAAGAAAAAGAAATACTTGGAGGTTATCGCTACATCATGGGAAATACTATTCCTCGTGACAAAGATGGAAATGTAACCTTAGCCACTTCACGTCTCTTTCACTTTTCAAGAAAATTTTTGGATGAATATCTGCCATATACCATTGAGTTAGGAAGATCATTTGTTCAGCCTCAATACCAGTCAAGCAAACAAGGCGCCAAGAGTCTTTTTGCACTGGATAACCTTTGGGACGGACTAGGATCATTAGTTGTTAACCATCCGGAGATGAAATACTTCTTTGGAAAGGTAACCATGTACACCCATTTTAATCAGGAAGCCAGAGATTTAATCCTTAGCTTCATGAATAAATACTTTAGCGATCCGGATAAATTATTATATCCTCTGGAAGAATTTAAGGTAAAAATAGGATTAAGCCCCGAAAAGCTGAAATCTATATTTAAAGGGCCTTCGTTTGTTGAAGATTACAAAGTGTTAAACCGGAAAGTAAGAGAACTTGGAGAATCTATACCTCCATTAGTAAATGCATACATGAGCTTGTCTCCCTCCATGCGCTCCTTTGGCACAGCAGTTAATGACAGGTTTGGAGATGTGGAAGAAACAGGCATAATCATTACCATCAGTGAATTTAACAAGGCCAAAACAGAACGACACGTTGAATCATATAATCCAAACGACACTCATAGTTAATAGCTAAAATATTATATCTCATCACAAAGGCGTTTTTGAATCAGATCAAAAACGCCTTTTGTTTTTACATTCAAATCACCCTAACATACTTTTTACATCTGGTTTCAAAACACTTAGATAATTGCAAAAAAATTTACAAAGGAGTAATTGTTTCAATAAAAATAATTATTTTTCTAAGACTTAATCTAATCGTTCGTTTTTTTTTACGGCAATTAAACATAGTTTATGAAGCTAGCCCTTTCGTCTTTTATGCTTTTGTTATTTTGCACTACCCTCGCTGCCCAGCAAAAAAAGAGTATTGAAGCACTAAGCCTATCAAAACCGCTTCATATTGACGGCTTACTGAATGAAGAAGCATACCAACACGCACAACCTGCAAACGATTTTTTAGAACTACAGCCACATAACGGCAAACCCGCTCCTCAACCTACCGAAGTTTATTTTTTTTACGATCAATATGCCATATACATTGGAGCTATATTGTACGACGACCAGCCCGATAGCATTTTCAATTATTTAACAAGCCGCGACAACAAAGACATGGCAGATTATTTTGGCGTGTATTTAGACCCTTACAACAAAGGCCAGCTGGCCTATGGCTTTTTCATTAC
This sequence comes from Saccharicrinis sp., assembly GCA_041584155.1. Taxonomy (GTDB): domain Bacteria; phylum Bacteroidota; class Bacteroidia; order Bacteroidales; family Marinilabiliaceae; genus Saccharicrinis. The sequence continues at coordinate 3,145 of JBFHEL010000294.1, forward strand.
GGCAGCTGGAGTACAATCTGACATTAAAGCTATAAAAACAAACACGGATGAAGAAGATGATAACTGGGATGCTGTTTGGCAAAGCAAAACGCAAATTACTGAAAATGGTTGGACCCTGGAAATGCGAATTCCCTATTCCAACTTAAGATTCAGCGACAAAGACCTACACACCTGGGGTCTGAATATTTACAGAAACATCAGACGAAACAACTCCATCAGCACATGGAATTTTGTAGACCGTAAGACATCCGGCTTTATTCATCAACAAGGAGAAATAACAGGCATAAAAAACATTCATCCTCCGCTAAGATTATCGTTCACACCCTATACATCTGTTTATGCAGAAACTACAGGAGACAACTCCGGGGCAACATACCTTTACCGTGGCGGAATGGACATTAAGTACGGGCTTAGCAAAAGCTTTACACTAGACATGATGTTAATTCCTGATTTTGGACAAATCCAGTCTGACGATCAACAATTAAACTTATCGGCCTATGAACTGTATTACGATGAACAAAGACAGTTTTTCAATGAAGGCACAGAATTATTTCAACGGGCAGATATTTTTTACTCACGACGTATTGGCACTGAACCAATATTTGCAGATAATGCAGAAGAGAACCTGAATGAAAATGAAATAGTAGACTACAACCCAGGCTCCACTCGACTGGCCAATGCCACCAAGCTCTCGGGAAGAACAAAAAAAGGCTGGGGCTTTGGATTTTTAAACGCCATGTCGTTAGCTTCTTATGCTGAAATTAAAGACACCACATCAGGCAAAACAAGGGAATTTGAAGTCCAGCCTTTTACCAACTATAACGTAGTGGTCATTGACAAATCGCTGAAAAACAACTCCTACTTTAGCCTTATCAATACCCATATGCAAATGTCGAATAATCCTTACAAAGCAAATGTTACAGCTGTTGATTTTCAATTCAGAGACAACAAAAAACGTTTTGCTTTAAGTGGAAACGGAGGATATAGTTATAGAAATAAAGAGGATAACACCACAGAAACCGGAACATTTGCAGATATTGAACTAGAAAAAAACAATGGAAGTCTGACCTACGGTATAGAACAGCTTTACTATTCTGAAAATTATAACCCTAACGATATGGGGTATCTGCAAACCAACAACCGATTGAGCTCAGAAGCATATATTGAATATAATATACTGGAGCCCTTTTGGATATGCAGAGAATGGTATGCTGGAGCCAACTGGGAATACGAAAGAATTGTGAACCCTTATGACAAAATTGGCAGTGAAACCTACATCTGGACATTCTTTAGATTTACAAACAACAGTACCCTCAGCATCAATACAGGAATAGAATCCGACAAAAATGACTATGACGAGGCAAGAATTGAAGGAAGATATTACCATCAACCTTATCATGTTTTTTACAATATTTCATATGATTCTGATTTCAGAAAAAAAATAAGTTTTGGCGCATATGCAGGAGGATATAACCTTCCTGAAACCGACCAGTATGGAAAATGGATGGGCTTTGATCTGGAAACCAGAATTGGTCAAAAATTCAAGTTTGAATACGATCTGGATATCAACGTTGACTATAACGATTATGGTTATGCAGACAGTAGTGATGACTCAAGCCCGGTAATTTATTTTGGCAAAAGAAATGTAACTGAAATTGAAAATGAAATTGAAATGGATTACATCCTCACTAATAAGTTATCCCTTACCTTTGATGCGCGACACTACTGGTCGGGAGTTGAATACAAAAGCTTTTACCTATTAGAGGAAAATGGCAGTTTAACATATGATGACTCCTATAATAAGAATCAAGACACCAACTATAATGTTTTCAATATTGATATGAAATTAACGTGGCATTTTGCTCCCGGATCAGAAATGAATCTGGCATGGAAAAATATAATTTTTGAAGAAAGCGATCAAATAAACAAGAGTCTTAGCAGAAATATAAAAAATATTTTCAATACACAAGCAACAAACACCTATTCGCTAAAAATACTCTACTACATCGATTATCAAACAATTAAACGCTTATTCTAATCGCAATAACTTAAAAAAACACCCTAACTCTTATGATACGCACAAAGCTCAACCAACACATTTTGCACAAACTCACAAACTACAAACAGAATAAAATATTCACATACTAAAAGTCCCATCAGAACAACTAAAACACTTAATATACTCGCCTACAATATATTTTCCACCTCATTAATGAATCGCTACGACATCGGTATAAAAAGTTTTTACAACTA
>JBFHEL010000295.1:0-5363 GCA_041584155.1 Saccharicrinis sp.
GCTTAAGTCTGTACCAAGTATACCTTCCTCATTAACTTGTATGGGAATATTTGTGTAATTATAATCAGATATAGCATATCCTAATCCACAGTTCGTTGGATTACTTTGAGTACTTATTAATGTCGTAAAATCATCATAAATCGTCCAAGGACTGTAATCTCCATCGCCACAATTTGCTCTAACGTTAACGCTGTACTGTGTGTATTCGGATAATCCCATTAGCGTATAAGAGGTTGATTCCACATCGCTGTAAGTAGGCGTTCCTGTGGCAGTAGATGAAGATTCATATACCTCAATATCCCATAAAGTAGCATCTCCTGGTTCACTCCAGGATATATCTGCCGACTCAACGGTTATATTATCTACCGTTAGTGTAGTTGGCGCTAAACAGCTAGGTAAAGTTGTGAAACTAGACAATGTAGTCCAGAAACTATAATCGCCATCGCCACAATTTGCTCTAACGTTAACGCTGTACTGTGTGTATTCGGATAATCCCATTAGCGTATAAGAGGTTGATTCCACATCGCTGTAAGTGGGCGTTCCTGTGGCAGTAGATGAAGATTCATATACCTCAATATCCCATAAAGTAGCATCTCCTGGTTCACTCCAGGATACATCTGCCGACTCAACGGTTATATTATCTACCGTTAGTGTAGTTGGCGCTAAACAGCTAGGTAAAGTTGTGAAACTAGACAATGTAGTCCAGAAACTATAATCGCCATCGCCACAGTTTGCTCTAACGTTAACGCTGTACTGTGTGTATTCGGATAATCCCATTAGCGTATAAGAGGTTGATTCCACATCGCTGTAAGTAGGCGTTCCTGTTGCAGTAGATGAAGATTCATATACCTCAATATCCCATAAAGTAGCATCTCCTGGTTCACTCCAGGATATATCTGCCGACTCAGCGGTTATATTATCAACTATTAGAGTGGTTGGCGCTAAACAAGAAGCAATGGTTTGAAATGTATAAGGGCCTCTCCATTCACTTTCATCGGTATCACTGCAGTTCGCTTGTACATAAAAGTCATAACTGGTATTCTCACTTAAAACAGATAAGGTATAAGATGTTTCTGTAAGACCACTAATGACTGTACCCTCTCCTTGTGTAAATCCATTTTCACCCCATTCGATACTCCAGGCTGTGGCGCTCGATATCTCTGTCCATGATAAGTCTGCAGAATAATAAGTAATATTAGTTGCACTAAGGTCAGTTGGTGTATAGCACAAAGGACAGGCACCAGCTGTAAATGATCCTCCTGTAGGAGTTACTCCATCTTGCCCATCACTAAAAACAGCGAAGTTGTCTGCATCGTAAATAATATATTCATTTTCATAACTCCAACTACCTGCTGTATAAGTTATACTTATTTCGTCTGATTCAGAGGCTGAAAAATAATACATTTCAGGGCCACTTCCGGAATCTAAAGTAATGGATGACAGCACTTCTTCGCTATTTACCAGTATTGAGATATTTCCTTCGTTCCAACCATCACCAAAACTGTCTGTTAACTCAACCGAATATGTACATTGAGCCATTAAACTAATCGCACTGGTAACTAATGCGACTATAATCATTAAAGTCTTTTTCATTTTTCTATAAAATAATTAGGATATAAAATAACGCTCAAACCTACAGAATATCTAAATGATAATTCCATGATTTAATTGACTCTTTGACCAAAAAATTCCAATTGATCTTCGTGAACAAGGATAGCATTTTAGCAAAGCCAATACATATTTATATTCAAACACTTATAGCATCACTTAACAGGTAACATTAAGATATATCATTAACAAATTTGACAAATCGCAAATAACGGTAAGAAAAAGATTATGATTTAAGAAAAACACTTAACTAATATACCAATCATGTAATAAAGCACTTACACCTAACCATCTCCATTCAAACAAAAATCGCTTCAACACATGAAACAACATGCAAAACAAAACTTTCTATTAAAAGCATATTTAAAACAGATATGCTATTATAAAATAGAAAGCAGACTCAGCAACGGTTTAAACATAAAAATAAATAGAGATAAAATGACAAATACTCCCCATTAAAACAAAAACATGAAAAATAGCATGATTATATTTTAATTTTGAGATACTATATAAAACAGCGCCTAAGGTATATGCAGCACCTCCTAACATTAAGTACAAAAAACCATGCCCCTCTAGATTATAATACAATGGTTTAATAGCAAACAAGGCTACCCATCCCATTAACACATACATGGTAGTAGATATAATTTTAAATCTGCCTGTGAAAAATAATTTAAGAATAATTCCACTCAAAGCAGCACCCCAAATCACCCCAAAAATAATCCAGGATAAAGAGCCCTGAAGAGTAATTAAAGAATAAGGAGTATAGGTTCCTGCAATCAGAATAAAGATGGCGGCATGATCAAAAATATTAAGCCTATATCTGCGTGTTGTATTACTTTTGGCATGATGAAATAAGGTTGATGCGGTATATAAAATAATCAAACTCAATGCATAGGTTAGAAAGCTAAGAACATAAACCAACTCCCCTTGCTCAATGGCTTTAATAAGCAGAAAAGGAAAGGCAACAATGCTTAACAATACCCCCAGAGCATGGGACGCAACATTTATCCTTTCCTCTTTTGAAGAATAATTTTTTAACAGATGTTTTTTATCCTGAGCCTCCATAAAATCATTATTTTTTAATAAAAATTATTAACCAGAAATAAGGATTATTAATGTTTAGAATCCATCTATTAAAGGCAAAAGCACATAAATATAAAACATATCAATACATTCAGCTAATACCATTTTGATAATAAAGAGAGCACTTCGTGTTATGCCGGGGGATTAATGGCAGCTTTATTGCAAAGCATAAATAAGGCTGGGTCATTAACCAATCGGCATAAGATACATTTGTTCCTGATTCATGTTCTGTTTAGGTAGAAGATTAACCTGACTTATAGAAGATTCAACAACTCCTTTAAATCACTCATTTCGTTCATTAATACTCTTTGATGAGGATTTTTATTGGGGTTGAAAAAAACATAATCGAGTCCAAAATTAATAGCCCCATCAATATCTGTATCCAGGTTATCACCAATAATCAAACATTCCCTTTTACGGGCATTGGCACTCTTAACGGCATATTCAAAGAAAGCTATTTTGGGTTTAGAAGCACCAATGGTTTCTGAAATAAATATTTTTGAAAAATACTGTTCCAGATTACTGTTTTTTAATTTAACAAACTGCACTTCTTTAAAGCCATTGGTTATCACATGTAGTTTATATTTCTTCCGCAACTCTTCGAGCACCATTATGGCATTAGGCATTAGAGCTGTTTTGGTAGGACTAAGGGTAAGATAATCGCTTCCAAATTGCTCTGCAATCTCCTTATTGGTTAAACCCATCTGAGAGAAAGGGGTATAAAATCTATCGAAATTTAAATTCTCCTTTGTAATTTTACCCTCCCTGTAGAGTACCCAAAGTTCTTCGTTATGTTTTTCATAAATTTCATAAAACTGATCAAAGCTTTCAAATACCTTATCCAATTCATACTTTACAAATAATTCCCGAAGGGCATGTAACGAATTAGTTTCAAAGTCCCATAAGGTATGATCTAAATCGAAAAATAAATGACTATACTTTTGCATATATATTAAAAAAAGAGGTGTTATAATCACAACACCTCTGAGTCCACAAATGGAAATTTTATATTAAACATCAACAACCTCATTACAACCTAATGAAATTGCGATAGAATCAGTAAATAAAAGTTAGTTAACCTGTACGACTAAAAATTTCGAAATACTCCAGAAACTTTCTTTATCAATAATTTTGATTGCTTTTGTATCTTCCTCTCCGGTAACAATCTGATAAGAGCCATCTGGATGACTGGTCAACACCTTAATTCTTGGTCTAAATAAAGGAATACTATCTACCTCACGGATATCCACCTTCGTGAAGTAATCCTCATTAAACTCTTCACTTAATAATTTATGTTTCCCGATTACAGGTAATCCTTCATTGGAAATAACCTGATGCTCTTTTAATTCTTTTTTAGTACCAAAAGCATAAAAGGCAGTATACAATTCTGTAGTTGTTGAATCTAAAATAGCTTGCGTATCATGATTGATATTTCTGATAGAATCAATAACATGACTCATCCCTTCTAAGGTAAAATTAAGAGAATTAATCTGTATATTTTTGTTTGACAATTCTTCTCTTAATTGTATAATTTCAACGCTCTTTTCCTTTAACTGACGATTTAGTCCTGCAACAAGATTATTCAGTTTTTGGTTACTGGAACCCGATTCTTTTATTTTCTGCTCCAGCTCGGCAATACGATTTTTATTGGCAAGCATTAAATTATAAATATCCTGGATGTCATTATTAATTTTATCCTGAACATTTCCATTATTCCCTTCCGGAGAACCCATATTAACTTCAATCAGATTTTCTTTCTCCTTAATAGCCTGGAGATTTTCGTCGATAGCAACAAGCGAATTAACTAATTCATTCATCATCTTATCCTGCTCAGCCTGAGCCATAAGTAACGAATCTTTTTCCTGCACAAGCTTTTGTTTAGTTGGGCCACTACAAGCCACCATTGCAAACAGTAACATTGGTAAAATAATCCTTTTCATAATTGTGTGTTGTTATATTGATTTAAAAACAAAATTAAAATTAGTGCTTATTTTTTTATTTCACTTTGTTTTAGATATTTATTTTCCTTTTTTACCACAGGTTTTTCATTCTCCCCTTCAACAACAATAACAATTTCACCTTTTATGGTTTTCTGTGAGAAATGATTTACAAGTTCTTTTAATGTACCACGTGCATTTTCTTCATGCAACTTAGTCAGCTCTCTGGAAACGGATGCTCTTCTATCCTCCCCAAACACTTCTATAAATTGCTGTAGTGTTTTAAGCAAACGAAATGGCGATTCATAAAAAATCATTGTTCTACTCTCTGATTCGAGGAATTGCAATCTCTTCTGCCTGCCTTTTTTCTGAGGTAAAAATCCTTCAAAACAAAAGCGGTCATTGGTTAAACCTGAATTTACCAAAGCAGGCACAAAGGCTGTGGCTCCGGGCAAACACTCAATATCTACCTCCTGCTCTGCTGCATGCTTAACCAATAAGTACCCCGGATCAGATATAGCTGGAGTTCCGGCATCAGACACAAGTGCACAAGTCTCACCAGCTAAAATGCGCTGTACAATCATTTCAGAGGTCTTGTGTTCATTAAATTTATGATGAGAGAACATTTTAGATTCAATCTCAAAATGCTTCAGTAAAAATCCGGTCTTTCGGGTATCCTCAGCTAAAATAAAATCTACCTCTTTTAAAATCCTTAAGGCTCTTAAGGTAATA
>JBFHEL010000296.1:0-5358 GCA_041584155.1 Saccharicrinis sp.
CCACCACCAAAAAGAGCAAAACATTTTCCTTTTAAAGATTCATCTTCTACCGAAGGTAAGAATTCGTCCCAATAATTAGGTAGTTCACCATCAAACCAGGTAGGAATAGCCAATATATAATTGGAATATGCCATAAACTGTTCCTGAGTAGCTTCTTCAATATTTATATCATCAATATCCACATCACCCAAGGCCTTTTTTATTTTCTGCGCTTGCTGTTTTGTTTTTACTGAATTAAAACTGTAAAATATGCCTATTTTATCCATTTCGAAATCATTTTAACATTAGTACTGCAAAATTTCACGTGCTGCATCTGTAATCTTTTTTACATCTGGCAATATAGCAGCTTCTAAAATACGATTAAAGCCCACAGGGGTAAAAGTTGAACCCACGCGTTTCACAGGTGCATCCAGCATCTCAAACCCTTTTTCTGCAATGATAGCAGCAACTTCACCACCAAAACCAGCAAAAACCTTATCTTCATGAACCACCAGTGCCTTTGATGTTTTTTGGATAGATGCCAGTACTGTTTCATAATCTAAAGGAACCAACGAGCGCAGATCAATTACTTCCACTTCACCCAGTCCTTCTTCTGCCAATTTATCTGCAGCCAGCACACACATATGGGTTGTATTACCATAGGTAATGATGGTTAAATCGCTTCCTTCACGTCTTATTCTTGCCTTACCAAAGGGAACCTCAAACTCTTCGGGTATTGGAGTTGCCGCTTTAGGTGAATTATATAAAGCCTTGGGCTCTAAAAATAACGTCATACCCTCAGAACGTATGGAAGTACGTAATAATCCGGCCGCATCATCGGCATAGGAAGGATAAACTACGCGTACCCCTGGAAATGTAGTTAAGGCCCCTTCTATATTTTGCGAATGGTATAATCCGCCGCCGATATAACCACCTGAAGCCAATCGAACGGTAATATTTGGAGAAAACTGTCCTTTGGTTCGCCAATATTCATGAGTAGTTTCAACAAACTGTTCCATAGCAGGCCAGAAATAATCAGCGAACTCAGCTCCTTCAACCACAATACGAATATTCTTATTAAAGCGCGACATGCCATTGGCCGTTCCCATAATATAATCTTCGGCTATTGGGGCATTAAATACGCGTTCGTGACCAAATTCCTGCTGCATTCCCTTAGATACATTAAAAATTCCGCCTTTATCCTTGTTGGCCATATCCTGACCCCATATATAGGTATCCGGATTTCTACGAAACTCTTCTTTTAAAGTACCATTAAGTGCTTCAATGAGTTTCTTAGGTTCACCTTTCTCGGTATGAACTCCATCAGGAAATTTTTGAGGCACATAGGCTGGAGGATACACAAAATCAAATATACTATCAGGAGAAGGATCCGGCGCCGATAAGCCAGCTTTGTGCGCTTTTTTTACCTTTTCTTTTACCTCATTGTCGATATTATTCAGTTCTTCTTCAGTTGCTCTGTTGTATCTGATTAACAAACGACGGAATTTGGCGATAGGATCGTATTCCTGAACATAATTCAATTCGGCTTTATCACGGTATAATTCATGTCTGTCGGAATTGGAATGTGAGTGAATACGCACACAATTGGCATGGACAATAACTGGTTTTTGATTTTCCTGGGCCCACTTAACCGCTTCAGTCATGGTGTTCATCGAATCAAAAACATCCTTTCCATTACAATATAATATTCTCAGATTTTTTAAACCTTCAAAATTTTTGGCTACTTTTCGGTTGGCCGATTGATCTTTTTTGGGTACTGATATACCATATCCATTGTCTTGAAAAACAAAGACAACAGGCAACTGTTCTTTTGATGCGCCATTAATAGCTTCATATACATATCCTTCAGAAACAGAAGATTCTCCCTGCGAGCTAATTGCTACACCTTTAGATTTATACTGCTTGATGGCACGGGCTATTCCAACGGCATGCAAAGTATGATTTCCTGTACAGGAAGAAACATTATGAATATTCCATTCTGGTTTGGCAAAATGGTTCGACATATGTCGTCCACCACCGGCCACATCAGTATCCTTTGATATTCCGTTATAAATAATCTCCTCAGGGGTTAAACCGGCAGCCACGCAGGTTTGTAAATCTCTATAATAGGGAAATAAATGATCCTTGCTCCTGTCAAATACCTGACCAATGGCCAGCTGGATGGCATCATGTCCGGCAGCCGGTGCATGGTAGGACCATCCAATAGCCTGCTTCAGATAATTGGGAGCACGATCATCGAGACTCCTCCCTAATTTCAATAAAGCATACCATTTTAACAGCGTTTCTTTATCAGTGGTTTTAATTTTATATATTTCGTCTATATGATCTTTCATAATCCTTTTTTTTTAAAAATTAGAATGTTCCTGTTTCAGGCGTACTATACTGGTCTGTTGATATCGAATGCTTCCAGATAATCACCAATGCGACGAACAAAATTACCACCCAGGGCACCATCCACAATCCGGTGATCGTAGGAAATTGACAAGAACATTTTATGACGAATACCAATCACATCCCCTGTAGGAGTTTCGATAACAGCAGGTTTCTTTTCGATAGCACCTATAGCCAGGATAGCTACCTGTGGCTGATTAATAATAGGTGTACCTATGATATTTTTAAAGGATCCAAAATTGGTAATGGTAAAGGTACCTCCTTGAATATCATCAGGAGAAAGTTTGTTAGCACGCGCTAGATTAGCCAAACGATTCACATCAGTAGTAAGTCCGGCCAGATTTTTGAGATCGGCTTGTTTAATAACCGGTACAATCAGGTTACCACTGGGCAGTGCCACTGCCATTCCTATATTCACATTTTTCCTGTAAATAATTTTATCTCCGTCAACAGAAGCATTAACTCCAGGGAATTCTCTTAAGGCTTTTGCTGTAGCCTCAAAGAATATGGGTGTAAATGTAATTTTTTCACCATATTTTTCCTGGAAAGCTATTTTGTTTTTATTTCGCCACAACACAATATTAGTCATATCAACTTCTATCACAGCTGTAACATGAGGAGAAACATGTTTCGACATCACCATATGATCTGCAATCAGCTTACGCATGCGATCCATTTCAATAATTTCATCTTCAGCATTTACAGATACAGGTGGACTCTGTATAGGTTTAGAAACAGGAATCGTATCTTTCTTAACTTCTTTCTCAGAAGCTGTGGCCGCAGGAGCCTTCGTAACCGTTCCTTGTTTTCTTTGTTCGATAAAAGCAATCATATCTGCTTTTGTAACCCGGTTGTTTTGTCCGCTTCCCTTAATCGTATCCAGTTCTGCGATACTAATGCCCTCTTGTTTAGCTATACTTTTAACCAAAGGCGAATAAAATTTATCCGATTCGCTAAAGTCAGGTGCCGATGTTACAGAAGCTGTGCTTGATGTTTGTTCAATACTCGCTTCCAGATCTTTTACTTCCGGACTTACAACCTCTTCCGCACCATCATCTTCACCCTCCAGTGCTATTATCGCAACGGGTTTACCTACCGCCACTAAAGAATCGGTTTCGAATAAAATTTCTTTTACCGTTCCCGCCACAGGTGAAGGGATTTCTGAATCTACCTTATCTGTGGCAATTTCAAGAAGAACATCATCTTCTTCAATTTTATCACCAACGGATACAAACCATTTGGTAATAGTTGCTTCTTCCACACTTTCACCCATCTTGGGCATAAGAATTTCAAATGTTGACATATGCATTAATATTTATATCCAGCAAGTTATTGTATACTGAGATGTAAGATTTATTTAGTTTTCGATATGTAAACAACGGTTTATTAAAATAGTTTAAATTGTATTTTTTATTTGTTAATTTTTATTTGGTTGAATACAGATAAAAGACTTTAAAAGAGACCGGTTACTTTAAACTATTAAATAAGATACGTTCTTTTTTAGTTTTTTTCTTCAACCTAAGGTCAAATAAAACCCTTCCTGAGAAATATTCAGGCTTATTCAAGTTACATAAAATAAAAAACTAATCCTTATCTTGTGGAGCAAAAAATTAACAAAAACAAATAAAGTATTATTAATGAGACACTTATCTTTTAAATTATTGGCATGTTCTGTCCTTGCCATATTGGTTGGATGTTCCCCGTCCTCTGATAAAAAATCACTACAAGTACCTGATTTATCTTCAGATCAATTAAACACCAGTGTAAATCCTGGTGATGATTTTAATGCTTATGCAAATACCCTATGGAAAGAGGCAAATCCTATTCCTGATGATAAAAGTCGTTATGGTAAATTTGACGAATTAGAAGAAAATAATAAGGAACGCTTAAGAACCATTTTTGAAGAAGTAACACAATCAAACAACAAACAAGGATCTGTTGCTCAAAAGATTGGCGAGTTTTATAATTCAGGGATGGATACAGCCAGTATTGAAAAAGCGGGATTACAGGATATCAGGTTTTTATTGGATAAAATAAATGCTATTGAAAACGCAAACGACATAGCATCAGTTATTGGTTACCTACATAAATATCAGTTATTTCCATTTTTTGCTATTTACTCTACAGCCGACAGGAAAAATAGCGATATGACTATTGCAGGTTTATACCAAAGCGGACTTGGTTTGCCTGACAGAGATTACTACCTGCTAGAAGATGATGCTTCCAATGAAATTAAATCGGCATACAAACAATACATTCAAAAAAACCTCTCTTTTGCCGGCATGGATGAAGTAAAAGCTGAATCCACCTCTGAGAAGGTATTTGAGTTGGAATATCGTTTAGCAGAGGTTTTTTATTCAAGAACAGACAACAGAAATCCGCATCTTACCTACAATAAAATTAAAGGAACCGATTTATCAGCTACCTATCCTGGATTTGATTGGGATGGTTATTTTAAAGCTCTGGCCATTGAGGTACCTGAAGAAATAAACATCAATCAGGTAAATTATTTAAAGCAATTGGGCAGTATTATAAAAGAACAGCCAACAGAAACCATTGCTAATTACCTGAAAACCTATGCCCTTCGCACCTTAAGCCCTTACCTGTCTTCACAGTTTGTAAATGCCAACTTTGAATTATATGGAAAGTTAATTCAGGGAAAAGAAAGTATGGAGCCACGCTGGAAAAGAGTACAAGGTACTACCAACGGAGCTTTGGGTGAGGCAATTGGTCAAATATTTGTTGAAAAATACTTTCCGCCTAAGGCTAAGCAACGAATGGAAATTCTGGTAGAAAACCTGCGTATTGGATTTGAAGAGCGCATAGATCAGTTGGAATGGATGAGCGATAAAACAAAATTAGCTGCCAAGGATAAATTAGCTTCTATAGCCGTAAAAATTGGATATCCAAATACATGGCGTGATTATAGCCAATTAGAAATAACGCAGGACTCTTATGTGAATAACG
>JBFHEL010000297.1:0-5336 GCA_041584155.1 Saccharicrinis sp.
AGCTGTCCCGATTGCTTCCAGGAGCATCGTTCTGGTGAGCTGAGATAAAGCAACGATATAACTTGTTTTGAAGTAATTTCGATGCCTAATAGATTTTCTAATACGTATTGCGGGTTAAAATAAAGAAATGAATTACCAGAAGTAATGAGAAGGAAACAGAAGCACCAACTTCTGATATTTTATACCTATCGAACCCAACCATTGAATTTGTTGGCTAAGGCTACATACAATCAACAAATGATAACTCAGTAATGCATCATTAAACTGATTACTGTTGTCTTTGCTTATTGTCTGCTGAAAACTGTAACTTGAAAGTGATACGTTGCTTTCGGCAACAGGCACAATAGCTTGCTGTGAAAAGCAAATTTGATCAGATGAACCTGAATGTGATTTTTTAAATGTAGAATTCGTTGGCTGAATATCAACAGATAAGGCAAGAGCTATCATCCAGCCTATTGCCAGTATATGTATAACTCTGTTTCTGATATGATTTGATATATTCAACGTTTTCTATTTAAAGCATGCAAAAATAAACAATAATTGATTATTCAATTGAATTATTTATTTTATTTTTAACATCCTGATGTATACATAAACTCTCACAAACCTTTTGCAGGTTTTCCTTTTTATCGGTAATTATATTTAATACATCATGAGCTTCAATAAGCGATGAGCCATTGGGTGTAAAATATTGCTTATCGCGCTCTATCATTGCAATAATAGAATTTTGTGGAAAATTTAAATCTACCACTTTCTTACCAACTATTTCAGAATTTTCATCGATTGTAATCTTCCTGAGAATACTACTCGGATGCTCTTGCGTTAGTGCTTCTGTTGCTGATTCTATTTTTTTAGTTTCTGGTTTACCAACCTTTAACCATTTGGCTAAAATAGATAATGAAGTACCTTGAATAAGCACAGAAGAAACAGAGATGAAAAATACAATATTAAAAATTAATTGGGCTTTTTCTATACCGGCCAGCAAAGGATAGGTGGCAAATACAATAGGCACAGCGCCTCTTAGCCCTACCCAGGAAACAAATATTTTGTTACGAAATTTTGTTTTAAAAGGAATTAATGACAATAAAACAGCAATAGGGCGTGCAATGAAAATAAGAACGACCGAAATCAATAATCCAATACCAAAAAGAGGTGTAATTTGAGAAGGAAAAACCAATAAGCCAAGTGTAAGAAATAGAATGATCTGCATTAACCATGCTAATCCATCAAACATACGCATGATATTGGTTTTATGAATTAGGCTGTGGTTACCTAAATATACTGCACATATATAAATAGCCAGGAATCCATTTCCTCCAATAAAGTTAGTGGCTGCAAATGTTATAAACATTAAAGTAATGGCCAAAACAGGATATAAACCTTCAAAATCAAGATGAAGACGATTAATGGTAAATTTACTCAAGCGACCAAACAAATAACCTGCCAATGCGCCAAAACTCATTTGTTGAATAAAAAGTAAAAGTATCGACCAAAAACTTTTTTCCGGGTTCATAACCAATGATAAAAAGGTTATGGTCAGTACATAAGCCATAGGGTCGTTACTTCCACTTTCAAGCTCTAATGTAGGACGGATATTGTTTTTTAACCTCAGCTTTTTACCTCTGAGAATAGAAAATACCGCAGCTGCATCGGTAGAAGATACAATAGAACCAAGCAGCAGACTTTCAAACAAACTAAAATCAGTTATCCACCACACAAAAAGTCCCAGCGTAGTAGCGGTAAACAATACTCCAACAGTTGATAATAGTAGTCCTTCCCTGAGAATGGGTTTGACATTTTTCCACTCGGTATCCATCCCTCCTGAGAAAAGAATAAAGTTGAGTGATACCACCCCTATGAATTGAGCAATTGCAGGATCATCAAAATATATTCCGCCAATCCCTTCAGAACCTGCTAGCATCCCAATGGAAAGAAATAGCAATAAGGTTGGGATTCCAAATTTATATGTTGTTTTTCCTGCAATGATGCTTATAAAAAGCAGTACAGATCCAATAAGGATAATGTTTTCTATAGTGATATTCATGATTGCCCAAGAAAGGAAAATTAAATAAAAAAACAAACCTGGAATTGTCTTTTTTATCCGATAAATATGCTTCTATAACTTATTAAGTACCATTGCTACATTGTCGGTAGTTGCTGGTGATGAACCTTTTTTTAACCCATAATCTGTAACTATAATATGTTTGTAATCGGTAAAACCGTGCTGATCCAGTATTTTTTTACCACAGGCTACACCACAACCATCAATAACCAATAAATCTTTTTGCTTAAAACCTGTAATTGATTTTTCAATACCTGCACCTACAACTGACAGGCAGTTCATCTTTCTTTTTCCGGCTATTTGCATAGCTCGTGCAACTTTATCAGAGATCATTCCAACATCAGAGGCACCCGAACATGCCATTACTATTTTACTTCCTGTGCTACACTGACATTTCTCTTCTGTATTTTCCATTATCGTATTTTTAAAATTTAAACTCCATACTTATTAATACGTTATTTTCCGAGTCGGCGTTACTATTGTCAGGTATCCATCCCTGATAATTTAATGCTATATTCACTCCTTTTATTGGGGAGTGAGAAACCCCGGCTATTATTTTGTTTCCATCACTATTGTTTGTTTCCATCACATGATCAGGATCGTCATATAATAATTTGTCGTAACGGGAAAATAGCTCAGTCTTTGGCCCTGGTCTATAGCTTGTGTAGAGCGAATAACCATAACTATTTAAATTATCGGTATAACTCAAATGTTTCATGTAATTAAATTCACCAGCTACCTTAAAACTGGTTGATTGTTGAAGTCCGACAAATGCAGAATACATCTCCTCTGTCTTTGAATCAGTTTGGCTGGTTTGACGATTGTGATAATAAGCCCTGAGCTGTAGTTTATCTGTTGGATGGATAGTAATGCCCCCTGATAACTTTACTTTACCAGACTCATCCTGTGTATTGCGGACTCCCTCACCATTGGTAATCGCTGCATCAAGAGAAATCATATCATTTACCTTGTAATAAGCAATTAAACCCAGGTCGCTGCTGGGTATTCCCCAATACATATCCTGAAACGTTTGTGCTACATAGCGTAAGCCCCAAAATCTTTCCTGCGTAATGTAATGATTTTGAAGAATGGCTCCCCCTTGTAGAGTTAATTGATTATTCACTTTCCACTGGAGGCTGGCAAATTTCAGATACATAGTATAATAAGCACCCTCTACTGAAGTATTTTCCACATTATATTCGTTACCTAAAGAATCGGTAACGGTGATTTCCCCCACAGAGGTAGCTTTGCCACGATCAACGATTATTTTGGCACTCCATTTTTCATTAAACTCATATGCTAGTCCCAGATGCGCGCGCGTAAAACTGTAGGCATAATAATTATCCTCAAACTGATAAGAACCATTTCCAAATACCTGCACAATAGGTGTGAGTTTGTTAAAATCAAATGAATTCTTCTTTGTGGAATCTTGTGCTTGCGCAATGTTTGTTACCATTAAAAGAAGGACAAATAAAAATTTCTGTGTTGCTTTCATTATGTAATTTTTAATAGTATTTTTTTTCTTCAATAAAAAAACACCCCTGCACAGTCAATTAATGGAGCAGGGGTGAAGGTTCCTAACCTTAATTCAAATAGCTTTAATGTCTATACTAAAAGTAATAGAAATTTTCCATACTCGCTGTATGTTAAAGGATTATATTAAACAAGAAGCCTAAGAGAATAATAAACAGGGTAATTGTACCAAAGAAAATACCAATTAATTTCCATTTCATCACCTTTTTTAACAGGGTAGCTTCAGGTAATGATAGCCCTACTACAGCCATCATAAAAGCTAAAGCTGTTCCCAGAGGTACTCCTTTTGCTACAAATACCTGAATGACCGGAACAATTCCTGCAGCATTAGCATACATAGGTACGGCAAGAATTACGGCAAGAGGTATAGCATACCATTTATCTGCCGATAAAAATTCGGTAAAAAAGTTTTCCGGAACAAAACCATGCATGGCGGCTCCAATGGCAATACCTATGATCACATATAAAAGAACTTTTCTAACAATATCCCAACCCTCTTTAATGATAGATGGTAAACGGTTGAGAAATGATGTCTTTTCATCTTCCCATTGTTCGTTTTCC
The DNA here is from genome assembly GCA_041584155.1 of Saccharicrinis sp. Taxonomy (GTDB): domain Bacteria; phylum Bacteroidota; class Bacteroidia; order Bacteroidales; family Marinilabiliaceae; genus Saccharicrinis. Next base: position 4,157 of record JBFHEL010000297.1, read on the forward strand.
TGTATGGCATTTTCCTGAATCTGACGTACCCAATCACTCAGGTATTTGTCGAGTCTTAATTTACCCAGAATAAAACCACCAACCATTCCCATCAGAATTCCGGCTCCGGCATAAATGGCTGTTGCCTTGATGCCAAACAAACCTAAGAACATAGCTACTGCAACTTCATTTACCAGTGGCGAAGTAATTAAGTAGGCAAAAGTAACACCCAAAGGGATACCTCCCTTTACAAAACCTATAAATAAAGGGATGGATGAACAAGAGCAGAATGGTGTTACCGCACCAAAAAACGAAGCAAACAAATACTCTAAGCCATACATTTTTTTGGTAGTCAGGTATATTCTCAAACGGTCTACAGGAAAGTAGGCATTTACTACCCCCATTAAACTGCTGATTAAAAAAAGCAGAATTAAAATCTTTATGGTATCGTAAAAGAAAAAATTAATGGCAGTTCCTAAGTGCGACTCCGGTTTGAGATTTAGTAAATCATAAGTGAAAGAATCGACCAATCCAGGTAAATAATGATATAATGCTATCAAGAGTGGTAAAGCCACAAGTATAGATAGTAATAATCTTACTTTTTTTACACTGTCTTTATTCATTTGATCGTTGTTTTTGAGCGCATAAGCAATGCTTTTTGCTTTGTCTCTTTGCATTGATAATAATGAAAATTTACCCATGTGAATATATGTGTGTTCGTTAATTAACGAACATTATTGTTAAATTTTTTTTAGAAAAAAATGGCGACAACGTAATAAATACCTACCACTATAAATAACACAGCTACAACCCTTCTGAACCATAATTCAAAGTTTTTTAGTCTATTATAAAGGTTGCCTATGGATCCTACGCTAAAGGCAATAAGCCATGCAAAAATAATTACTGGTATACCGGTGGCCAAAGCAAAAACTACAGGTAAATACAAACCACTTGCACTGCTAATAGTCATAGGAATGAGCATGCCAAAATAAAGTACTCCACTATACGGACAGAAAGCTAAGGCAAATACTATCCCCAGTAAAAGAACACCCCAAAAGCCATTTCTCGATTTGTCTTCCATTTTTTCAGAGAGAGAACCGATGCCAGGGATTTTTAATTTGATAACACCAAGCATAAACAAACCAATGAGTATCAGCAAGGGACCCAATATTTTTTCTCCCCATTCCTGAAGGATGCCTGA
>JBFHEL010000298.1:0-5331 GCA_041584155.1 Saccharicrinis sp.
ACTAATGATGCAACTCAATTCTGGATTTATCCTATTAGTGCGTCTACAGGTGAGGATTATTACGATGCAGCCATTACTACTGATGAATGGGTAAGCTATGATATTCCTTTAAGTTACTTTACCGATCTGGGACTTTCAATGGCCGATATCTATCAATTCAAGTTTGTGGGTGATGGCGAAAGCACCGTTTTCTTTGATAATTTCTATTTCTGGAAAGAAGGTTCAGGAGAAACATTAAGCTTACCAATGACGTTTGAGTCTTCTGAGTTGGATTACTCATGGGGTGAATTTGGTGGAAGTGTTGTTACTGTAGTTGATAACCCAAGTACATCAGGCATTAACTCAAGTGCTACAGCAGGTAAAGTAGTTAAGTACTCATGGGGAGAAACATGGGGTGGTAACTATATCTCTCTTGATGATGTAATTGATTTCTCTACAAATACTACTTTCCAAATGAAGGTGTATTCCCCAAGAGCTGATGTGCCTATCATTTTCAAAGTGGAAAATAATGACGATTCAGATATCTCTTACGAGATGACTTCTTACACTACAGTAGCCAATGAATGGGAAACCATAACATTCGATTTCAGTGGTATCAGTACAAGCAACGAATATCAGAAATTAGTACTGTTTATGGATTATGGAACAATAGGTGATGGATCAACAGATTATACCTACTATTTCGATGACATTGAACTTGTTGCAGGTTCTGGAGATAGTTCAGATACAGGCGTTGCGCTTCCCTTAGATTTTGAATCAACAGATGTAAGTTATTCGTGGACCGATTTTGATGGGGGTGTTGTTACCGTAATGGATAATCCATACGCTACAGGTAACAATACAAGTGCAACAGTTGCCCAGATGGTTAAATATTCAAATAAAACCTGGGGAGGAAGCTATATTTCTTTGGATGACGCCATTGACTTTAGTGCGGGTACTACCTTCCAGATGCAGGTATATTCACCACGATCAGGAGCAGATGTGCTGTTAAAAGTTGAGAACTCAGGAGATAGTTCTATTTATTACGAAGTAACAAGCACAACAACTACTTCAGGAGAATGGGAAACATTAACATTTGATTATAGTGGTATTGACACTTCTAATTCTTACCATAACATCGTACTTATTTTCGACAATGGTACAATGGGTGATGGTTCGAGTGATTATACCTTCTATTTTGACAATATTGAATTAACAAACTAAGAATCATGATGAAGAAAAATATATTTATCACTACACTGTTAGCAGGAATTTTATTCCTGTTTAACAGCTGTGAAGAAGAATATTCATTGGATAACCTGGTTACGCCTAGCAATGTGACCATATCCTATGAAATTACAGGGCAGGATGACGATAACCTTTATGGTGATGGAAGTGGAGAGGTAACATTTACTGCTACTGCTGATGATGAGATTAACTTTGTATACTATTTTAATGATGGATCCGATGAGGAAGTTTCTTCAGACGGTTCTATTACTCATTCTTTTACTACTAATGGTATTGTTACTTACAATGTAACAGTAGCTGCCATTGGTACCGGAGGAATCTCTTCTACCGCTTCTACTCAGGTTGAAGTATATTGTAGTTTCTCTGATGAGGAAGCAGTAGAATATTTAACAGGTGGTAGTTCACGTACCTGGTATTGGGCTGCCGATGAAAGTGGTCACTTAGGTTTAGGATATAATAATACTGCTTATGGTGATGATTATTACTGGGCTTCCTGGTGGCAAGCTTCAGCATGGGAAAAATCAAGTACTGATTTATATGATTGTGAATTTACCTTTACCTATAACGATGGTGATGTAACTTTTGAACAGGTTAATGAAAATGGTACTGCCTTTATTCAAGGTTTATATGTTGCTGATTATGGCTATGATGAAGAAGGTAGTTATGAGTTTGATATTGATGGCGTTAAAACGGTAACACTAAGTGCTGCCAGCTCAATAGCCACTGAAGTTGGCGAATATTGGGGAACTTCTATGAAATTCTCTGATGGCGGATTCTTCGGATTCTATGTGGGAACTTCTAGCTATGAAATCGTTTCTATTTCGGATACTGAATTAACAGTAAGATGTGTACAGGCTAATTATACCGATTTTGCATGGTATCATACCTTTACTACTACTAAACCTTCAGAGGATGACGAGGATGAAGTAGATGTAGAATATACCGATTTATTATGGCAGGATGAGTTTGATACAGATGGTACTCCTGATTCGGATATATGGACCTATGACCTTGGCGATGGAGGCTGGGGTAATAGCGAATTACAGACCTATACCAGCGACACTGAAAATGTTTATGTTTCCGATGGTACATTAAAAATTGTTGCTAAAGCCGAAGATGATGGTACGTATACTTCTGCCCGTTTAAAAACTGAGGGCTTGAAAGAGTTTACCTATGGCAGAGTAGATATTAGAGCTAAATTACCTGAAGGAGTGGGTACATGGCCTGCGCTTTGGATGTTGGGTGCTGATTATGGTACAAACACATGGCCTGCTTGTGGTGAGATAGATATTATGGAGGCTGTGGGTAGTGATGTGGGTGAGATATCCAGTTCACTGCATACAAGTTCAAGCTATGGTTCAACCGACAATACCGCTTCTACCGATGTTGAAGATCCAACTACTGAATGGCATGTTTACTCAATGAACTGGTCGCCTGATGAAATTTCATTTCTGGTAGACGATGTTATTCATTATACCTATTCTCCAAGTACGCAGGACGATTCAACATGGCCTTTTGATTCTGATCAGTTCTTGATCATGAATATCGCCATGGGAGGATCTCTGGGTGGTGATGTTGCTGATGATTTTGTGTCAGGAACTATGGAAATAGATTATGTAAGAGTTTATCAATAATTTATTAGACACATATGTAACGTGCCGGCTTTTAATATTTGCCGGTACGTTATCCTTTTTTTCAGGAAATCCATATTCATCAATTTTGATACTTGTGTCTCGATAACAATTATAACGTGTGAAGCATCCCCTATTTTAAATTATAATAACTAATAGTATTAGCAATGAAAAGTAACAGTATTTATCTGGGAAATACGAATCTGAATTATGGAGAGAAAGATGTTGAAGGGAAGTTTGTAGATCTTCATAATGAAAAGTTTTACAAGATTAGTAACTATGATCAAATGCCGGATTTCTTTATGAGTATTGTTAGTGATTCAGATCACTGGATGTTCATATCGAGTAATGGCTCACTGTCAGCAGGTAGAAAGGATAGAAATAATGCCTTGTTTCCTTATTATACCGATGATAAAATACATGATTATAAAGGTAAAACAGGAAGTAAAACCATTGTGCTGGTTCAAAAAGAGGATAAGCGTATGTTATGGGAACCATTTTCTGATGAATTGGGCTATCTGTATAACATCGAACGTAACCTGTACAAGAACAGCTACGGAAATAAAATATTATTTGAAGAAATAAATAAAGACCTGGGACTTTGTTTTCAATATTGCTGGTGTAACAGTGAGGAATTTGGTTTTGTTAAAAAATCATCCGTGACCAATGTTGGACAAAATAATGTCAAATTCGAGATACTTGACGGTATCAAAAATATCCTTCCTTATGGCATAGATTACGATTTTCAAAACGCCTACAGTAATCTTCTGGATGCCTATAAAAAGAATGAACTGAACCAGGATACTAAGCTGGGTATGTTTATGTTGAGCTCTATACCCGTTGATAGAGCAGAGCCAAGTGAATCATTAAAAACCACTACCGTTTGGTCCTTAGGCTTGGATGAATACAAAGTACTATTGTCAGAAAAACAAGTAGAAAATTTTAAAAGAGGTCAGCAGGTTCATACTGAGGTGGACATCAGAGCAGCAAGAGGTTCTTACTATTTGAATGCCGCCATGGAGCTGGAGCCATCTGCATCTAAAGATTGGATGCTTGTGGCTGAAATAAATCAGGATGCTGTTGCTGTAGCTAATCTCAATGCCTATATCGCCACTGGTGAAAATATAGATGAGCAAATTAATAGTAATATAGAAAAAGGGACTGAAAACCTTATTAAAATTGTTGCGGATGCTGATGGATTGCAAACCGGACATGATATATTATCTACTACCCGTCATTTCTCCAATACGCTCTTTAACGTGATGCGTGGAGGTATCTTTACCAATAATTATTCGGTAGATATTGACGACTTTAAATTATACGTTAACCAAACCAACAAAAAAGTTAAAGCCAATACTGTGGAATTGTTAAATAAACTTCCGCAAGAAATGGCTTATCCTGAATTATGCCAGTGGGCATTGGAAACCGGGAATATTGACTTATTAAGAATTGCTAATGAATATCTGCCGTTAACATTTAGCCGCAGACATGGAGATCCAAGCCGCCCATGGAATCAATTTGCCATCGAAACAAAAAATGAAGATGGCTCTCCAAAATTGAATTATCAGGGAAACTGGCGTGATATTTTCCAAAACTGGGAGGCCTTAAGTGTTTCCTATCCTGAGTTTGTAGAGGGTATGATCAGTAAATTTGTAAATGCATCGACCCCTGATGGCTATAACCCATATCGCATCACCCGCGAAGGAATTGATTGGGAATGTCCTGATCCTGAGGATCCATGGGCTTATATTGGTTACTGGGGCGATCACCAAATCATCTATTTACAGAAGTTCCTGGAGTTGTCTAAAGCCTACCATCCGGGTAAGCTGGATCAATTGCTGTCCAAAGAAATGTTTGTATATGCCAATGTGCCCTATCGGATTAAATCTTACGATCAGATTGTGGCTAACCCTCAGGATACTATTGGTTTTGATGCCAAATTAAATGCTAAAATCAAAGCAAAGGTAGAGGAGTTAGGTGCTGATGCCCGCATGTTATTCGGTAATGACGGTGAACTGTACCGTGTGAATTTAACCGAAAAGATACTGGTTACTTTATTGTCCAAACTGAGTAATTTTATCCCTGAAGCTGGTATCTGGCTAAATACCCAACGTCCGGAATGGAACGATGCCAATAATGCCCTTGTTGGGAATGGCGTTTCAATGGTAACACTGTATTATATACGTCGATTCCTGAAATTCTGGACTACACAGTTTGCAAATACAATAAATAGTGAAATATTAATATCAGAGGAGGTTGCTGAGTTATTAGAGGCCATTCAAAAGCTGTTCGTAAGCAAAAAGAGTGTGCTTAAATCGGGTTTCTCAGATCAGGAGAGAAGAAATTTCGCTGACGTCCTGGGAAGAGCAGGAGAAAAATATAGAAACAGCATATACACTAATGGATTCTCTGGTGAGAAGAAGCGTATTCAAGCTGACCAGCTGGCTGATTTTGCCAATATAGCACTGGAGTA
>JBFHEL010000299.1:0-5323 GCA_041584155.1 Saccharicrinis sp.
ATTTGCACCACAAAATTTTTGGGGGATTAGCTCAGTTGGCTAGAGCGTTTGACTGGCAGTCAAGAGGTCATCGGTTCGATTCCGATATTCTCCACATTGAAAACTAAGGCGTTCGGGAGCTTCCATCCTGGGCGCTTTTTTGTTTTATAGCCGAAAACTTCCTCACGTTAGCACTTTATTCAAAAAATTTACCTTTTAAAGCTCAAGCGTTTTAGGCTTAGGTTTTTTGCCATAAAAAAAATCATCCATCTCTATTGCTATTCTACGAAACAACCAGGAATGCCTGATACCCCATCTTACCCAATTATGCAAAATATTATTAGCATGAGCATAAGGGCAAACACTCATACATCTCCCACAGTCTGTTCCTACAGTACACCATAGGGAAAAACATTTTTCCTGATTAATTTGCCACCTGAGAGTATCGTTGATCATTTCTCTGGGGCCATAAGGAATAGCCTGGCCCGGACAAACATTTGCACACTTTTTACAGATGGCGCAAAAATCATGAACTGTAGCATCGTACTTTCTATTATCTATTTCTAAAGGCAGGTTAGTCGTTATAACAGCCACTCTTACACGCGGCCCAAGTTTAGGGGTCATTAATAATCCCATTCGTCCGATTTCCCCTAATCCGGCATCTCGTGCAACTAAAGGGCACACTACCTCATAGTTTCCATCAATGTGGGCTCTGGCCGAATAACCCAGTCTGGCAATAAAATTGGTAATTTGAAGGGCTATAGTTCCTGAGTTTAAATATTGCTGAGCCGACTCCATGACCGTTGGAGCTGCAGGACCACTGGCCAGATACTCATGATTCATTTCTACAGTAATAGCAATGCCATACCGGTGGGTCATTTTTACTTCCTGACCATAAGCATCTCCTCTTCCTCTGTGGGAGTAAAAATGATAGGGTTTTAATTCACAAATCCCAATATCAACAGCACCCAGTTTCTTAGCCCAATTTTTCACAAATCCCGTAAACTCTTTCTCACATCCGCTGTATTGTTCCGCTGCAGGTTCAGGACTTACTGAGCTTCTTAACTTTTCGATGACACTAAAACTGGCATCTGCAGCAGCAAATTGTTTCGCATTATACATAGAAGAATGATCACCCAGTAAACCCGGTTTAGTATGCCACTTTTCATCTCTGGTTTTATGCTCTGGATAATGCTTATAATAACTATTTGATCTTTGAGGAAAGTGAGTAATTTCATTTCTTGAGAACATAGTTGATCGCTCGTCAATCCTATAATTACTGATTTCGGATACTTCTTTCAATCTTTTAAAAGGAATAAAACAGACAATAATAAATATGATTACAAGCATACAAACAAAACACAGTAATCTGTATGCGATTTCTTCAGGTAATAAAACCCCTGCAAGAACAAAAGGGATTAGTGAAAGAACGGATAATACAAGAGATCTTTTAAAAGCCTTTAGTTCTTTTTCACGATAACTAATTACCGAGAACCAGATAAAAAATGAAAACTTTAAAAACCCAATTAGTAAAAATAGATGATTTGCCATACAAAGCAAATTTAAAAAACTATCCTAACATAATGCAATATTGATGAATTGTTGGTTCAGCCCATTGTATATTTAATATATACTGTATATAAAAAACAAAAGGCTGACAGCGTTACACTGACCAGCCTTTTTAAAGCAAGGACCTTTTTAGTGTGATCCTTACTGTAAACACAACTTATTTTTTATACTAAAAGTTTTACCTGCCTATAACAAACTTAGCCTGATACCTTTCATCAGCGCTTAATATCTGTAACAGATAAACTCCATTAACAAGAAAGTCGACTCCAAGTGTTACTTTTGAACTATTGATATCAACTACGCTATTTTTATGCCATATGAGTTTTCCTGCTGAATTGAATATTTGTATAATGACAAAACCATCCTATCTCCGTGTACAGATGGCTGGGTACAACTCCCTTGTAAAGAAATTACTCTGGGATCTGTTTCGGGACTATTGATATCATACCAATAAATCCGATAGTCCCCATCTCTATTGTCGGCCCAAACACTATATTACCTGAAATATCAGGTTGAATACTTGACACACCCGGGTCTGATGCCAAAGGAATTTCGGTATGATTTAAACGGTTGTACAAATAAATATCACTATTGGAACCATTACGGTAATCTTCGTAAACAATATAATCACCATCTATCGCAGGTAATTTTTGATCGTACGCGTTGTCAGTGATCTGGACAAACTCGAAATATTGTCCTTTTACAGGGCTAAGCATAAGCATAAAAGCCCCTAATATCCATATAAGTGTGCGATGATTTTTCATTAGTGTAATTTTTCGTTAATACACAAACTGCGTAATCCCAAACTTTTTTAAAACTGTAATAAGTAGTAACCAGCTCTTCAAGCCTCAACAACCTCTGCCAAAAATCCAAGACACCCTATAAATTAGAGCAGAAATCACCTCTCCTCAATCCCATATTTATGGGATATAAGACAAAATCACATTATTATGGGATACCTGTCTCTTTAAAATAGCCTTAATTTTAGAGTCAATCGTTGAAGAAGCATGAATAATAATCTCATAAAAACCTTTGCTATGAAATGGATTGTTTTTTTACTATTTACAGCTACTTTCCTAATTGCCGGAATGCAGCAAAACATAAATGCCCAGGTGAAAGAACCTACTGAGGAAGTGAAAGAAGAAGGTGAGAAACGGGTAAATAAAAACATTAAAAAGGGAGTCAATAAAAGTTTCGACAAGTTAGAGAAAGGTATTGGTGGCATGTTTGGGAAAAAGAAAGAAAAAGATAAAAAACAAGAAGCTCAGCCCGAAGAGACATCCCCTCAGGAACAGACTGGCAAAACAGATAAGCAGGTAAAACCCGTTTTGTCATGGGCAAAATACGATTTTGTACCAGGAGACAAGGTGATTTATGAAGATAACCTTACCATCGAAGAAAATGGAGAATTTCCTTCTCGCTGGGATTTAATACGCGGAAATGTTGAAATTGCTGAATTTGGAGGCGAAACTGTAATTATGTTTCGCGATGGAGCCCCAACAATTGTTCCCTATTTAAAAAATGCTCAAGACGATTACCTACCCGAGATATTTACCATCGAATTTGACTTGTATTGTGGAAACGACAATTTCGTTGCCTATTTATACGATAGAAAAAACCAGAAATCAGACAGCAAGACAGGCTACACCTATTTTAATATAAAATATTATCAAATGGAATTTGGTCAATCATCAAGCCGTCTTCCTGATGAAAAAAGTCTGGAAAAAAGAAGGTGGATACACGTGGCCATTGCCTATACCAATGGCAAACTTAAAGGCTATATCGACGAAACCAGATTAATAAATATTCCGCGATTAGATTTCAATCCGCAAGGGCTTACATTGTATTGTTACCATGCCCGCAACGAAAATCGTTACTACATAAAAAACATCAGAATTGCTGAAGGAGGAGTGAAATACTATGATCGTGTTTTACAGGATGGTAAAATTATAGCCAACGGCATACGCTTCGATACCGGCAAAGCCACACTTAAGCCCGAATCGATGGGAGTTATCAATGAAATTGTACTATTAATGAAAGATCACCCTGAACTTCACTTCAGTGTAGAAGGACACACCGATAGCGATGGAGATGATGACAGCAATCTGGCTCTTTCAGAAGAGCGAGCCCAAAGCGTTATAAACACCATAATAAACATGGGCATCTCTCCCGACAGACTTAGTGCAAAGGGCTTAGGCGAATCAGCACCCCTGCAAACCAATAGCACCCCTGAAGGCAAAGCCAATAATCGCCGGGTCGAATTTGTGAAGAAGTGAATGTAGAGCCAGGCTTGCTAAATGGCCAAACGATTAGCAAAGTCCTTCGCGAAAATTTAAATTTTAAGCTATGAATAAAAATCTTTTTTTTGCCATATTATACCTATTCTTTGTAGGAATAGTTTTTTCATCATGTTCCTTATTTGAAGATGATGAACATGACCCACCTGATATGAATCCTGATTGGTTCAGCAACAATTATACTGGAACTCTATATGTTAGATATACAAACAATACTCCTGAATGGGATGTTACAACCCAAATGGAAGTGGAAATTATTAAAGAGCTAGGTAGTATTGAATTTACCGAAGGAACACTGGTTTATTCAGGAGAGAAACTAGTATCAGCTGATTCAAAAATCGTCAGAAATGGAAGTTGGCAAATACGCCCGATAGGTGAATTTGTTGGCGATGTTGAACACCCTACAATTAATGTAGATGCTAAAATTACAGTCCAAAATGATATTCAGAAAATTTATGCTAAAGACAACTTAGGAAACTGGGTTTTGATAAATGAAACAGATTTTAGTGGCATGACACCTGATAGCCAGTTGGTGTTTGATCTCGACGATGCAGTATTGGAAACTTCTGTTTGTGGAATTTCCACCGCCACTGGCTCCATTATCTGGACTCTTGCGTTAACTATTGTGCCTAATTCGGAATAAACATCTTAACCCAACTATGGCAAAGCGCTTCACCAGGAAGTGAAGGCAGTGACAAACGTACTGAGCCATCCCAGATGGATGACAGAACGGATCTGTAGGTATTAAAGTTAACAAGTCCCTATTAAAAAAGGGAAATATCTGAAAAAATCATTTAAACAAAATAATATCAAAGAAATGAAACAACATAAAAATATTGAAGGGCTATTTATTATTCTGTTTTTATTTATTACCTCTTTCCTCCTCTCTGCTCAAAACACAGACCTTCTCACTAAAGTGAGAAACAACGATCTAACTGCAGTAAAGGAGCTTGTTGAAGCTGGCGCTAACGTAAACATGAGGGATGATATGATGGGTTACACTCCATTGATGTTATCCGTCTTCGATGGACATAAAGAAATGGCAGCCCTACTTATTTCAAAAGGTGCCGATATAAATCAACAGGATACACGAACCGGATACACACCATTAATGCATGCACTAAATAGTAACAAAGTAGACCTGGCACAATTTTTAATACAGCAGGGTGCTGATTTTAAAATCAAAGCCAACGACGGTTCTACAGCTCTTATTTTGGCATGCGGTGTTTGTCCCACTATTGCAAAAGACTTACTGTCGAAGGGAGCGGATATACATGCCTTATCAGAAAAAGGCAATGGTGTTTTTACACAATGTATTGTAGTAGGTATGATGCGTAAAAACCAGGCTATCACTCCTGAATTTGCCAAATTCCTACTCGAGCAAGGTGCCAATATCGACGAAAAAAATACCGTAAGCAAATACAAAGGATATACTCCACTTTTTTGGGCTATTCTTTCCGGAGAGACTGACATAGTGA
>JBFHEL010000300.1:0-5322 GCA_041584155.1 Saccharicrinis sp.
CCACCCAGTGGGCAGGGCTTTTATCTTTACTAACTATTTACAGCTTTTAATAGCCATCATTTTGCACCATATTATCATTAACTTCCATCTCATCTTCACCAATAGCCAAAATGAATCCATTATTTGGATAATCAATTGAGTCTGCTGAACAAGTACAATCGGCTCTATACACACCCAGTTTGTTCCTTGTTAGATCCCATAGTCTATGACCTTCGTAACACAACTCTCTGCGTCTTTCGAGCAATATTTCATCTAAAAGATCCTCTCCAGTTGCAGTCACTGCTGCTGCTGTAGATAAACCCCTTTGACGGATAGTTGTAACATCATCCTGTGCTGTAGTATAATCATCCTGATGATAAGCAGCTTCGGCACGAATTAAATACAATTCTGCAAGTCTGATGACCGGAGTATTTTCATAACCCAATGCATCTTTAAATTTATCAGCACGGTAATCTCCATAATCACCGCCTCCAAGTGTTGAATCATACAAGAAGTTGTTCTCTTTTCGAACATCATCATCTTCATATATGTCCATGATATCGGTAGTAGGAAGAAATTCATTGTAACCACCCACTACGTAATTTGCTGCAAGACAACCTGAACCTAAGTTATCAAGCTCAGTCATATCAATTTCAAAAATAGTTTCTGAACTATGATCACCTGAGAAAATACTCGCATAGCTGTCTCCGCTTACAAGACTATAATCGCCTGATTCTATTACTTCACTGGCCATTGCTTCCGCATTCTCCCAATCTTCCTTGTAAAGATAGACTCTCGACAAAAGTGCTTTCACCACATTTTCAGAGAAATAAAACGAGTTGGCATCATCGTCGATAAGTTCTAGAGCACTCTCAAAATCGCTTATTACCTGCGCATACACTTCGGCAACTGTATTCCGGGCTGGTTCTTGCGTAACATCAACCTTAGTAACAATAGGAACTCCTAAATGAGATGCATCGGAAGTATACGTATAATGCTGTCCGTAAATACGAACCAAATCGAAGTGAGCCAAGGCTCTAAAAGCATAAGCTTGTCCGTAAACATTATCAAGATCCAAATCAGATCCGGCTTCCAGAATTCGGTTCGCACGATCGATTACTTTGTAGTATTGCGCCCAAATAGCATCAGCCAGATTCGTATAGTCGGCAGAAGAACCGGCATACGAATGCCAATCATACATACGATTGGTTATCAAACCACCCTTTACATCATCGCTCATCACATCAACAACAGCAACAAAGTATTTCCCGTAGCTATCATTGTCCTGTAATCCATCATAACAACCAATAATGGCCGTTTCAAAATCTGATTCTGTTGATAGAGCCTCGCTCATTGAAACATCTTGTTCTGGATCCACTTCAAGGAACTCCTCTGAGCAAGATCCAGCGAGAAATGAGATTAAAATTAGTGTCAGGAAAAATTGCCCTGTTTTTTTTATGTTATCTATATATTTTTTCATCTTTCAGTATATTAATCGTTATTAAACTAAAACTGTTAACTTATAATCCAATTTTAAAACCAAGACTTATTGATTTATTTTTTGGTACAGTTCCGTTTACATAGCCACTTAGCCCCGCTTCAGGATCAATATGAAGACGATCACGATCCCTTACCCAGGTTATATAATTATTGGCTTTTGCATATACAGAAAGCGTAGACAATTTGAGTTTTTTGGCAAGCTCAGGTGTGAAAGAATAAGTTAAAGTTACGTCTCGTAAACGTGCATAAGTTGCATCATACAAATAACGTGTACTGTACTTATAGTTACTACTTGAACTATTACCCCACTTAAAGATAGGAAGTTCTGATTCTTCACCAACAGTTGTCCATCGATTCTCGAATGCATAAAGGTTTGTACTTCTTGGAGCACGTTGTCCATCACTTTCAACACCTTTAATCTGGTTGTCGAACAGATATTTGTCCAAAACAAAAACTGCCTGCGCACTAAGAGTAAAACCCTTATAGCTCACACTTGTATTCAAACCTCCAAAACAAGTTGGTGTACCCGACTTACCCGTTTGTACTCTACTAGCTGCTGATCGCGTTTCAGTAACCTCTGTTTTTGTTCCATCGGTATACCACTGAGCAGCTCCTGTTTCAGGATTTACTCCAGCCCATTCTATCAAATAGAACTCATTAAAGTCATGTCCTTCTGAATGCAAGAAAGCTGTACTGGCAATATCTTCATCAAGTTTTGTCACCTCATTTTTAATGAAAGTAAGATTGAATCCCATGTCCCAAGTAAAATTATCTCCTTTTATGATGGACCCATTTGCTTCAATTTCCCATCCGGTATTCAACATATCTCCAACATTCTGCATTGTGGAAGAAAATCCGGTAGTTGTTGAAAGAGGTCGATCTAATAATAAATCAGTGTTTTCTCTACGGAAGTAAGTAACAGAAGCATTTACACGATCGAATACACTTACATCAATACCCAAATCAAGAGTTCCTTGAGTTTCCCAGGTTAAATCAGAATTTCCAATATTGTCAGGAGCTGAACCCGCTATTCCGTCATATTCGTAGCTATAGCCATACAAAGCCAACGACTCAAAATTACCAATACTAGCATTTCCAGTAACTCCATAAGAAGCTCGAAGTTTCAGGTTATTTAACCAATCAACATCTTTCAGAAAACTTTCTTTGTTCATGTACCACGAAGCACCAACAGACCAGAAGTTACCCCATCGGTTATCCGCACCAAAACGAGAAGAACCATCGCGACGATAACTAGCACTACCATAATACTTGTGCTTATAATTATACGACAATCTTGAAAATGCAGAAAGGAAACTATATCCTGTACCGGAACTTGAAGCTGATATCGCATTTGCAGCGTTAGCAAGTGTTTTTAGTTTTCCGTTAGCATATCCCTGTGCCACAGCATAGGATGATCTCAACTCGTATTTTTGAGCCTCATAGCCTAATAACACATCAAGAGAATGATCCTCATTAATTTCTGTATTATAGTTAAGAGTTTGTGTACCAATCCAGTTCAGACTATTACCCGTTCCTTCTGTACCCTGACCACTTACATCGGCATACGATCCCCAATCCGGGTTTTTCCACTCGAATTCATTCACATTCACCATATCGATACTCCAGGCAGTTTTAAAAGTAAGATTATCTAATATCTTATAGCTAGCCGTAATATTATCGATAACACGCAATTGCTTTTGCCATCTCTCATCGTACAATTGGTTTCCAACCGGGTTATTTCCGTCCATACCGACAATAGTATGATCGCCAAAATAATCACCATTTTCGTCATAGATAGGTACAACAGCTGGACACATAAATCCATTATGCATAGGATTGTCCCAAGCCGTTTTATCTTGAGAGCCATTCGCTTTGGTATATCCCAAAGTAATATTATTGGTTATTCTAAGGCGATCAGTTAGGTCAGCAGTCAAATTCAAACGCGAAGAATAACGTTCAAAGTCGGTTCCTAATACCACACCTTCCTGGTTGTAGTATCCCACTGAAGCGAAATAAGACATTCTATCGTTACCTCCACTGGCATCAATGCTGTATTGTTGAGTAGTAGCAGGATTATAGATCTCACCCATCCAATCGGTATCAGCATTGTATGTATCTGCTGGAAAATAATCGTAAAACAGATCAGTAGCCTCGTCTTCGGTATAACTTCCAGCGTTTACCCAGCCCTCAATAAATAATTCTTTATACTGAGCAGCATTAATACTTTTATTCAGGTTATTGTAAGCATTGGTTGCTACACCCACCTGTGCACTTGCATTAATTTTTGCTTTCCCTGAACGACCACTTTTAGTGGTAATGATAATTACACCATTGGCACCACGAGAACCGTAAATTGCCGTTGCCGATGCATCTTTAAGAACCGAAAGGGTCTTAATATCGTTAGGGTTTAGCGTTGACATAATAGAAGAACTTTGCCCTTCATTTGAAAAGTCTGTTGGCGAAACATCTTGCGTCTGAACAGGGATTCCATCAATCACATAAAGAGGCTCACTAGAAGCATTGATCGAGCCAATACCTCGGATATTAATTGAAGCCGCAGCTCCCGGCTGACCATCACCATTACTCATCATAACTCCAGATACCGCACCCTGCAAGGCATTTTCAAGCGAGGCTGCAGGTAGCATTTCAAACTTTTCGCTTTTAACAACATCAACTGAACCCGTCAAGGATTCCTTTGACATCGTACCGTAACCTACAATCACAACCTCATCAAGTCCCACAAAATCGGACTCTAAAGCAATGTTTACAATTGAATTTTCTGCAACTTTAAAATCCTGAAGCTTAAAGCCAACAAAAGAAAAATTCAAAACGGCATCATCATTAGGAACATTAATTTGGTATTCACCATTAATATCAGTTGTTACTCCGACAGAAGTTCCTTTTACTACAATACTAACTCCTGGAAGTGTGGTTCCATCCTCAGCACTAGTAACTTTTCCTTTTACCAAAAAACCCTGAGCAGATACCATCTGCGTCGTCAGGAATAGCAATAAAAAAATAAATAGTTTTTGTTTCATAGATCAAAAATTTAAAATGGTTTTTTTGTTATTAATTCATTCAACAAGCAATTTATGTTGTAACATTCTAAACATAAGCATATTACTATTGGTGTGGTTTTGGCATAGCTCACCCATTACAATATTGTAATTGTTTAATAATGAGTGAGTTATGTTTTATTTGTTATTTATCAGTAGCCAATATGGATTCGGCATACATTAACTCTCCAGTATAACCATCGTAATACTGAAAAATTACTTGAGGTTTTGGATAAGCTACCCATCGGTCTTTGCCTTCTTCTATAGGATTATTGAAAACATTATTAACCTTTACCACACAGTAATTAGGGTGATCTCTTAATCCAAGAGGTACATCATTCAAATTAAAAGTTGACCAATGGATATCTACTTCGCGATCTACAGAAGTATATTTTCCATTAATAGGACGGTTGCCTTCTGCGCCAAGAGCATGATTACGTGAATTGTGAGGTCCGGAAGCGAATTCATAAACATTCTCGCTTACCTGAACAGCAAAACTATCGTGTAAATCACCCGAAAGAACAAATACGGGTTTTCCTAATGAGTCCCAAAAATCAATCATCTCTGCACGCTCACGAATATAGATTGTCCAGGCATCATCTCTTCCTGTTTGATCTGCGTGATTTCCACCTGTACCTCCTCTGTGAGGGATAGAGAAATTAACAGAAGAAACTACAAAAAAGAAATCTGCTTTACTATTTCTCATTTGTTCCTTCAACCACTCTTTCTGAGAGTTCCCCAAAATTGAAATTCCTTTTTTAAGAGGATCGTTTATATCGAACATATC
>JBFHEL010000301.1:0-5295 GCA_041584155.1 Saccharicrinis sp.
ACAGAGTCGCTGCTCATTTCATTATATTCCTTAACCATTACCTTTGCCTGTTTATTCTGTGCAAAAATTGATAACGGCATGATTGCTGCTACTAAAAATATAAGACTTAAACCCTTCATCTGTTTATTTTTTTTGTGTATAGAAAATGTCCCATATCCGGCAGCTGCCGGACAGTACCTCGCATTAACTTTTTTTAATCATCCTCCTGTATGTTCTTTACCATTAAGCCTGTCCCGTATTATCAGAACTCGTTAAAATAATCATCCTTTTTTTTGAGACACTGCTCTTGTTTGTTTCATACATGCAAACCTTTTATGAATAAACAACGAGTCAAATGTACGGAAGTATTTAGAATATAGCGGTTAAGGTCGGGTTAAAATCAGTTAAGGAAAGGTTAAAGTGAAATTTATGCATCCAAAATACTATATATTTACAACCAGAAAGAAAAAATAAATTCACGCAGGTAATGAAGAAGAAGAGGTTTACAGGTTTAGTACTTTTAATGGGATTTTCTCTGATAGGAATTATACTTGTTCAGTTTTTATGGGTAAAAAATGCCGTGCAGGTTCAAAAAGAAAGATTTAATGTAACCATATATGATGCATTAAACGCTACCGTTCAACGTGCTCAAAAAGAGCAAGCTGCCGATAGTTTCTTACAGCAGTTTATGTCATTCGCAGCCTCCGGTCAGGACAGCTCTTTAGCAAATAATAAACAAAACGCCACCCCCTATTTTCCCCAACCAGGAGAAAAGGAAAATCAGAATATAAAAGGATTGATAGAAGGGCAAAATAAAACTTCACAATCATTTGCCAATGGGAGCTTTCAGGCACATATTGAGATTGAAAGTTCAGGCAAACCTAAACAAATAATCACCAGGAGTGGGAATTTTGACATCAACAATAGCCAGGATATAAAACATGTTGAAAAAGCTATCTCCCTAATGGAAGACTCAATTAAAAAAGTAATGGAGAACAATAGCAATATTAATCCATTGAAAATACTTAATCAGTTTAGTTATGAGATTAAAATGCGTTCTGCCGAAGTATCTAACCGGATTAACACCGATAATCTAACTCAAATTCTGGAATATGAACTCAAAGCAAGAGGTATAGATCTGAATTATGAGTACGGCATTTTAAACCGAAATGATGGCAGTTTAACCAAACACTATTCAAAAAATTATTACAAAAATAAAAGCGAGTTTAAATTTGTAGCCAATCTTTTTCCTAATGATTATTTCAGGAGTTTATCCCCCTTAGTGCTCGATATCTATTTCCCACTGCAACAACAATTTATTTATAAATCACTTGGATTACTATTGGGGTCTTCTATTCTTTTTACATTTTTAATATTACTTTCCTTTTACTTTACCTTACGTACTATTTTAAATCAGAAAAAATTATCGGAGATAAAATCCGATTTCATTAATAACATGACTCATGAATTTAAAACACCAATTGCCACCATTAACCTGGCAACCGACAATATTGCAAATCCAAAAATTATTGATAAGCCTGACTATATTTCTCCTTTCTTAAAAATTATAAAAGAAGAAAATAAAAGGATGAACAATCAGGTTGAGCGCGTTTTACAGATGTCATTAATTGAGAAAAGTGATTTTCAGCTGATGCCCGCAAACACCGACTTACATCAATTAATTAACGATGCCATAGCAAAAATGCAGTTGTTGGCTAAACAAAAGTCTGCCATCATTACCAGTGATTTAAAGGCTGATTTAACGGTTTTTAATGTGGATGAAATTCATTTTACAAATGTGGTGGTTAATTTGCTCGAAAACGCGTTAAAATACTCCAAGGCGGATCCTCACATCAATATCTCCACACATAATAATAAAAATGGTATTGAGATCATAATAAAGGATAATGGCATTGGCATGTCGAAAGAACAACAAGCAAAGGTTTTTGAGAAATTTTTTAGAGCTACAAAAGGAAATATTCATAACGTAAAAGGCTTTGGATTAGGCTTAAGCTATGTAAAAGCCATTATGATTGAGCATGGCGGAAATGTTTTTGTTAAAAGTAAATTAGGCGAAGGATCTGAATTTAAGTTATTTTTACCATTTAAATCTTAGGCAAACACAATTAAAATAGTAATTCACATTAAATAAACATCGCAACAATGGATGACAAAAAAAGAGTTTTTATGGTTGAAGATGACCAGAATTTTGGTACTGTTATGAAATCTTATCTGGAAATAAACGGATTTGAGGTTACCTGGATTAAAGATGGCATCAATGCACTAAAAACCTTTGTGAGCGGACACTTTGATATTTGTATTTTAGACGTGATGCTACCTAATGTAGACGGTTTTACTATTGGTAGAGAAATAAAGGCTAAAGAAGAAAACATTCCCTTAATATTTTTAACGGCAAAAACACTAAAAGAAGATGTATTACAAGGTTTTGGTATTGGTGCCGATGATTATATAACCAAACCTTTCGACTCCGAAATACTGATTGCTAAAATAAATGCCATCCTTAATCGTAGTGCGTTTAAAGATGCACAAAGCACCCCTAGCCTATTTAATTTGGGCAATATAGAATTTAACTACGAATTAAGAACCCTCACCTCACCCGAACACCTGCATCAGTTATCACCCAAGGAGGCAGATTTATTAAAGATGCTTTGTCTGGATATGAATAAAGTAATGCCCCGCGAGAAAGCATTAAATGCCATATGGGGTGAAAACAGTTATTTTACTACCCGCAGCATGGATGTATATATTACCAAACTCAGAAAATATTTAAAGGAAGAACCTCAACTGGAGATTATAAATATTCACGGAAGTGGATACTTACTAAGAATGAAATAGTTCTTAGCAAAAAAATAAACCACACAAAAGAAAGCAAAAATTGCCGGTATGATAAATAACTGTATACTACAGCCAATTAGATAAAAAGTCAAACAAAAAGGTAAACCAAGCACAGCTAATGTCAATGAATAATAGCCATTGTCAATAAATTAGTGAAAAATTGACTTAACTACCCTTTGGTGTTTCTATAATTTCTTTCATCGCATCGGTAATCTCTGATGAAAGCTTTATAATTTTCATTAGTTTAAGCCAGCTTATATCAGGCTTATATAAAGGAATCCTAAATTTAGGATTAAGAATATACGCTACATTGCCCTGAACGAGAATTTCAAAGGGTAAGGAGGACAAGCAATGATTACCCACCAAACCAAGTAACTTATCTTCAAACAAAAGATCTCCCTTAAACGACACCCCAAAAACAGCAATCTCTTTATCTTCGAACGATAATTCATATATTAATTCGCAATCCGGCGTCTCATTTAATAATTTAAATTTTATAGTATTTACAGCCTCTAAAAACTCATCATACGTACACACCTCAATCATATCCTCAAAACCGGCCATTGTAGGCATATATCTGAATTCGCGTAATTCTTCAATCGACAAATCATATCCATAAGTCATAGGAGAAAGCGAAAAACATGACATAGCATTTAGCGCCAGCGAATCTATTTTAGCGGTCATAAACTTCACTTCATCATCATTAGCCTTTTCATTAAAGTAGGCATGAGCAAAATAATTTGGATTTAACATGGTAACAGAGGTCTGATCTCCATTGTTAATTAAACCTACCTTTAAGGCTGCACCAAAAGCTCCTCTATCTGCCACCCCTGTGGCCATACTAGTCAACTCATCGCATGTAAAAACAATGACGCAAAGGGAATCATCATTGGCAGGATGAAACATACCGATCAATTCGAAATCATGATTCAACAAGGTTTTAGTAACCTCAGCCATGAGTTCCTGCACTGGTTTATTAAAGGTACCAAAATCATAAAATGGCTGAACCGCCCGCATGGCAGAACAGCTTAATAGCATGAAAATGCAGAGAATTAAATTTTTCATTCTAAAGACCTATCGATTACTAGCTAACATGCAGGAAAGATAATAAAGAATTTTAAATATTAACATAAATTAACAATGCAATATTAACAAAATAAACTTCTTTCCTACTATTCCTCCTTTTTATCCATAATCTTTTGCACTCTGCCAACTATCCCAGAGGTTAACATTACTTTTATACCATGCGGATGTGTTGCTGAGTTGGTTAATATTTTCCCCACCACTCCGGCCGTTAGTTCTCCAGTACGTTGATGGTGTTTTTGCACCACCAAAACATTAGTACCTGTCTGAATATTTTTTCTCTGTTTACCTAAACTCATTTTCGTTTTTTTATTTTAGCTCTACTTTTTTGTCGAACACTATATATCTCTACAACTTTCTTCTTCCCTTTTAAGCTAAAGCTATCCTGCTTTTTAAAAATAAATACCTTTTTATCTTCAAAAGACTCATACAACACTCCGGAAATCAACAGATCCTGCTTAAATTCATTACACTTCGATTCTATCCTGGCCGCTGTATTAATGGTATCTCCATTATAGGAGATATCACGACGAATAGTACCCACCTGCAAAACCATCACATCTCCTAAATGCAATCCTGCCTTAAACTCAGGCACTAAACCATAACGTCGTTTATAGTAACGCGATCTACGTTTTATTACCCTAGCAAACGCAAAAAATGCTTTGATGCAATTGTAATTTCTCACCCCCTTTTTTTTATCCCAGGTAACTACTGCTCCATCGCCAAGATAATTATAAATTTCTCCTCCATAATTATACAATACTGACATATCATTAAAAACATCCTGCACCAAACGACTAAACTTTATATGCTGAATATTTTCAGCTATGGAGGTAGATGATTTCATATCAATGAACATAAATATTTTTTCTTCTTCTCGGGGCTTATTTAAACTTCCAAAAAACCAATTGAAAAAATTGCTTACCCCAATCTTCTTATGCATCTCTTTAAACGAGTTACTTATGATACACGATAAATAAAAGTAAGCCAAAAAACGACTCTGTTCAATTTTTATGGCCGGCATAAGCGCTAATACTGCCTTATAATCTTTGATAACCTCAAGGGTGATGGATTTATTAGCAGCAAGGTACAATATAACAAAGGCCACTGCAAAATATAGCAAAGAACGTAAGAACACTATTGATCTGATAGGTGAGAAACGCATAATCCGATCAGAAAATAAGATATCTAAAAAAGTAAATAAAACAGATATAGATACCGCTAAAAATATAGTATTGGTATAGATAGAATCAACCGTTAACAGATTAAAATAATTAACAAATAATGATTGATTTCCCGTAATAAAAATATAAAAGAACAAAGCACTATTCCAAAATATCAAATGAAACCTAAATGACCTGAATACCCTTGTAAACC
>JBFHEL010000302.1:0-5244 GCA_041584155.1 Saccharicrinis sp.
AGATCTACTTTATGTTTGTAATAAGCCAAATCGATACTAATACCCAACTCTTTTTTATTAATTGGTTTCACCAGATATCCATAGGAATTGGATACAATAGCGCGCTCGATCACCTGACTGGAGGTATCGCTTGAGATATAAATAACAGGTATTTCCAGTTCTCTTTTCAACATCTCAGCAGTCTGAATACCATCCAAATCCCCCTCCAGATGAATATCCATCAACACCACATCAGGCTTCATCTCTACGCATAACTCAATAGCTTCCTTACCCGAAGAGGTTTGACCAACGAGTTCATGGCCCAAATCTCTGAGGAACATAGTAAAAATAGCGGTGATAAATTTGTCGTCTTCAACGATAAATACTTTTCTCATATCTGATTTTGATTAAAGGATTCAGTTTCTAAGTCTTCTTAATTATCAATTTTTGTGCTTACCTTTGAAGTCTTAAAAATAAATCATTTGTGAATTTAGTCATTGATCAGGGAAATACATTTACTAAATATGGTGTTTTTGACAAGGGTAAGCTGATACATTTTAATTCAAGCGAAATTCTTGACGAAAGGACCATCAAATTGTTACCGAATATAGCAAATGTTCGCCAAACCATTGTATCTTCTGTAAAAAACGTTTATTTTTCAGAAAACGAGCTCAGTAAGTCTCTTGGATTATTAAGCAATAACAAGCTGCTGATATTAAACAGTGACACACCTGTGCCCATCATTAATAAATACGAAACACCACAAACTCTGGGAAAAGACAGACTGGCAGCATTGGTAGGAGCATCGGCTCATTATCCGGGATGTCCCAAACTGGTTATTGATGCAGGCACTGCTATCACCATTGATTATCTTAATGAAAAAAATGAGTTTCAAGGAGGTAATATATCTCCCGGAATTCAAACGAGATTTAATGCCCTCCATCAAAACACAGGGCAATTGCCTCAACTCAAATTAAATACAAATACAACTTTTTTAGGCTTAAATACGCAAAATGCAATCCTTTCAGGTGTACAAAATGGGGCATTATTTGAGATTGAGCACTATATAAACCATTTCAAAGCCCTCAATATCAATACCATAACTTTTTTAACAGGAGGAGATGCAGATTTTTTTGCCAAAAATTTAAAAAATCGCATCTTTGTAAATCCAAATTTAGTGCTTAGTGGTTTAAATACAATATTAGAATATAATGCTTAAAACAGATCATTCACCCGGGTAATGCAAGTAAACTTTTCAAAACACATATCCAACACCTCTTATAGTAAATGTAAGACTCTGTAAAATATGAGCAGTACAACAATGGCATAACTTTTGGTGTAATAGTAGCTGTTGCAACAAATAACTAATACATAACACTGGTATAAAAAGGAATTTCAGACACAACAACAATAAACAATCATTATTTTTTTGAA
Source organism: Saccharicrinis sp. (assembly GCA_041584155.1). Taxonomy (GTDB): domain Bacteria; phylum Bacteroidota; class Bacteroidia; order Bacteroidales; family Marinilabiliaceae; genus Saccharicrinis. Next base: position 1,414 of record JBFHEL010000302.1, read on the forward strand.
TAACAATTATCTAAAACTTATAAACACCATGCCAAGAATTTTAACAAAGATTTTTATCACGGGAATAATCACTCTTTTTGCTGCACAAGCTTTTGCGCAAAAAGGAGTTGAGGATGGCTCAAAATATGGGCACAAAGAAGACAGTATTCGCTGTCTAACTAATTTATCTCTATTTACAGAGTATGTAAAACAGAAAAGTTATGCAGATGCTATTGAATCATGGGAAATTTGCTTTAACGAATGTCCTCTGTCAAGCACCAAAATTTATACCGACGGTATAAAAATTATGGAATATCGCATAAACAAAGAAAAAGACAGTGCTAAAAAAGAACAACTGATCCAACAATTAATGGGCATTTACGACCAGCGAATTAAATATTTTGGAAACAGTAAAAAATACGGCGAAGACTATATTCTTGGACGTAAAGCGGTAAACCTTCTGGATTACAAAAAAACCGATCCAGCCGCAAGAGCTCAGGCTCAGGAATGGTTTAAAAAATCAATCAAAGGAAGAGGCAACAGAAGTGAACTTGCAGTTGTGGTTACCTTCATGACTTGTACTGACGCCATGTATAAAGCAGGTCAGATTGAGGCAGAGGAAGTAGTTAACAACTATGTAACTGTTAACAATATTTTAGCTAAACAAATTGAATTAAGCAAGACTGAAAAAGGAAAAGCTCAGCTACAAAACTATAAAGATATAGTTGAAAAAGTTTTTGCTACCAGTGGTGCTGCTGATTGTGAAATCATTGAGAAAATTTATGGTCCTCAATTGGCTGAAAACGTATCAAACGTAGACTGGCTAAGATTAGTTAGTAAATTATTAGCTCGTGGTAACTGTGAAGAAGCACAATTATCATACGATGTAGCTGTTAAATTATACGAGATCGAACCATCTTCTTCTGCTGCATATATGATTGCAGTAAGAAACCTAAAAACAGGTGATCTGGATGTGGCTGGTAAATATTATACTGAAGCCATTTCTTTAGAAGAAGATCCTGCTCAAAAAGCAAAATTTACTTACCAGTTAGGATTGGTTAGACAAAATCAGGGTCAATTAGTAGAGGCCAGAAATCTAGCCCAACAGGCTATTTCTTTAAGATCAGAATGGGGAGATCCTTATATTTTAATTGGAAACTTATATGCTAATGCAGCACGTAGTTTTGGTAAAGATGAATTTGAGCACAAAACAGCTTATTGGGCTGCCGTTGATCAGTTTTACAAAGCCAAAAGCATTGATCCTTCAGTGGCAGACAAGGCTAATGAATTAATTTCTATTTATTCACAACACTTCCCTGGAACAGAAGAAATTTTCTTCCATACTCTTCAGGTTGGTGACACCTACACCGTAGGTGGATGGATAGGTGTTAGCACTAAAGTAAGAGCTAAAAATTAAATAATGAATAACATATCATTTAAAGAAATAAAAACTGCAAGTAGTTCGTGGCTACTTGCAGTTTTATTTTTTACATTTTCTTGTACATCGAATAAACCAGAAGAAATAAAGGCTCTTGAGGGCACCGAAAATATCCCTAGCCTGGAGCTGTATGATTACACCTCTAACATTACCGATTCAGGAAAGATTAAGTATCGCCTGATTACACCTATATTACTACATTTTGACGCAAGGGAAGATCCTTATAAAGAATTCCCCCAAGGAGGACATATCATTGCCTATGACTCAATAGGTCGCATAAAATCTGAAATAAAGTGTAAATATGCCATCAACTACGAAAAAGAAAAGCTCTGGGATTTAAGAAATAATGTGGAAGCTATAAACGAAGATGGGGTGATATTTAATTCAGAACAACTGTTTTGGAACGAAAAAGATGCGGAAATATATACCGAAAAATTTATTAAAATAACCACTGAAGACAAGATAGTTACCGGGTATGGTATGGAAGCCACTCAGGATTTTAAAACATACGAAATTAAGAACGTCAGTGCCATATTAGACATCACTGAAAAGTCCGTATCCGATTCCACAAATATTCAACAGAAATGATTTTACTGATTAAAAAAATATAAATCTTTCGTACTACTATTCATTTATCACTATAAATTATTATTTTCGACATTGCAATACGGAATAAAACCCAATGGATCAAATAACCATAATTATTATTGCTTTACTCTTCTCTGCTTTTTTCTCAGGTTGCGAGATGGCTTTTCTTTCGTCCAATAAGCTGTTGATAGAGTTGAATAAAAACAAATTCCCAAGACTTGGGAAGATAATTGATATTTTCATAGAAAACGCTGGTTTATTTATTTCCACTTTACTGGTAGGAAACAATATTGCTTTGGTAGTATATGGCCTACAAATGGGGCAATTACTTGAACCTGCTATTGCCAATTATATAACATCACCCACTGGTATTTTATTTATTCAAACAACCTTTTCCACCCTATTAATACTGGTAACGGCTGAATTTTTACCTAAAATTCTTTTCCGCATTAATCCCATCTTAACATTAAATTTAACAGCTATTCCTCTATTTCTATTTTACACATTATTTTATCCTATATCAAAACTTACGGTTATTCTGTCTAATTTTTTAATGACCAGGGTATTAAACATACCAAAGCAACAGACCTCTGAAGACATGGTTTTAGGACGAATAGATTTAGACAACCTGATTACCCAACATCACAAAAAACTAGAAAATAATGATGACAATGCTAAAGAGGTAAAATTATTAAAAAACGTACTGGATTTCTCCAAAATAAAAATCCGGGAATGTATTATTCCCCGAACGGAGATTGCAGCGATAGAAGTAGGCGAATCACTAGAAGTTTTAAAAAACAGGTTTATCAATACCGGCCTTTCGAAGATACTGGTCTATAAAAAATCAATAGACCATATCATAGGGTATGTGCATGTATCAGAATTATTTAAAAACCCCAAAAACCTAAAAAACACCATTAATCCCCTTTCCATCGTTCCGGAAACCATGACTGCAAATAAGTTGCTCGAGGTATTCACTAAGGAGCACCGAAGTATTGCACTGGTAGTTGATGAATTTGGCGGCACAGCAGGCATTGTGACTATGGAGGATATTCTGGAGGAGATATTCGGAGAAATTGATGATGAACACGATGTTTCTGATTTAATCGAGAAAAAAATATCAAACGAAGAATATGTATTTTCTGGTCGTTTAGAGATTGATTACATCAATGAAAAATACAATTTGGACATAAAAGAATCAGAGAATTATGAAACTCTAGCCGGTTTCATCCTTCATCATAATGAGTCCATACCCAAAAACGATGAACAGTTAGAAATTGATAATTTCAGATTTAAGATACAACTGGCTTCTGACAATAGAATAGACTTAGTGAATATGCAAATCATTAAGCAAGCCTGATATTGAAATTTACCTACAAATATCAATACACAGTTCATGGAGAACTCAATAATAACATTTATGACATAAAACTTCAGATCAACTCACAACCAACTACTTACTAACACATCATTAGAGACAGTTATTTTTTACAGAAAACACAGACAGGTAGGAGCTGATTTTTTTTTATGATTTTTCTTATATAGCTCATATCCAAACGCCGTGTTAGGCATTTTTTTGTATATTCGTATCCTGATTTTTTTGAAAAATTTAAATAAACAAATAAAAGAATGGCAACATTAGAGAGAATTAGAAATAAGGGAGGTATTCTGGTAGCTGTTGTTATAGGACTTGCCTTATTTGCCTTTATCCTTGGTGATTTTTTAAAGGGTAATGGAGGTGGTCAACAGGCTAACTCAATGGAAATAGGAGAAGTTAATAATACAACCATCACCTATGCAGCATACCAAAATGAGATTACCCAGGC
>JBFHEL010000303.1:0-5182 GCA_041584155.1 Saccharicrinis sp.
TCTATTTCAGTACTGTAGGCTCCTCCTAAATGTAAATAGGTAGGCAAAAATTCTTTGGTTACGCCATCGTCATATGATATTTTGGATCCGATATTACGAATATTAAAACCTGCTGAAAAATCACCTTTCCTGCCTCCCCATTTAACCATGTCCTGATAGTAAAAACTAAGGTCCGCAGCAAAAGCATTTCCAGGAACTGCATCATCGGAGGCTCCATTGGTGATATCGGAGCGTATGTATCTGAAGGCCACCGATCCGGAAATGACATCTGATAATTTGCGTGCATATGCAGCATCAATAGCAAATTCATTGGGTTGACCAGTATAACCAACATCATCAGCCGATTCTCGGTAAGTGATGGTACCTAAGGAAAAGTATCTTAACGATGCACTAAAGGTTTGCATATTATCAATACGTTTAAAATAGGTAAGGTAATACAGGTTAATATCGCTTACCAGATTACGTAACCAAGGAGTATATGAAAGAGAAACGCCCATATCCTGATCCAGAAATGCATATTTAGCCGAGTTCCAGTGTTGGGAGTTAATGTCAGGAGCTGTGGCTACCCCGGCATCACCCATTGCGCCTCCTCTCGATTCAGGTGTGATATTTAAGAAAGGAGCTGCTGTGGACATGTAAACACTTTGGTCTACAACATCATCCTGAGCATAAGAATGGAGTGATATTAGCATGGTAAATGCTAAAACAGCCATTGATTTTAAAAAGTTATTACGCATATACTTTGTTTTTCATCTATTTTTAAATCCGACTACAAAGGTAAACTCAAATTAAGGAATTTTATTATTGAGTTACCAAAATTTTTCCTGAAACTTCACCTTTTCGGCCTGTTTCTGATGTTATTTCTATTTTATAGAGATAAAGTCCTGCGTCGTAGGTAATATCCCATTCTACAGGAGATATGGTGTTATATAAAGAAACGACAGAGGTGCTTTCATTATCTATAAGCTGACCTTTTAAAGTGTAAATTGAAATAGTAAGGTTTAAGGTTGTATTAGGTTCATCATGTTCGAAATAAAAATAGGTGGTCTCTCCTGCTTCTACAGGGTTAGGATAAACCATACTATTACTTACCGACATTGGACTATCAGTGGAAACAATAAATGATATACTTGCTTCTGAAGAATTATTGTAGGTGTCCCAGGCTTTCACGGTAAGGGTGTGTTCCCCGGATTCTAGCTCATCCAGTTGATATTCTACGGTGCCATTCTGATAACTGTTGGCATCGGCCTGGAAATAATCATTCAAAATCACCGGATCACTACTGTCGCCATCAATGGTACAGGTTATGTCATGACCAATTCCGCTTCCAGTAGTGTTTATGCCATTTTCATCTGATATGTCGGCATAGAGTAAGGGAGAAGAGGTGGTTTCGCTACCCGACGTAAAAGTGCGGTCGTTTAAATACAGGCTAATGACTGGGCCTTCGGTATCGTCATCATAGTTATCATCCATACCCCCTACAATAAAATCATCAAAAGCACCAAAGGCTTCTCGGTCATCATCATCAGAGTAGGCATAGTAGCTAATTTTTCCGGTGTCGTAATTATACTTTATATCCTTAGGTACAGTAAATTCTGATGAAAATTCGCCATCCGTAATGGTTGATGTTCCTTTGAAAATTAAATTCTCGTAGGTTTCATATTCAAAAGCACCATCTCCTTCGTTATCAAGGGTAGTTACTGCTGTTTTTTTATCGTATACATAAACATATATCTCTCCATTATAATCTGTTTGTATATCTTCCGAAGCATCAAGAATATTTCCTGTTAACGTGTTATGGCTTAATGCAGTTAAGGTATCTGTCGATTCAGTAATGGATGTACCATTTAGTGTTAGTGTATTGGCATTGTACCTGGGATATAAGGGCTGAAGAGCAGGGTCGCCTAAAAGGGTGAAGTTTAGTTTATTAACGCTGGATCCTGAGTCGTGTTTGGTATATTTCATAATTTCACCAAAGGTCAGAGGTTCGCCATCTTCATCCAGTTCAAAGATGTAGTTGTAAAGGGCGTTATTTATTACGTAATTAAGACTGGAGTACACAATCCTGGTTGTTGAATATAAGGCAATGCCTCCGCCAATTTCACTAAGGAAAATATTTTCTCCTGCGGTAGGATCATCATTTTCATCAAAACGACTGAATTCACAGGTAGCTGTAATGAAAATTGGGAGCTTATTGATGTTATTCCAGGTTTCAATATGAGAAGTAGTAATCACATATTCATGAGCTAAAGCAGTTGTGCCTCCATGTCCTGTGTAATTAAACACTAATGTTCCATTATCTATGGCATCGTAAATAGCATCTTCCACATCCGGGTAACTTTCGTCTACGGTGCTTGTTTCCTTTTCGTAAGCATCAAAATAGATCTTCTCAATATTAAACTGAGGATAGTTGCTATCTACTTTTTCTGCCAGGTTATCTGCATGTTGCATGTGAATATTACTATCTCCATCATCACCAACAAAAGTTAGCTGACTTTTCCAGGAATCCGATGTTTGGTCATTCAGGTAATAATAGGTTTTATCTACAGCATTGGTTGCCTCATCAACAGAGGCCACCGGAAAACGACCAATTCCTATATCCAGTTTATCGGAAGTCATACTGTCACCTTCAGAGTCATCCAGGAACCCGAAGTAATCATCGGATACGTAGGAGTTGGTCTGGTGTATGGAGTTTTCAGATTGATAGGTAATTACGTAGTTGGTGTTGTCGTCAATATCGGGTCTGTTATCATAGGAGCCATCTCCAAAGAGTAACATATTCTTAGGTTTAAGGTCATCATCGTCACCAGCCCTGTCGTAAAACATCTTAGCAAAACTTCTAATGGCAGTAACGTCGGGTTTACCCGATGAAAACTCATTGTATATTTGATCAGTAGTGGCTACTACATAACTTAATCCATTGTATGCGTTATGAATTTCTCCCAGGCGTTCGGCTTGTTCTTCAAAATCAGGATGACAGACAATCAGATAGCTGACATTATCCAGACCATGAAGATTTTGGTTGTCAATGTTTTCAACAAATTCAGGAGAAGGAAAACTCCCGGTAGGATCAAAGGCCACAAAATACTTTAATGTAGAAGCATCATAGTTAAAAGAACACGAGGAATTGCTCACCGAAATATCAATATTAAGAGGAATAAGTGGATTGCTCACATCCCATAATACCATATTACTTGGGCAGGAGGAAAGGTTGTATTTAACAATTCTTCCATTCTCCGTTAAATCGTTATTTCTAAATTGTAACTCATCATCAACAAAGATAAGTTCGCGATTGACATTGATGCTTATGTAATCCAGGTAACCAATAGATGAGGTGTTATCCTGATCATAGCTTAGTGTAATAGAAGCGTCATCGCTATCAGCTTCAAATGTGTCGTCGATAACCCCTTCACGGGCATAATATCCGGTATCGTCATCTGTTGAAACACTTGCGATATTTACACTGCCAAATGTTGTTTCGTTGTGCGATGCAATAAAAGTTGAGGTGCTTGATGAACGACTCGTGAGTGCAATATATGTTTTGACATCAGAGCCAAAAACTATATTATCGAAGGTAAAGCTATAGTCTATTTCTCTATCGCCATAGTAATCAAACCGGTCACCCAGCCATTTACTTCCCGATTCAATCAGGTTAAGGCTATTCTCTTCATAATAGTCATAATCGTTAAAATAATCTGTCTCTTCAGTATAAGTATCAGACATTAACTCCGAATCTTCAATGGATTTAGATTCTTCATCTTTTTCGGTGATAAAGTAATAGGAATAATCACTATAGGGATGTTTTTCATGGATAAACATATCCGATGAAGTATTATACTCCCATGTTATCGGTCCTTCAGCATAAAAGTAAACAGAACTATTGTAATGCCATACTGCATTTTCTACCAGATCGTCATCTCTTTCCTCGTCGTTTGCTTGGGGGAGTAAAGCACCGCCATTACCATAAATACCAACATTTTCAGGGTTGCTAATCCCCCAGTTTTTGAGTGTGGTATAACTTATTTTGTAAATTCCACTCTCTGAAATTTGTATTTTACTCCAGCTCCCCTCGCTTAAAACGGAATTTTCGGCAAAGGTTTGTGCATAGGATGACGTACTTTTCAGTGTTGTTTGTTGAACGGTGTCATAACTAATCTCCAGATCATATGCTGAGAGTTTTTGAAAAGTGCTGGCGTTGGGATCTCTTTTTACCGGTATAAGTGATATATCAGCAAAATACTGATGCCCCGTTTGGGAGATATTAACCTCAAGAGAAAGCTCAGTATTTAAAATCTTATTTTTAAAGGCTAGGTGTTCCTTTGGTGTAGGCCATATATATTGCATATTGGTTATTTCTACCTTTACCGTAGTATAATCAATGCCATCAGGCAATGAGATGCTTCTTATATATTTTGACAAGTTTGTTTCAGGGTCAATATCACCCATGTGGTCAAAATCAAAAAAAGTAATTTCTTTGTCGCCCGACATATAGGAAACAGGTTTGTTCCATATTATTTTCTCATGCATCACTTGTTTGTCCTGTCCCCATATATTGGTGGTTAGTAACAAAATCAGTCCCCACAATCCATTCTTTACTTTTTTCATTGTATACATATTGTAGCTAAGCGGAATTTAATGTTATAACGTAATAATTTACAACTTGTTTTATTTTATTGGTATATTGCAGCGACAAATGTAAAAAAACGATAAAAAAATTCATGCTTTAAATAAGAAATCGATAAAATGAACGTTGTGTATGATATAATGATTTTACACTGATGTTTGATTTGTAGTTATGATGGCATCGAATAATAAAAAAAAAGTAAAGAAAGATTTTTAGATTATAACCTTTTTCTATTTTTGCAGTATAAGGCTCAAGATGCTTTATTTCACGAAAGCTGTAAATTAGGAAAAATTTAAGATTATATTTCGCTATGAAGTTTAAAACTAGATTATTTTATGTTGTACTTGCACTGGGGTTCTTGGCTGCAACTTCCTGTAGTAAAGGGGGTTCGGGCAATGTGTCTTCGGTGACCGGATGGGAATACAATACTCCTGATAATGGAGGATTTGAGTATTATTCCGGCTATGAACAAGGAGTAGGACCCGGTTTGAGGTTCATTGAAGGTGGTACCTTTATTATGGGTAGAGTTGAACAAGATGTGCTCTATGATTGGAATAA